>NZ_JBHRYU010000003.1:0-379111 GCF_042649185.1 Cohnella sp. GCM10012308
CTTGCACCGTGTTTCTCAACAAGACCATGCGATCTCGTTGCCTATCCGGTCTTAGCATTCGTTTCCGAATGTTATCCCGGTCTTCAGGGCAGGTTGCCTACGTGTTACTCACCCGTCCGCCGCTAACCTCTTCAGGAGCAAGCTCCATCAGAGATCCGCTCGACTTGCATGTATTAGGCACGCCGCCAGCGTTCGTCCTGAGCCAGGATCAAACTCTCCATAAAGGGTAGTTCGACTTGCTCAATTCAATGCTGGTATAACTTTTGCTTCAGCCCCGAAAGGCTTCAGCGTCCGTTTGTTTTAACGCTCGATGTTCAGTTTTCAAGGAGCAATCTTGTCTTCGCTCTCGGCCTCGTTCTCGGCGGCCTCTCAGCGGCGACTTGAATAATATATCACACTCGCCTAATCCATTGCAACCCACAATTTCTGGAATTTTGCTTTCTTCCCGACGGCCGCTTGGCCGCCGCTCTTAGGCGCGAGAATTAATTTAACATATCTAAGCATAGCTCGTCAATGCGTTTCTCGATTATTTTTGCATTTAAATGACGAGCATGTGTTGCAGACCGAGTACGAGCGCGACGCCAGGCAGTCCGAGCAGCGTCACTGCACCGATCGTCGCCGGATTCAAGGGCACGTGCCATCCGCTGATCCAACCCGAAAAATTGAGCGCATAGATCGCAAAGGCAGCCAGCCCCATATGGGTTCCAAACCTCAAAAGCCAGCCTCCCGGCGCGCTCCTTCGCAATAGAAGCAGCAGCAGGGAGGCCGTAGAGACGATCAGCACGATGAGCCATATCGTCTTCATGCGCCCTCGCTCCCGACTACAGCAGATTCCATGCTAAACTCAGGCAGTTGCGCGGCCAGGTCCGCATGCCAGTGCATGCGCGCGCGCCGTAGCGTCATATCGAGCTTCTGCTCGGCAGCCTCAAGCAGATAGATGGCATAGTCGACTTGGTCCGCTCCGAGCGCATCGTCAAATCGCACGCACGCCTGTCTCCATTCCGCCTCGGCCAGACGAACCTCGTCCACGAGCCGTTCCCGTTCGGACTTGCGCTGCTGCGCCGCCAACCTCTCCCGTCTCCCCTTCAGCATTGCTCACCGCTCCCTCTCCTGTGTGGTCAAGCGCCCGCAAGGGACAACCCGATACCATTTATATGTCACAGAATCGGCATTCAGAATCAGGCAGGCATAGAAAAAAGCGCCCTAGGGCGCTTTTCGGTAAATATATGGATTGAGATTCTTAAGACAAGTAGAGACGTCAGAAAAGTTCGCGACGCCCTTCGAGCGCCTTAGAGAGCGTCACTTCGTCCGCGTACTCCAAGTCTCCCCCAACCGGAAGCCCGTGCGCGATACGCGTAACCTTGATGCCAAAAGGCTTCACCAATCTCGACAGGTACATCGCGGTTGCTTCTCCCTCGATGTTGGCATTGGTCGCCAGAATCAGCTCCTGCACGCGTTCGTCGCTGAGGCGCTGCACGAGCTCTTTGATGCGAATATCGTCGGGACCCACGCCGTCCATTGGCGAGATCGCCCCGTGCAGCACGTGGTAATAGCCTGCGAACTCGCGCGTGCGCTCCATGGCGACGAGATCCTTGGGCTCCTGTACGACGCAAATCGCGGACGGATCGCGGGTCTTGTCGGAGCAAATCCGGCAGGGGTCCGTATCCGTTATGTTGCAGCAAATCGAGCAATAAGTCAGATTGCGCTTGACGCTGACCAGCGCCTTCGCAAAATCGATCGTATCCTCTTCCTTCATCCGAAGCACGTGGAACGCAAGCCGGGCCGCCGTCTTGGGGCCGATGCCCGGCAGGCGGGAGAAGGACTCGATCAGCTTGGCGATCGGTTCAGGATAGAACAAGAGTCAGACGCCTCGCTTAGAACAAGCCCGGAATCTTCATTCCGCCCGTATACTTGCCCATGTCTGCGTTCGCCAACTCGTCCGCCTTGGTCAGGGCGTCGTTGACGGCGGTCAGCACCAGATCCTGCAGCATCTCGACGTCCTCGGGATCGACCGCTTCAGGCTTGATCGTCACGTTCAACAGCTTTTTATGGCCGTTCATGGATACCGTCACGACACCGCCGCCGGCCGTACCATCAATCGTCTTGTCGCCGAGCGCCTCCTGGGCCTTCAGCATTTGCTCCTGCATCTTCTTCACTTGCTTCATCATTTGGTTCATGTTGTTCATCTTATATTCCTCCTCAGTCTTCTCTAATGACAACCAATTCTTCTCCGAAAAGCCGAAGCGCCTCGTCGATCAACGGCTCGCTCTGCGGCCCTGCGCCGTCGTCCGGCACGAGCTGCAGCACTTCGGGTTCTTCTCTGCCCGCTCCGGAGGCGTCCGCGGAGGCTAACGCTTCCTGCCATTCCTTCTGAAGGAGCGTAGCAAGTTGAGTAGGTCTGCCGAGCACCGCGCTGAGCACGCCTTCGATTACCTGCCTGTTGGCGGGCTTCTCCGTCGTCTCGCGGTGGATCGAGTTGCGGAAGGCGACGAGCACCGTATCGTCCGCATAAGACACCGGTTCTCCGTCGACCAGCCAGGCGTGCACGGTCACGCGCTCTTCCTTGACCCGCTGCATGGCCTGCGGCCACTTGCCAAGCGCCTGCAGCACGTCCGGCGAACCCTTGACCGCAAGGAACGGGTCGACCTTGACGCGCGCGCGGAGCGGCGCCTTGGCCGCCCCCGACGCCGCGGCCCCTGCGGAGCCGCGAGCCGTGCCGGCTCCGCTGACGCGGTTGCCGCCGGCGTCGCCAGGACCGCCGGTACCCGCGGCCCCGGCCGGCACGCCTGTGCGCGCCAGCTCCGCGAGCTTGCGCTCGAGGCCGGCAACCTGCTGCTGAAGGCGCTGCAGGTCTGCGCCGGCGGAGGCGGGAGGAGCCGAAGCGGCCCCCGCTTGTCCGCCGGCGGCGGTTGCGCCGCCGTCCGAGCATAGCTTGAGCAGCGCGATCTCGAACATCGTCTGCGGATGCGCCGCGTACTTCATCTCCGTCTGATAGCGGTTCAAATGGTCGATGACGGCGAACAGCCGCTCCCGGCTGAAGCCGGATGCCGCCTGCGCAAGCGCCGCCGGATCTCCGGCACGGCCCGTCGCCCCCTCGGCATCCGGAGCCAACTGCGCCAGCAGCATGTCGCGGAAATAATGCATCAGTTGCTCGAGACACTTGTCCGCGCTCTTGCCGGCTTGCATCATCTCGTCGATCTCGCGAAGCGCCGCGGCGGCATCCTGGTCCCTGATCGCGGTCGCCATGCGCACGAACTGATCGGCCGGCAGTCCGCCCGTCGCGTCGACGGCGCCTTGAAGCGTGACCTCTCCGCCCGTGAACGAGGCGATCTGATCGAGCAGGCTTACCGCGTCGCGCATCCCGCCGTCGGACAGCCTGGCAATATAGCCCAGCGCATCCGGTTCGGCCGCAATGCCTTCCTCGCCGGAGATCTCGCGCAGCCGCTCGACCTGCTCCGATAGCGGCACACGGCGGAACTCGAAGCGCTGACACCGCGAGATGATCGTCGCGGGCAGACGATGCGATTCGGTCGTCGCCAGGATGAACATCACGTGCGCCGGCGGCTCCTCGAGCGTCTTGAGCAGGGCGTTAAAGGCCTCTGTCGTCAGCATGTGCACTTCGTCGATAATATACACTTTGCGCCGAACCTCTGTCGGCGCGTACTTTACTTTGTCGCGGATGTCGCGAATCTCCTCGACGCCCCGATTGGAGGCGGCGTCGATCTCGACGACATCCATCACCGCGCCGGACGTAATCCGCCGGCAGGCGTCGCATTCGTTGCAAGGCTCCGTCGCTGGGCCGCGCTCGCAGTTAACGGCCTTGGCCAGAACCTTGGCCGCCGTCGTCTTGCCGGTTCCCCTCGGACCGCTGAAAAGATATGCATGAGACAGCCGGTCTTCCCGGATGGCGTTCTGCAGCGTCTGGACGATATGTTGCTGCCCGACCATGTCCTTGAACGTCTGGGGACGCCAGGCACGGTACAATGCCATATGGGCCATTCCAAGTCGCTCCTGCCTGTGGTGTATTGCTATTTATTATACATCATCGCGGGGAAACGCTCCACCGCCGGATGCATGGCTTCCGGTACCGGAAGCGGCGCAAGGGATCAGAACGGTGAACACCGTGCCGGCTTCCGAGGAAGAGACCGCGATCCTCCCGCCCAAATCGTGAACGATCCGTTGACAAATGGACAGACCGAGCCCCGTTCCGCTTTCCTTCGTCGTATAAAAGGGGTCGAATATGCGGTCTAACGCGGCTTTGGGAATGCCCGGCCCCGAATCGCACACCTCGATGGCGACGAATCCGGGAATCGAGGGACTGCCGTGCCGCTCGCGAATGAGCAGACGGCCGCCCTTTCCCATGGCCTCGATCGCATTTTTGCCCAAATTCAGAATGACCTGCTTGAGCATCTCTTTGTCGGCGAGCACAGGCGGCAGATCAGGCTTAGTCTCATACAAAAGGACGATGTCGTGTAGAGTGGCTTCATTGCGGAGCATCGGCATCATCTCGCGCATCACGTAGCCGAGACGCATCGACGATAACTTGGTCTCCTTCGACTTGCCGAGCAGCAAGAATTCGCCTACCAGCTCCTGCACGCGATCCAGCTCGGACAGCACGATATGCGCATACTCCTGCTCCTTGGCCATCCGGCGCTCGTCGAAGGACTTTTTCATCAATTGGACGAAGCCCTTAATCGCCGTGAGCGGATTGCGAATCTCGTGCGCGGTTCCCGCCGCGACTTGTCCGATCATCTTGAGCCGGTCCGAACGGCGCACCTGCTCCTCGAGCATCATCCAGGGCGTGACGTCGTGGAAAAGCAGATAGGCTCCGATCACCTCTCCGCCGGAGACAAGCGCATCCCCGTCGACGACGACTTCCCGGGCCGCCCCTTCTTTGGTCCAAGCCAGCCGGCGGTTGCGGAAAGCTTCTCCCTGAAGAAGAGACCGGCCGAAGGGCAGCGGCAACCCCAGCGTCTCGGCCCAAACGTCCGCCGGCTGCCCGGCCCACGCGGACCGGTCTCCGCCGAATATGTCCCCCGCCATCGGATTCGCCTCGACGATCCGAAAATCGGCATCGACGAGCAAGACGCCCGTCCATTCGTCAGCCAGCATCCGATTCGCGAACAATCGCACGAAGTGATCCCGGCGCGCGCGGGAATCTCCCCGCCACTGCGCGACCGCTCTCACCGCTCCCTGCTGCTGCCCCTTGTCCCCCATGCTTCCCCTCCGCTCTGACACCTTAACCGCTCGCGCCGCCCGCCCTCTCGCGTTGGAATACGCTTACGCAGAAAATAAAAAAACACACCCCGGCGCAGCTCTGTCTACGCTGAGGTGTGTTGATATTGAGATATGAAAATCGTCATCGAATGAAGGACCGTGCACCTGCCCTCGATCGATACCATCCAGCCGTACTTCGTTCGTACGCTCCCGAAAGGCTACCCTTCAGCACAAGAACGTGACCACTTACGGCTGCTTCCTTCCGGACCTGACCGGGTTCATGGGCGTCCCTCGCGAAGGACCCTGCGATCAACGCGCCGGGACGAAGCCGGAACTGCGTGGCATGACCTCAAACAGGAATTCGATCTCGCTATAGCGGATTGCGAGTGACAGGGCACCGCTACCTCCCCATCTAGCACGGCATGACCTAGTATAACGAATATCGTCGTCAGGCGCAACTCACTCCGGCATAACGTTTCGCGGGAATCGTTCCCTGGCCGACGAATGCCGATATTAGCGGCCTCCGACCGTTCGAACGTGAATGTTATATCTCGGAAAATTGAAGCGAAGCACGGTCGTCGCCTGACTCTCCACCGTCTGCCGTTGCTGCGCGTCAAGCCCCGGCTTCAGCTTGACGGTCACGTAAGCGTCGGCGCCGTTGAAGGTAACCTGCGAACCGGCCACGCCGTTCAGGTTTTGAATCGTCGTCGACATCATCTTGTAGTCGTTGTCGTAATTGAGCGCCATGTGGCGTCCCGGAATGCGCGGGTAACTGCTCGTCCTCCCGAGCAGGCCGTCGTCTGCGTAGCTTTGCTGCTTGATGGAGCTGCTATTCGAGCCGCCCGAAGCGCCGCAACCGGCGATCGGAAGCGCAGCCGCGAGCAACGCGGCAGCCAGCAGCATATTAAGGCGGATCCCCGTTGGCTTAATCATGAAAAAAACCTCCCTTCGTATCCGTTAGGATGCGGAGGGAGGCTGCGCTCTATTCGTGGTTATACGGCTTGAATTAGATGCCGTACTTCTTCTTGAACTTGTCGATCCGGCCGCCGGCGTCCAGGAACTTCTGCTTGCCGGTGAAGAACGGATGGCACGCGGAGCAGATTTCGACCTTGATGTTCGGGCGAACCGAACCGGTCTCAAACGTGTTGCCGCAAGCGCACGTAGCCGTCGTGACGGAGTACTTCGGGTGGATGGCTTCTTTCATCTTAGAATTCACCTCTTCTGCCCTGGAACACATGCGGCTCCAGAGTTAATGGACATACTCGCACATTATATCACCGATGCACGCGTCCCGCAATGGGGGTCATACGCCAACTTCAAACGCGTGCGGCGACCCGATTTTTCCGCGATGGCGGGATATGCGTATAGGAGCCGATAACGACGTCCGGCAGCTCCTCGCGGAAGATCTCGAGCAGCGTCTTCATGCCGTAAATTTCGCCCTTGGCCTTCGGAATAAGGTTCAGGTAGGCGTCGGGATCGATGTTCAGGTTGCGCATCTGGATAAGCTTGAGCTTGGTCCGGCGCGCGAACTCGATCATGGCCTCGATCTCTTCTTCGCGGTCCGTGACGCCCGGGAAAATTAAATAGTTGATCGAGGTGTAGACGCCTTGGCTTTCCGCATACTTCATCGTCTTTTCTACGTTGGCGAGCGTGTACCCCCGCGGCTTGTAGTAAGCGTTGTAGTGCTCGTCGATCGCGCTGATCGTGCTGACCCGCATCAGATCGAGTCCCGCATCGGTGATGGCTCTCAGATGGTCGCTGAGCCCGGCATTCGTATTAATGTTGATATAGCCGTTCGACGTGCGCTCGCGCACTTTTTTAATCGCTTCGATGATCGTCTTGGCCTGCGTCGAGGGCTCGCCCTCGCAGCCTTGGCCGAAGCTGATGATCGTGTCGGGCTTTTTCAAATGCTCGAGCATGATGTCGACGACTTCGTCCGTCGTCGGCTTGAACTTGAGACGCGTCTGCGGGGACACGAAGCCGCTGTCGTCAGGCTGTTCGGAGATGCAGCCGAAGCACCCGGCATTGCAGGCGAACGATACCGGTACGGCTCCCTCAAGGCGCTGGAGGAACGTGTTGGACGATGTCAGGCATTCGTAGCCGAGCGCGCAATGAGACAAGTGCTGGTACAGCCGATTGTCCGGATAGGCGGCAAGCAGCCTGTCCACCTCGACCTTCAGCTCCTTGCGGTCGCAATTGTCAGGATTCCAAGGTTCGGGATCGTCCGTGGCGGCAGCCGCCACGTAGAATTCGCCGTCCTTCCAGACAACCGCCGTGTATCCGAACAAGGGAAACATCTGCTTCTTGTCCGTCTTGGTGTAACCCGGAACATAAAAGCGCGTGAAGCCTTGGGGCAGCAATGCCCCGACCGCCTGGCTGCCCGCAGGCAAAGCCTTCATCTCGCCGGTCTTGGGATTCATCCCGATCGCGCGCGTATGCGGCAAGCCGACCAGCGTAGCCCCGGCGGGGAGCGGAATCAATTCGTCTTCAAGCAGCTCGACCAGCCTGTCGCCGCTCCGCGCAACGGCATGAAGTTTATCGTGATCGTATACATTGCCGTGCTCGTCGGCGTAAACCAGGTACATGGCGTATAGCTCCTTTCGTGACTTGGACGCGCCCGGAAGATGCCGGGCGCGTCCTGTATGGCTTGGGCGGGCTTATTCGCCCGCCGGATTGTTCTTGGTCGTGCGCCGCTGACGGGGCGCCTTGGCCGCAGGGGCTTCGGCGTCCGCGGGCGCAGCAGGCGCGGCTGGAGCAGGCGTCGCGAGCGTATCGCCCGTGGCGCTGTCCGCCGCCTTGGCGGCGCGAGCGCTAGTCTTGGCGCCCGCGGCGGAAGCGCGCGTGCGCGGCTTGGCCGCGGCTGGCGGCGCTGCAGCCGGCTCCGACGCCTGCGGCGCTGCGGCCGACTCTGGCGCCTGCGCGGCAGGCGCGTCTTCGGCCGCTGCCTTGGCAGCGCGGCTGCCGCGGGTAGTGCCGCGCGGCGTCGAAGACAGAGCGCGCGTGCGCTTCGCGGGAGCCGGCGTGTCGCCGCCGGTTGCCGGCGCCTCAGGCGCTGCTGCGCTTGGCGCGGCGGCCGGCGCGGATGCTGCCGGCGTCGCTGCGCTCGGCGCGGCAGCCGGGGCAGATGCCGATGGCGCTGCTGCGCTTGGCGTGGCGGCCGGTGCCGTCGATGCCTGCGTTGCCGCGGCCGGTGTAGATCCCGTCGGCGCAGCAGTCGCATTGGACCGCGCAGCCCCCGAAGCGGCGTCGGCGCCGCTTGATGACGGTCGGCTGGATGCCGCGGAAGTGCTGCCGGACGCCGGCCTCGAAGTACGAGCTGCCGCTCCCGGCGAAGAAGCGGTCGGCCGCGCCGAAGACCTCGCCGCCGAAGATGCCGACGACGACGTGCCCCCTGTTCTGGATGACGCGCTCGTACGAGGCGCCGCTCCCGCCGGTGGCACGCCGCCCCCCGTTGTCGAGGTCGTGCCTGCGCCCGCGTTCCCGACGTTCGGGTTCGTCGCAGCCGAAGGCGCGATCGGCGTACCGTTGCCCGTTCCCGGGGCTACGCTCGGCGGGTTCCCGGCCCCTGCGCCCATCGACGATGATCCCGCAGGCGAAGACGGCATCTGCGATGCCGGCGAACTGCCGCCGGCGGACGGCGAAGTGGCGTTTGGACGCCCTCCATAAGAGGACGTGCCGTTCGAGTAGGTCGGACGGCTGCTTGAATAGCTGCCGCCGCGCGGCCCTGCATTGTAGCTGCCCGGACGGGACTGCGACAGCGGCCGGGAGCCTGAGGCCCCGGAATAACGCGAACCGCCGGTCGATCCGGACGAAGCGGAGCCGTAGCCCGCCCCGGTTCCCGAAGCCGCGCTGCCGGAAGAAGAGCTAGCGGAGGCGGAGCTGCCGCTAGCCGGCGAACCGCTCGAAGCCGCGCTGCCGGAAGAGCCGGAAGTTGTCGTGCCTCCGGTCTGTCCCGGACGCAGCGGGCCGCGCCCCGGCGTATTCGCTGCATTGTCCAGGACGGCCAGAAACTCCACGTTGGTCTTCGTGCCGCCCAGCTTGCGCAGGAACTGATCCACGAACTCGATCGAGTCGTTCATGCTCTTGCGCAGCGTCCATACCTTGTCGAGCTCCTCCTTGGAAAGGAGCATCTCCTCGCGGCGCGTGCCGGAGCGGCGAATGTCGAGCGCCGGGAAAATCCGGCGTTCGGCGAGCTTGCGGTCGAGATGCAGCTCCATATTGCCCGTTCCCTTGAACTCTTCATAGATAACGTCGTCCATCCGGGACCCCGTCTCGACGAGCGCGGTCGCCAGAATGGTCAGACTGCCGCCCTCCTCCACGTTGCGCGCGGCGCCGAAGAAACGCTTCGGCCGATGGAATGCCGCGGGATCGACACCGCCCGAAAGCGTACGGCCGGATGGCGGCACGACGAGGTTGTAGGCGCGCGCCAGACGCGTAATGCTGTCGAGCAGGATGACGACGTCGCGCTTGTGCTCCACAAGACGACGCGCCCGCTCAAGAACAAGCTCCGCAACCTTGATGTGGTGCTCGGGCACTTCGTCGAACGTCGAGGCGACGACTTCGCCTTTGACCGAACGCTGCATATCCGTGACTTCCTCCGGCCGCTCGTCGATCAGCAGCACGAACAAGTCGATATCCGGGCGATTCGTCGAGATGCTGTTGGCGATCTCTTTGAGGAGAAGCGTCTTGCCTGCTTTGGGAGGAGCCACGATGAGGCCGCGTTGGCCGAGTCCGACGGGAGCCAGGAGATCCATGATGCGGGTAGACAGGCGATGAGGCGTCGATTCGAGTACGAGTTTCTGATCCGGGAAAAGCGGCGTCAACGCCGGGAAGTGAAGTCTCTCTTGCGCGACTTCGGGGGTCTCGCCGTTAACGAGATTGACCTGCAGCAAACCGAAGTAGCGTTCGTTTTCCTTGGGCGTCCGGCATTTGCCGGAGACGAGATCGCCGGTGCGCAAGTCGAACTTGCGAATCTGGGAAGCGGAGATATAAATATCCTCCGCGCTGGGCAAATAATTGATCGGGCGGAGAAAGCCATAGCCTTCGGGTAAAACTTCCAGCACGCCTTCGAGAAACATGTGTCCGCCGCGTTCGGCCTGCGCGCGCAGAATGGCGATCATGAGTTCCTTTTTTATCATCTGGCTGTAGCCAGCGATCTGAAGGTCCTTCGCCAGCTTGTAAAGCTGGGTCAGGCCGAGGCCTTCAAGATCGGACATTTTAAAATCCGTCAATACAATCCCCACTTCATATTAGGATGTGCGGAACGCCGGAGCGGCTGTCGCCGCTCAAGCTTCTCGCCATACGTCCGCGCCGAGACCTCGCAAATGCTCTTCGAGCCTCTCGTAGCCGCGATCGATGTATTCCAGACCGGTGATCTCCGTCACCCCTTCTTCGACGGTCAACGCAGCCACGACGAGCGCAGCTCCCGCGCGCAGGTCGGATGCCCGAACCTTAGCGGCGTTAAGCTTGCTGCCTTCGACGATCGCCGAACGGCCTTCTACGCGGATCTGAGCGCCCATCCGCGCAAGCTCGGGGACATGCTTAAACCGGTTGCTGTACACGTAATCGGACAAAATGCTGACGCCGGTCGTCTGAGTAAGCAGGCTTGTCATCGGCGACTGGAGATCCGTGGCAAACCCTGGATAGACGAGTGCCTTGACGTCGACTGCCTCGTAGTCTTGCTGGCCGACGACCCGGATGGATTCGTCCATCTCGTAGACGTGAACGCCCATTTCTTGAAGTTTGGCGGTGAGTGCTTCCATGTGCTTGGGAATGATGTTGTCGATGAGAACGTCGCCGCGCGTCGCGGCGGCCATGATCATATAAGTGCCGGCCTGGATGCGGTCGGGAATGATGGAGTGTCTGCAGCCGTGCATGCGCTCTACGCCTTCGATGCGGATCGTCTCGGTGCCCGCGCCCTTGATCTTGGCGCCCATAGAATTGAGCAGCGTGGCTACGTCGATGATCTCAGGTTCCTTCGCGGCATTTTCGATAATCGTGGAGCCCTTGGCTCTGGCCGCTGCCAGCATAATGTTAATCGTGGCGCCAACGCTGACGACGTCCATATATATTCTAGCTCCGCGTAATTCGTTAGCTTTGATGCGGATAGCTCCATGTTCGTTGGTTACGATTGCGCCCAGGGCTTCGAAGCCCTTGATGTGCTGGTCGATCGGTCTCGGCTCGAAGTTGCAGCCGCCCGGCAGTCCGATGGTGGCTTCCCCGAAGCGTCCGAGCAGAGCGCCCATTAAGTAATAAGAAGCTCTCAATAGCTTGACCCGGCCGTTAGGCATCGGGATCGACTGAATGCCGCTCGGATCGATGGATAAAGTCTCCTCTTGCCACGAGACCCGGCAGCCTAGTTCCTGAAGCAATTCCTTATAAATCTCGACGTCGCTGATATGAGGCAGATTGTCGAGCCTGACCTCGGATTCGGCGAGTATAGCGGCAGGAAGCAACGCGATCGCGCTGTTCTTGGCACCGCTGATGGAGACCGTTCCGCGAAGCGGACGTCCCCCGCGTATCATCAGTTTTTCCATGAATGCATGGTCCTCCTAGTAGATGCTTCATCTACTCCGGGGGCGCGTGGCGACCGCGTTCGATGAAGGAAAGGAAAGACGCCCGGCGAGGCGTCTTGTCCGTACGTAAGACAGACGCCGCCGTCCGTCCGGATCTCCGGCTGCGGACAAGCCGCGGCGCGGCGGGACGGATTGCGGCGACGATTCTTCGATTAGGCTTGGTTGCTGCTGCCGAAAAGACGGATCTTCTCTTGAACGACGGCCTTCATCGCGTTGCGCGCAGGCGTCAGATACTTGCGGGGATCGATGACGTTTGCGTCTTTGCCTAGCACTTCGCGGATCGATGCGGTGCAAGCCACTTGGTTTTCCGTGTTGACGTTGATCTTGCCGGCGCCCGCTTGAATCGCCTTGCGGATCATGTCGTCCGGTACGCCGGAGCCGCCGTGCAGAACGATCGGCACAGGGATCTTGGCGACGACTGCTTCAATGATATCGTAGTGAATCTTGACTTCGCCCTTGTACATGCCGTGAGCCGTGCCTACTGCGATAGCCAGCGCGTCGACGCCGGTTTCTTCGTAGAAACGGATCGCTTCTTCAGGCTTGGCCAGCGAAGCGTCGGCCTCGTCCACGCTCAGGTCGTCCTCGACGCCGCCGATCGTGCCCAGCTCGCCTTCGACGGAAACGCCCATCGCGTGAGCGGCTTTGACGATTTCCTTGGTCAGCTTGATGTTCTCTTCGTACGGGTGGTGCGAACCGTCGAACATGACGGAGGAGAATCCTGCGCGGATACACTTCATGGCGATGTCGAAGGTGCTGCCGTGGTCGAGATGCAAGGCGATCGGAAGGCCGGATTTCTTCGCTGCCGCCTCCGCGATGGCAACCGTGTACTCGATGCCCATGTACTTCAACGCGCCTTCGCTGACGCCGAAGATGAAGGGGGACTTTTCTTCCATGGCGGCTTCGGTGATCGCTTGGGCGAATTCAAGGTTGTTCATGTTGAATTGGCCTACCGCGAACTTGTTCGCCTTCGCCTTGGGAAGGAATTCGTTCATTGATACGAGTGGCATTGTGATTCCTCCTGCGCTCTGAATAAGTCGTGTGCTGTCTTACTGCCCGACTTGCATGCGACGTTATTATATCACAAATGAAAGAAGGATTGTAAAATGACTGCCTTCTCCGGACCGCCCACTTCCAGGCAGGAAAAGCAAAAACCGCCGGACGTCTCCGGCGGTCTCCGATTCCAATAATCCGAGCAGACTTCAGGTACCTGCCGCGAACCTTGGCGACGGGCCTTCCTCCGCCAGCTGCATGTTGACGGCCACCCGAAGTTCGTCGATATCGAACGGCTTCGTGAAGTGCATCAGCGCACCCAGGTCGGTGGCCTCCTTGATCATGTCCAGCTCGCCGTAGGCCGTCATCATGATGACCTTGACGTCCCGGTTCATTTCCTTGATCTTTTTCAAAATCTCAAGCCCGTCCATGCCGGGAATCTTCATATCCAGCAGAACAAGATCCGGGGTATGCGTACGTACGATCTCCAGCGCCGCGCGTCCGTTCGCCGCCTGGAAAGTCTCGTAACCTTCGACGCTGAATACCTCTAGCAGCAAGATCCGAATGCCGATCTGATCGTCCACAATTAGCAGTCTCTTCTTGGCCACCTCATGATCCTCCTCTTCCTGTTGGTTCCTTCTTCCCGTATTCGCGCCCCGACCGGGAATTCCTTCCTAACTTCTGGCAATTGCAAAAAAAAGCTCCGGCTTTTGCCGAAGCTGGAATACCCTATGTTGAAATAATCAAGATTCTGCGCCGACCAGCGCCGCCTTGACGAATTCGCGGAAAAGCGGCTGCGGACGATTCGGACGCGAGATAAACTCCGGATGGAACTGCACGGACAGGAACCAAGGGTGACCCGGCAGCTCGACCATCTCCACCAGCCTGCCGTCCGGGGACGCGCCGCTGATCTTGAGACCCGTCGACTCGATGAGATCGCGGTACTCGTTGTTGAATTCGTAACGGTGACGATGGCGCTCGTAGATGAGCTCCTCGCCGTAGCATTCGGCCGCGAGCGTGCCCGGCACGATCTTGCAAGGATAGAGACCGAGACGCAGCGTGCCGCCCATGTCTTCGATATCCTTCTGATCGGGCAGCAGGTCGATGACCGGATACGGCGTAGCCGAATGGAACTCGGAGCTGTGCGCGCCGTCCAGACCGGCCATGCTCCGCGCAAACTCGATAACGGCGACCTGCATGCCGAGACAAATGCCGAAGAAAGGCACCTTGTTTTCGCGCGCATACCGGATAGCCGTGATCTTGCCCTCGATTCCCCGGTCGCCAAAGCCGCCCGGCACGAGGATTCCGCCGACGCCGCCCAGCAGCTGCTGCACATTGGCAGGCGTGACTTCCTCGGCATTCACCCATCGGATGTTCACTTCGGCGTCCGCGTCGATGCCCGCATGCGCGAGCGATTCGACGATACTCAGATATGCGTCGTGCAGCGCGACATACTTGCCGACGATGGCGATCTCCGTCGTACGCTTCAGCGACTTGACGCGGTTCACAAGCTCGATCCACTCGCCCATATCCGGCTTGTCCGCTCCGCCAAGCTTGAGATGGCTCACGACATAGTCGTCGAGACCTTGCTCCTGCAGCATGAGCGGGACCTCGTACAGCGTCGAAGCGTCGCGGCATTCGATGACCGCATTCGCGTCGATATCGCAGAACAGCGCGATCTTGCGCTTGAGGTCTTCGGCCAGCGGATGCTCGGTACGGCAGACGATGACGTTCGGCTGGATGCCGATGCTGCGCAGTTCCTTGACGCTATGCTGGGTCGGCTTGGTCTTCACCTCGCCGGCAGCCTTGATATATGGAATCAGCGTCACGTGGATATACATGACATTGTCGCGTCCGATGTCGCTCTTGATCTGGCGGATCGCTTCAAGGAACGGGAGACTCTCGATATCGCCGACCGTGCCGCCGATCTCGGTGATGACGACGTCGGATCCGGTCTCGCGTCCGGCGCGGAACACGCGGTCCTTGATTTCGTTGGTAATGTGGGGGATAACCTGCACCGTACCGCCCAGATACTCGCCGCGACGTTCTTTGCTGATGACGGTAGAGTAAATTTTGCCGGTCGTCACGTTGCTGTTCTTGGAAAGATTGATATCGATAAAGCGTTCGTAGTGGCCAAGGTCGAGGTCCGTCTCCGCGCCGTCGTCGGTTACGAACACCTCTCCGTGCTGATACGGGCTCATCGTGCCCGGGTCAACGTTAATGTACGGATCGAACTTCTGGATCGTCACTTTGAGGCCGCGATTCTTGAGCAGACGCCCCAGCGACGCCGCCGTGATTCCCTTGCCGAGCGAGGAAACGACGCCGCCCGTCACGAATATATATTTGGTCACCCTCTGTCATACCTCCCGCATGTGCCCCTGGCATCATGTTAATGGTCTCCAAAAAAACAAAAAAAGTGACACCCAATTAAATGGGGGCACTTTTAAAAATAACGCTATTGAAATGCCTGCTTGAAAAGCCCAAGCATAAGTTTACCCGCTGACTACAATGGTGTCAAGCCTCCGGAGCCCTCCGCGATATCGGCCGATCGAGCCTCGAAACGCCAGCAAAAAGACCCAGACCAAGCCGCGCGCTCGCCGCAGCCGGTCGCGGAAAGGGACGCCGATTCGGCGTCCCGCACGGTAGGAATTAGCGTTCTTCTTCCTCTTCTTCCGCGTCTTCCTCGTCCTCATCCTCGTCGAAGCCGTCTTCCTCGTCGACTTCGCCTTCGATGCCTTCTTCTTCCTCGGATTCCTCGTCGATCGCGACTTCTTCGTCGGACTCGCTGGCTTCTTCGCCTTCGTCGAAGATCTCCTCGCGATCTTCGTCGAACAGGTCGAAGCCCTCTTCGGCTTCCGTGAAGGTCTCTTCCTCGTCCTCGCCGTACAGATCCTCGTCGTCGAGATCGTCGTCGTCGTTGATGATGCGCGGACGCTTGGCGCCGCCCGTGATCGGATCGTCGGAGCGATCGACCGGATACCAGCGCTTCAGGCCCCAGACATTGCTGCCGACGCACGCGAAGCGGCCGTCGATATTAATCTCTGTATACACCTGTGCGATAAATTCATTGATCTGCTCGGGAGAGAATCCCCGCAGCTTGGCAATCTCCATCATGAGATCCCGGTAATAGAACGGCGTATTGGCCGCCTTGAGCACCTCGAAGGCCAGGTCGACCATCGGCATCTCCCGGATCTTCTCGGCGTCGAACTTCAGGACGTATTCAGCGCTCACGCTCTAAGTCCCCATCCTCTCTGTATGTTAAACGTACTTATACCCCTCGGGCGTCAACCTTTAGTTAACCGCATTTGCCGTCAAAATGCAAGTACGGCGGCCCGCTAGCAAGGCCTCTCAAGCGATTGCCCGCATATGCTTTTATTCGTCATTTTCCGCGAGAACGAAGCGGAGAATGAAAGTTTTGCGCAGTCCGGGCTTGTCCTCCGCGATGAAGACGCCATTAAGCGAAGGCGCCTCGGAGCCGCGCCTTCGCTTAACCGACTGTACCCTTCCGCGCTCCTCGGGAGGAGGAACCTACATGGGTGCGAGAGTCTCTCCGGGGAAACTCCCACTTCATACTATGTGCCGGGATTCGAAATGACACTGCCTGTCGCCCAATTTAAACGGTTCCGGGCCATACTCCCAAGCTTTGCTCCGCCGGTACACATAGTATGGGGAATCTAAGCCGGGAAGGAGACCAGCACATGGACTCGAGCGCTCTCCTTCGCCTCCTCCGCCGCCTGCTCGCCGGTGGCGGAGAGCGTGGCGCCAGAACGATCGTACGTTTTGCGAGGCACGAGGACGGCCGCAGGTTTCTCGCGAAGCTGGCCGCAAGGCGATCGCGCGGTATGGCGCTGCGCGCCGCTCGTCCGATCCGGGTCATCGGCGGCTTCAGCCTGCCGTTGCGCGCCGACTCTCTTATACCCCTGCTGAGTTACGGCTGCGTGTTGGAGGAAGACCGCAGCGTCAAGATTAGCCGCCGCGCGCTGCCCAGGCCGTTCGTTCAGACGGACAGCAAGATGGACATTCCTTGGGGCGTGCGGCGCATCCGCGCCCCCCAGGCCTGGAGCCGCACGACAGGTCAAAGGGTAAAGGTCGGCGTAATCGACACCGGCGTCGACTTTGGCCACCCCGACCTTCGCCATGCCTTAAGCCGTGGCATCAATCTCCTGCAGCGAGCCTCGCTGCCGCATGACGACAACGGGCACGGCACCCACATCGCGGGGACGATCTCAGCCGCGAATGCCTCGCGCGGCATGATCGGCGTCGCGCCGCGGACAGAGATTCACCCCGTGAAAGCGTTCGATACCGACGGTTCCGCATACGTGTCCGACATCATCCTCGGCATCGAGTGGTGCGTCCATCACGGCATGGACATCGTCAACATGAGCTTCGGCATGCCGAACCGGAGCGAAGCGCTGCTGAAGGCGGTGGAGAGCGCGCATAGGGCCGGCGTGCTGATCGTCGCCTCGTCGGGCAACGACGGCAGGAAAGGCCGGATCGACTATCCGGCCGGCTACGGGCACACCGTGGCCGTCGGCGCGCTCGACCGGCGCGGACGGATCGCGCGCTTCACAAACCGCAGCGCCGCCATCGACATCTACGCCCCCGGCGCGAAGGTGGAATCCGCCTGGCCGAACGGCCGCCGCCGCGTAATGAGCGGCACGTCGATGGCGACCTCCCACGTGACCGGCGCGGTCGCGCTGCTGCTGGCGCTCCGGCCAGGGCTGTCCCCAAGCCGGATCAAGGACATCCTGCGCCGATCCGCAAAGCCGCTCGGATACGACAAAGCTCCCCAGGGAGCCGGGGAGCTGGATGTGTTGCGCATGCTGGAGATCGCGGGCGAGTCTTCCGGCGGAACCGGGGGACCGCCGGGGGACCGCTCCGCAAGGCCGAAGGTGCTGTAGAGGGGGCGGACCTTCGCTATCTTTCTATGCGCTATGCGTTTTTTCGCAAGCGAGGAGCTTGAAGCTTTAGCGGCATGAAATGCCGCTAGCGCCGAAATCTTCGCTGCTCTGGCGTTTTTTTTACGGCATAAATTGCCGTTAGCCGTCCTAGCTAGCCGCCCTGCATGCATTTAGCGGCATAAAATGCCGCTAACGCCTACATACATTCGGCCAACGTGGCCTTAGCGGCATAAAATGCCGCTATCACCTTCAGCTTGCCGTCCTAAGCACCTTTAGCGGCATAAAATGCCGCTATCACCTTCAGCTCGCCCTCCTAGTTACCTTTAGCGGCATGAAATGCCGCTAAAGCTTGTGGCTCGCCGTCCCAGTCGCCCTTAGCGGACAAAAGTTCCGCTATCCGGCACAACCTCACCATCAAATGAGTGTTAGAGGAAAACACTTCCGTTGTAAGTGCCAAATTCACCATCTCAGGGTCCCTCAGCGGAAAATACTTCCACTATCTACTGCAACTCCACCGTCCGAGAGGCCGTCAGCGGAGAATCATTCCGCTATCGACTCCTCCCGCACCGTCTTAGCTGCCCTCAGAGGACAATTTTTTCCGTCCGTTTTCCACCATTTCCATGCCCTACCGGTACCAAATAGGGCCAGCTCCAGCCAAGCCCCTCTTACATCTGCTCCGGCGCGGATACGCCGATCAGGCGCAGACCGTTAGCGAGCGTGTGGCGCAGCGCGGCCAGCAGTTGCAGACGCGCCTGGCTCTGTGCGGCATCCTCGGTGATGACCCGCTCCGCGCGGTAATAGCTGTGGAACAACGCCGCCAGCTCGTATACGTAACGCACGATATGGTGCGGCGCGTAGTCCTTCGCCGAGTCTGCGACGACGGCAGGGAACTCGCCCATTTTGCGCAGCAGATCGTACTCGTGCTCGGCCGCGAGCAGCTCCAGGTTTGCCTCGGCCACAGGCAGCACGGCGACGCCTTGCTCCTCGGCCTGGCGGAAAATACTGCAGATGCGCGCGTGGGCATACTGCACGTAGAACACCGGATTCTCGTTGGACGTCGAGACGGCCAGATCCATGTCAAAGTCCAGATGCGTATCCATGCTCCGCATCGTGAAGAAGTAGCGGATCGCATCGACGCCGACTTCGTCCATCAGGTCCTCGATCGTGATCGCTTTGCCCGTACGCTTGGACATTTTGACCTTCTCGCCGTTCTGGAACAGACTGACCATCTGTGCGATCAGCACTGTCAAGCGCTGCGGATCGTGGCCGAGCGCCGCCATGGCCGCCTTGACGCGCGGGATGTAACCGTGGTGGTCTGCGCCCCAGATGTTGATCAGCTCGTCGAAGCCGCGCGCGAACTTGTCCATATGGTACGCGACGTCCGGCGTCAGGTAAGTGTAGCTGCCGTCGTTTTTAACGAGCACGCGGTTCTTGTCGTCTCCGAACGCCGTCGTATTCAGCCAGACCGCGCCTTCCTCTTCGTAAACATGGCCTTGCGCGCGCAGCGCTTCAAGCGCGCCTTCGACCTTGCCCGTCTGGTAAAGCGAGGTCTCGCTGTACCAGCTGTCGAAGCTCACGCCGAACCGGCCGAGGTCGCGCTTGATCTTGTCCAGCTCGCGCTCGAGGCCGTAGCTGCGGAAATAGTCGAAGCGTTCTTCCTCCGTCTTTTCCAGCAAGCGCGCGCCTTCGCGCTCCGCCAGCTCCTTGGCGAACCCGATAATATCCTCGCCGTAATAGCCGTCCTCCGGCATCGCCGCATCCTCGCCGAGCGCCTGACGATAGCGCGCCTCGATGGAGCGAGCCAGGTTATTGACCTGGTTGCCCGCGTCGTTAATGTAATATTCGCGCGAGACGTCGTAACCCGCAAACGCAAGCACGTTGCACAACGCATCGCCGACCGCGGCGCCGCGCGCGTGGCCCAGATGCAGGCTTCCCGTCGGATTCGCGCTTACGAATTCGACCTGCACTTTGCGCCCGTTGCCCGCGTCCGTACGCCCGTAACCCCCGCCCTGCTCCAGTACCGATGCGACGACAGGCAGCAGATAGCGCTTGTCCATTCGGAAATTGATGAAGCCCGGACCCGCGATTTCCGCGGACGTGACGTTGGCCTTCGCTTTGTCCAGGTGCTCGATGATCGCGGTTGCGATCTCGCGCGGATTTTTCTTCGCGATGCGCGTCAGCTGCATGGCCGCGTTGGTGGCCAGGTCGCCGTGCGCCTTGTCGCGCGGCACTTCGATGACGATCGCCGGCACCTGTTCCCGCTCCACGACCCCCGCCTTGACCGCGGCTTCCGCGATCGCTTCTTTTAACACCTCGTATGTCTGCTCCAGCACGTTCATGAACTTATTCCTCCCGTATATCCAGTCCGATCTCGAACCGGCCCATCTCCTGATCCTCATTGCGCATATCGTAGCGCCAGAACAGCGTGCCGCCGGCATCCGTCAACGCAGCCGTCAGCTCGTGCGTGAACGCCTCAACGGCCATCGAGCCCTGGGGCAAGCGCACCGCGCCCGGCGTCGCCGCGCCCAGCCGAAACGTCTGCTCCACGCCGACCTCTCCCTGACGGACGACGCGCACGTCGCCTTTCAGGATCGAAACCGTCATCGCGTCCGGGCAGCGCAGCACCCAACCCGTCGCCATACGGAACCATTGCCCCGTCAGCCGCTCCTCCGACCATGCGCCGGATTCGCCGCCGTGCCGGCTGCGGAACACGACCGTCACGCGCCTGTAGTCCGGCATTTCGATCCGCTCCCGTCTGTCCGATTGTCTGTTATTACTATATACACAACGCACTTTGAATTCAACGATGGAGGCCGCTCGCCCCTCTTGTCTCCCGCCGCCTCGGCATGCTATGATATGGGCCAATATCCGATCGACGATGAACGGGAGAGTACCGGATCGCATAGCCGTACCAGAGAGCCGGAGGGGTGGAACCCGGCACGGCGGGATCTTCGGGAAGCGGACCCGGGAGTCGGTCGCCCGAACCGGCGCGGCGCCTTAGCCGATAGTCCGGATGTAGGGCGATCCGGCCTTGCGGCCGTTATCCTTTTGAGCGGCGTCCAGCGCAGACCATCTGCCCGGGCGCTATAAGAGTGGTACCGCGGACTAACCTCCGTCTCTTGATGAGACGGAGGTTTTTTGCGTTCGGATTTTGCGGTTGGATTGCTCGTTCGTTGGATTGCTCGTTCGGTTGGATTGCTCGTTCGGTTGGATTGCTCGTTCGGATTGCTATTTGGGTGGAGTGCATCCGGATGGCGTGCGTTTGGATTTTGCGTCTCGAATAAAGCGAAGGAGGACATCGACATGCTGTTAGAGCAAGCCGCAGCGCTGCTGCAACCCCACGTTCCGTTAGAAAAGGAGGCGCTGCTCCGCCGGCTCGAAACGCCTCCGGAGCCGAAGCTCGGCGACGTCGCATTCCCTTGCTTCGTCCTGGCGAAGCAGCTTCGCCGCGCGCCGGGCGTCATCGCCGCAGAGCTCGCCGATGCGGTGGGCGCCGCCGGCCAAGGCGTCCGCGCCGAGGCCGCGGGCGGGTACGTCAACCTATTTTTCGATCCCGCCGTCTGGCTGGGTCGAATCGTCGACGCGTCGATCGAACCCGGCTACGGACGCAGAGATGTAGGCCGCGGCCAACATGTCGTTATCGACATGTCTTCGCCCAACATCGCCAAGCCTCTCGGCGTCGGCCATCTGCGCTCCACGATGATCGGCAATGCGCTGGCCAACCTTTACAGAGAGACCGGGCACGCCGTAACGACCGTCAATCACCTCGGCGATTGGGGCACTCAGTTCGGCAAGCTTATCGTCGCCTACCGTCGCTGGGGAGACAAGGCAGCGCTCGATGCCGATCCGATCGGCGAGAGCCTGCAGCTTTACGTCCGTTTCCACGAGGAAGCGGCAGCGAATCCGGAACTCGAGGACGAAGCAAGAGAAGCGTTCCTGCGATTGGAGCAGGGGGATGAGGAGACGACGGCGCTCTGGCGATTTTTCGTCCAAGCGAGCATGAAGGAGTTCGAGCGCGTTTACGCGCGTCTTGGCGTCCGATTCGACGCGGTGCTCGGCGAGAGCTTCTATAACGACAAGCTCGGGCCTGTACTGGAACGCCTCCGTGCGCAGGGGTTGCTCGAGGAGAGCGACGGCGCGCTCGTCGTCAGACTGGACGAGGAAGGGCTGCCGCCTTGCCTGATTCTCAAGAAAGACGGCGCCACGATCTATCCGGTGCGCGACCTCGCGACCGCGATCTACCGCAAGCAGGCGATGAAGGCGGACCGCTTGCTCTACGTTGTCGGCGCCGAGCAGCAGTTGCACTTCAAGCAGGTGTTCGGGGTACTCGGGAAAATGGGAGAGCCGTGGACGGGAGACTGCGAGCATGTGCCTTTTGGACTCATGACCGTGGAAGGCAAGAAGATGTCCACCCGCAGGGGGAAGGTCGTCTTCCTGGACGAGGTGCTGGACGAAGCGGTACGCAGAGCGCGCGAGATCATCGCGGCCAAGAGCCCGGATCTGCCGGACGCGAACGAAGTCGCCGAGGCCGTAGGCATTGGCGCGGTCGTGTTCGGCGATCTGAAAAACCGCAGGCAGCTGTCCGTGGACTTCAAGCTCGAAGAGGTCGTCAGCTTCGACGGCGAGACGGGACCTTACGTGCAGTATACGTACGCGAGGATTGCCAGCCTGCTGCGCAAGGGCGGCTTCCTGCCGGAACAAGCGCTCGGGCAAGAAGGCGCGAATGTCTCGGTCGAGGGCTTCGCCATGGCGGAGGCCGCCTGGGTTTGCGCCAAGCGACTCACGCTGTGGAGCGATGCTATGAGCGAGGCGGTGCGGGACAACGAGCCGTCGGCCGTGGCGCGTTATCTGCTGGAGCTGGCGCGCGACTTCAATCGCTTTTACCACGACGACAAAGTAATCCAACCGGACGACGAGTCTGGCACGCAAGCGCGCTTGCGCCTATCGGCGGCGGTCGGCTCCTTGCTGGGCCGCGGCTTGAAGCTGCTGGGCATTGCCGTGCCGGAGCGTATGTAAAGGATAGTCGGCAAGAAGACGGATGAGGGCGTTTTGATGGGTATGTTGCACCAACTGCGTCACTCCAGCGAAAAAGCCCGGAACGAGATACGTCTAACGACGTTCCCGCCCGGGCTTTCTACCATACAACCCTACATCCTTTACCGGACCCGCGTCTCCGTCAACTGGAACTGCCCGACCAGCTGCCGCAGGAAGGCGGTGATGCCTTCGACGCTGTGCGACGTATGCCGGACGCCCAGAATCTCGCCGAGCAGCGCCTGCACCTTGGTCTCGACCTCGGCCGAGATGGCGCGGTTCTCCTTGCTGACGTCGGCGATCTTCTCCATCAAAGCGACGACCTCGTCCACGACCTGCGTCTTCATCGCTTCCTCCGACTTGGCGGCGACAAGCGTCTCGGATGCGACGGCGACAAGCTCCGTCCCCTCCTCGACCACGCGGGTACCTTCCTCCATCGAGGCAGAGGCAAGCTTCGCATGGTCGTATATTTTGGCCACGATCGCGTTGACTTCCTCCGTCGACCGCCGCGTCGAGTCGGCCAGCTTGCGGATCTCGCCTGCGACGACGGCGAAGCCGCGCCCGTGCTCGCCGACGCGCGCCGCCTCGATAGAAGCGTTAAGCGCGAGCAGATTGGTCTGCGCGGAGATCTCCTCGATGACCGAGAGCACGCTGCGGATCTCGCCCGCCGTATCGATGAACAAGCGGATCGTGCCGTTCGTCTGCGCGACGCGGTCCGAGATCTGCGACATTTTGCCGCCGATCCGCTCGACCTCGCCCTGCGCGACTTCGATCTGCACCGCAGCCTTCCGTTCGAGCTTGGCCAGCGTCTCCCGCATCTCGCCGGCCACGTCCTTGGCCACATCGATATCCTTCAGTTGGCGGCGGAGACTGCGGATCATATCGTGGATGCGCTCGCTGACCCGCTCCGTCGATCCGGCCGTGGAAGCGGCGGTCTCGTACATGAGCCGCTGGCTGCTGGATACGTCGGATGCAGCAAGGCGGACCTGCAGCATGATGCCCTCGAGCGAGTCGATCATATTGTTAATCCACTTGGCCAGGTCGCGGATTTCATCGTCGTCGTATTCTGCCGTTCGTATTCGCTGTGTCAGGTCGCCTTTGCCTTCGGCATTGATCCGGATGAACTTGCTCAGGCTGCGCAGCGGCTCGGACACGCGGCGATCGCTTCTGCGATGCACCAGCCCGATGCCCGCCCAGCCGGCAACCAGCGACAAGACTAGCTCGCAGACGGCCGTCCATACGGGGGACAACTCGGATGCGAGGTATCCGACCAACGCCGCCGACAATGCCGAAAATGCGACGACGCCTATCCACAGCGGCTTCGCGAGCCGCACCGACACGCTGCGAATCCGGTACACTTCCTCCAGATCGCCCTCGCACATCATGCCCCAACGATCCGGACAATGCGGCAGCTCGAAGGTCACCCCTTTGCCGATGACGGGAATGTGGCGGTAATCCGAGTAGCCGGGAAATTCGACGAACAGGTTGCTGCCGTTGCGGATCGTGCTCTCGACGCCCGGATGAAGCCGCCCGGTGGCCGGATCGGTGAACACAAGCTCGAGCTCGGTATGTTCCTTGACGGACACGACGCCCCAGTCGGTGGTGACGCCGTCCTTCAGATTTTCGCCGTGGGTGAAGGTCCTGTCCTCGAACCGGCTGCGCGACAACGCGGTGCCCGGCGCAATGTGCGTGCTCAGCGAGGGCTTCGCCATGAACAGGTAGTTGTCCCCCGAATCGGGATAGACATGGCCGGATTCGCGCTGGATGAGATCCCCGACGACGTCGTTCGGCACTCTTCCGCACAACGCGCCCTGCCACTCGCCATTTTCCGAGAACGGCAGAATGAAGAGCAGGGTCATCTTATCGTGAAAAGCGGACGAGCGCGCGCCGATCTCCGCCGTCATCGGATCGGGGTAAGGACCGAACAGGCAGGGACGCGCGCCGATGCCGCCGCCTTTCGCATAATCCATGCCCGCCGCGAATCCGGCTCCGTTCCCGTAGGTCCGCCCCTCGTGGGGCTGGTGCGTCGAATAAACGACCGTTCCCGCTGCATCGGTCACAAAGATCTCGGTAAAATCGATCGCGCGCGTATATGCCGAGCCGATCAGCTTGCCCATCGCTTCGCGGGCTGCCCCGCTGCCGGCAGGCGCCGGACCGCTGCCATTCGACCGAAGCTGCTCCAGCAGCCGGTCCAGATGACGCCAGTAGTCCGTCGTCCAATCCTTCAGGAGCTGCATCCGCGTCTCGGCGATGCCTTCGAAGATCTCCTCGATGTCTCGCTTCAACCGCCTGTTGAGCCTGTACGACCACCATAACGGTAGTCCTTTTTTAAAGCCGAGCCAGTCGAACATGCCGCCACCCCATTTTTATGTATGATGTAAGTAATAATAACATTTAAGATTGCGAATTTCCTCATATTTCCGAATGTTTCGGTCTATTTGTTTAAATAATGTTAGTCTTTGTAACGCATTCATCATTCAGCGCATGAAAAAAGCCCAACTCTTTAAGGAGTGGGGCTCATTCTACGTAATTAGCGTCAAATTACTTGGTCAGATCCTCGACGAACTTCGGCAGCGCGAAGGCTGCGTGATGCAGGCGAGGCGTGTAGTACTTCGTGTCGAGCTCCGGCAGCTGGGCGGCGTCGACTTGAAGCGGATCGTGCTTTTTGCTGCCCATCGTGAACGTCCACAGACCGCTCGGGTACGTCGGAATGTTCGCCGTGAACACGCGCACGATCGGGAACACTTCCTTCACGTCGCGGTTTACGCTTTGGATCAGGTCCGCTTTGAACCAAGGGTTGTCCGTCTGGGCGACGAACAGTCCCTCCTCCTTCAGCGATTCGTAGATGCCCTGGTAGAAGCCGCGCGTAAACAGATGCGCCGCGGGGCCGACTGGCTCGGTCGTATCCGCCAGGATGACGTCGTACGTGTTTTTATGATCGAGAATATGCTTGAAGCCGTCGTTCACCTGTACGTCGACCCGCGGGTCTTCGAGCTTGCCGGCGATCGAAGGGAGATATTGCTTGGAGTATTCGATAACCTTGCCGTCGATGTCGACGAGAACCGCCTTTTTCACCTTCGGATGCTTCAGCACTTCGCGGATGACGCCGCCGTCGCCGCCGCCGACGACCAGTACCTGCTCCGGGTTCGGATGCGTGAACAGCGCGGGATGCGCGACCATCTCATGGTAAACGAACTCGTCCTTGACTGTCGTCATGACCATGCCGTCCAGCACCAGCATATTGCCCCACTCTTCCGTCTCGATCATCGCCAGTTCTTGAAAATCGGTTTGCTCGTGTACGTATGTTTGCTTGATCTTCGCCGTGATGCCGAAGTTTTCGGTTTGCTTCTCGGTGTACCACAATTCCATGGAGGACATGGGATCCCTTCTTTCCTGTCGGATTCGACTAAACAAGTTGTATTATAGGGGATCGTGCGCAAAAAGCAATGTAGATTTGGCCGGGTCTGGAATAAGAGAAAGCCGTCTTTTCCATAATAAGGGGTGAGTGTGTTCGGAATGTAACGTTAAACGTCGACCTGTGTCAGACAATTGTCGGATGATGAATAGAATCGCTCGGCGCGAAGCCCGCAACATTCGCATACGGCGCAAAGGAGGGTTCGCATTTGGACATGTACTCGGAAAAAAGGGCAGCCGGCCGGGAGGCTGGCGGCGCTCCCGTGCGCGCGGAGACGACTCCGCGGCCCGAACGCCCGGAACGGGCAGGCGGCGGCAAAAGGCGCAGACTCGGTTGGCGGATGGCGCTTGCCATCGCCCTGTTGCTGCTCGCGGGCGGGGTCGCCGCTGCCGAGCTGGCGCTTCGGTTCGGCAGTCTGCCTATGGCCGAGATGCCGCAATCGACCCGCATACTAGACATGGACGGCCAAGTGCTGTCCTCCCTGCAGGGCGGCGTCAACCGGCGGACGGTGGCGCTGCGCGAGATCTCGCCCTGGCTGACGAAGGCGACGCTCGCGGTAGAGGATCGCCGGTTTTACTCGCATTCGGGCGTCGATCTGCGCGGACTCGCGAGAGCCGCCTGGGTCGACGCGCGCCACCTGTCCCGCGAGCAGGGTGCCAGTACGCTGACGCAGCAGCTCGCCCGCAACCTGTACTTGAGCCACGAGCGCACCTGGACCCGCAAAGCCAAGGAAGCCTGGTACGCGGCTATGCTGGAGCGCAAGTACAGCAAGGACAAGATTCTCGAGATGTATCTGAATCAAATCTATTACGGCAACGGCGTTTATGGGGCCGAGGCGGCGGCACAGCTCTACTTTGGCAAGCCGGCTGCCTCGCTCACCTTGGCGGAGAGCGCGTTGCTCGCCGGCATTCCGAAGGGACCGCGCTACTATTCGCCGTATACGCGGCTGCCGCAGGCGCTCCAAAGGCAGCGCATCGTGCTGCAGTCGATGGAGGACAGCGGCGCGATCGATGCGCAGCAGCGGCGGCAGGCGCTCGCCGAAAAGATCGTCGTCCGGCCGATGCCGGACAACCGCGGACAGAGCGCGCCTTACTTTGCGGACTATGTGCGGAAGTTGGCAGCCAGCAAGCTCGGCATCGAGGAACGGCTGCTCAACGAAGGCGGACTGCAGATCTATACGACGCTCGACAGCCGGATGCAGCGCGAGGCGGAAGCGGCCGTAGAGAAGCAGATGCCCAAGAACAGCCAGCTGCAAGCCGCCCTCGTCTCGATCGATCCTGCGACTGGATACATCAAGGCGATGGTGGGCGGCCGACATTACGTGGAAAATCCGTACAATCGCGTCTTCGCGGCTACGCGCCAGCCCGGCTCCTCGTTCAAGGCGGTCGTCTATGCGGCCGCGCTCGAGAGCCGCGCCGTTACCGCCGCGACGACCTTCCGCAGCGAGCCGACCGTCTTCTACTACGACGACTACCGCAAAGTGTATCGGCCGAGCAATTACAACGACCGTTATTTCGGCGCGGACATCGGACTGCGGCAGGCGATCGGCACGTCGGACAATATTTTTGCGGTCCAGACGCTTATGAAAACAGGGCCCGATAACGTCATCGCGATGGCGCGCAAGCTTGGCATCGCCGGCAAGTTGGACGCGGTGCCGTCTCTCGCGCTCGGCACGTTTCCTGTGAGCCCGTATGAAATGGCCTCGGCCTATGCCGTATTCGCCGCAGGCGGCGTGAAGCGGGAGCCGACGGCGATCCTTCGCATCGCGGACAGCGGCGGGCACACGTTGTACGAAGCGCGGCCGAAGACGGAACAGGTCGTGTCGCCGGCACTTTCCTACGTGCTGACCGACTTGCTGGGCAGCGTGTTCGAACCCGGCGGCACAGCTCGGCGCGTCGCCCACCTGCTGCACCGGCCGACGGCAGGCAAGTCGGGCACGACGAGCTCCGACGCCTGGTTCGTCGGTTACACGCCGGACCTGGTCACGTCCGTCTGGGTCGGCTACGACAAAGGACGGGCGATCACCTCCAGCGAAGCGCACAGGGCCGCTCCCATCTTCGCCGAGTATACCGAGGCAGCGCTGGCGGGCGTGGAGCCCCACACTTTCGCGATACCGGAAGGCGTCGTCTCGACGGATATCGATCCCGTGTCGGGGCTGCTCGCGTCCGTCGCTTGCCCGGCGCGCGTGCATGCGGCGTTTCTGGCCGGCACGGAGCCGACCGGCACTTGCGGCCAAAATTCGGAAGCCGCGGACCCAGACGGCGGCGGAACAAAGTCGCTCTGGCGCAAAATACGCGGTTGGTGGAAAAGCTGACGCGCAAAGACGTTGAGGCATCACTATTTCACGCCCGGGGCAACAATTCCGGCGAATAAGACGATGGCACATCGTTATTTCGAGCCCGAGACGACTTTTTCGGCGAATAAGACGCTGGCACATCGTTATTTCCGGCTTGGGACGACCATTTTGGCAGACAGGACACCGGCACATCGCTGCTCCGACACGAGCCCGCCATTTCGGCTCCCCCTCCTAATACCGCAGCAGCACCTAAGCTAAACCAAAAAGACTGCCTACGCTCGCGCGGGACATTCCCCCGCAAGCAGGCAGTCTTTGTTCATGCCGCGACAACGCTTAAGCCAGCTGGTCCTTCAGTTCCTCCGGCGAGCGGTCCCACCACTCGTAGTTGTGCGATTGCAGCAGCCGGCGGAGCGCCGCCTTGTCCTCGTCGCCCAGGTCCTCGAGCAGGAACTTGCGCTTGATCGCGCGGTCCATCCGGTTCACATGCTCGGCCAGCAGCTTCCAGCCGCGCCGCGCTTCGGTATCGATCAGCATCTCGCAGGCCGTCGCGCCTCCGTAGAAGCTGCCCCGCTCGTCGCGGTCGACGGCCACCCATACGATCCACACCTGGCGGCCGTTCGGGACGTTTTCTTTTTCCGGCGAGAACTTGATGCCCTTCTCCACCTTGCTCTTCGCATGCATCGCGCCTACGTCAATATAAGCCTCTCCGCCGTCGATAATGACGGGCGATACCTGGCTGAGATCGATGGTCCCCGCACCGAAGCCTTTATGTTCTTTACTGCTTACTACATTCAGCGCCAGCTTCTTTTTCTCCGGCTTCGGCTGCTGATCGTTCGCGTTCGTATCCACGACTCATCCTCCATCCTTTTCGCTAACCCTATTTTATCGAAAAGCAGCATAAAAAGCACCACGCGGCACCGCTCCTCCGGAGTGCCTTGCGGAAGAGCATTAGTCGCGGGAGATGCAGATGTTTGGGACAAACCAAGACATTGCGTTAAAAAAACCGCCCGCCGCATCTTCCCGCGGCAAGCGGCTTCCCTATCTTAAATATCGTCGTTCGGCGTCGTCGGACCTTCGGACATGAGCAAGTCCTTATGCGCGAGGGGCTTGCCGCCCGCGTCCGTTAGCGTCTCAAGCTCGGGCACGAACGCGCCGTACCGATACGTATAAGCGGTCGTCAGCCATCCGATCGCCGACCGTTCGCCGTCTGCCTCTGCCGCGGATACGCGCTGCACCGTAACGATTTTTCCGGGAGAAATTTTATAAGAGGACACCGGGTCCACAGCCGCTCCCTTGGCGCGAACGCCGGGGATGACGCCGCCGAGCCCGCTCGCAGGATCGGTCAGCTTGACGCCGCCGCCCGCGATTCCTTTCAACTCATAGCGCTGCGCCAGGTCCGCGATCGTAAAAGCCGGGTCCGTCACATCGAACAATAGTCTGAAGCCTTCCGCGCCGTCGTAGACGCTAAGCCCTGTTCCCGCCTCGACTTTCGCCGCCTTGCGATAGATGAGCAGCTCCGGTACGCCGTCGCCGGTCAGATCCTCGAACTTAACCTCAGGCTTCTTTAAGTAATCGATCTCGGCCGCCTGCATGAAGGCGAACCGGAGCGAGCCGTCCGCCAGTACCCGCCACCTGATCGGACGTCCCGATTCGTCGAGATCCGCCTCAATATCAATCCCTTCCCGAAGGTTCAGCGCCTTCGCCAAATCGGGATTGCGATTCGTAAATACGGTTTCCGTGCGCGCGATCGGCAACGTGCCGCCGTCGGATACGCCGCCGGCCAAGGGAGGCCCGGCGAGAGCTATGGATGGGATTCCCGCGAACGCGGCGGCAGCCGTGCCTGCCGCGATCAAGCGGAGCGTACGATGAATGGGGTTCATGACCATCCCTCCTTCTAATATAGTTATACCCATTCTATGTAGATGGACAACCGCCTAGACCGGCTTGTCCTTCCGATGCCGGGCTTGCCGCTTGCGGCGGCGCGCGAATTTCAATTGTTTGGGACAAAGATATAATCTGCGGACAACCCACATATACATCTGCTAGATGCTTGTCAACGGGAGGGTTACCGTCATGCCCCAACGCCCCATTTATCGTATCGCCGCGCTCGCCGTTTCCGCCGCCGTGCTGCTGAGCTCGGCCAGCTTCGGATTCGATGCCGCCTGGCAGTCTCAGTTCACCCTGCCCGCCTATGCCGCACAGGACCCCCTGACGGCCGCCTCCCGGGATTCCGGCGATTTGACCGGAGCGCCCGACGCCAATGCCGCAGTCGACCCCGTCGAGTCGCCCGCCGACTCGCCCGTCGGCTCCGACGCTGCCGGCGCCTCGGAAGGACAGCACAGCGCGGCTGCGGCGCCGCAGCCTTCTCCGATTCCAGCCCCGCAGCAGTCCGTAGCGCTCAGCAACCGGATCGTCGACTACGACATCTCGGTCAAGCTTCTGGACGGCGGCCAGCTCGAAGGCTCCGAGACGCTGACTTGGAAAAACCCCGGTCGCAAGCCCGTGACGGATCTGTACCTTCATTTGTATCCGAACGCGTTCGCGCCCGGCAGTACGTTCCTGAACGAATCGAACGGCCAGCTTCGCGGCGTGAAGATGACGCCGGGCAAGGACGGCGCCATGGAGCTGAGCGAGCTTACGACCGAGGATGGCGAGACGCTGCTGCCGCGCCTTCGTTATGTCCAGCCGGACGACGGCAACGCGCAGGACCGCACGCTGGCCTCCTTCCGTCTTCCCAAGGCCGTAGCGCCGGGACAGAGCGTCACCGTCCGCATGAAGTTCACCGTCAAGCTGCCGCAGGTATTCGCCCGCATGGGACAGGCAGGAGACTTCGTCATGGCCGGCCAATGGTTCCCGAAGGTCCCCGCCTACGAAACTGCGGGCGTCCGCGGACGCGCGGCGGAGGGCTGGGATCTCCACCAGTATCACGGCAACTCGGAATTCTACTCGGACTTCGGCGTATACGGCGTGAAGATCGACGTACCCGAGGACCGGACCGTGGCGGCAACCGGTTTTCAGTACAAGCAGCCCGTCGTCAAGGACGGACGCAAGACGTACCAATTCTATGCAGAAGACGTGCACGACTTCTCCTGGTCCGCCTCTCCCGACTTCGTGACCGCGGAGGACTCCTTCTCCTCGGCCGGCGTGCCCGGCGTGCGGATCAAGCTGTACCTGGACCCGCTGCACGCAAAGCAGGAGGAGCGCTACATGCACGCGGCCAAATCCGCGCTGGCAAAGCTCGGCGAATGGTACGGCGACTATCCGTACACGACGCTCTCCATCGTTATCCCCCCTGCCGACGCGGAGGGCGCGGGCGGCATGGAATATCCGACGCTCGTCACCGGCGCGGCGGCAAAGGACGACAATCCGGGGTACGAGCTCGAGCGCACGCTGGTGCACGAGATCGCGCATCAATACTGGTACGGCATCGTCGCTTCCAACGAATTCGAGGAGGCTTGGCTGGACGAGGCCTTCACGTCCTACACCGAGGATAAGCTGATGGCCGCCATCTACGGCGTCTCGGCCCGCACGCCGATCGAGTCCCTCTACATGACGAACCCGCTGCCGCTCAAGCTCGACGCCTGGAATTACGGAAGTTCGGACGCTTACGCCGAAAACGTATATATGCGCGGCAAACTCGTACTCAAAGCGATCGAGGCCAAAACCGGGGAAAAAACGATGTCGAAGATCATGCGGACTTATTTTCAAAAATACCGCTTCAAGCACCCCGACAGCCAAAGCTTCCAGCGTGTCGTCGAAGCCGTAACCAAGGATGACTGGAAGGATTTCTTCCAGGCCTACGTGTACCGGGGAGAGTCGGCCGACTTCGCGGTAGCCTCCATCCGCACGGAGCCGGACGGCGAGGGCGGCTATCAGTCCATCGTCCTGCTCACGAGGACCCAGGGCAGCCCGCAGGCGGCGACGGTGCAATTCGGCTTCAAGGACGGCAAAACCGTACGCAAGACGTGGGACGGCATTCAGAGCCACATCCAGATCCGCCTGCAGTCGGCATCGCCGTTGTCGTACGTGGCGGTCGATCCGATGCTCGACATCGTGCTCGATCACAGCCGTTACGACAACTATCTGAAGGCCGAAGCGCCCGCGCGCAAGCGGACCAAGCTCGACGTGACGCTAGGACAGCTGATCGACGCGATCGTCGGCAGCATGGCCTGGTGATGGAGGAGGAAGCGACATGAACGACGCGATCCGAAAAGGCTGGGAGACGACCAAGCGACACAAATTCGTACTCGTCGCCTTATTCCTTTACCGCCTGTTGTGGGGATTTTTCCTCTACCGGTTTATCGATTCGGTCGTGGCGCCAATCCTGACCCGGTATCCCGACGAACATCCGCTCGGCGCGGCAGCCAAGCAGCTTTTTGCGATCGAAGCCCAGTTCCGTCTGCTCAAGACGGGTCTGGCCGATCGCACGCTGCTCATGCTGGGCTGTATGCTCCTCTTCCGCATGCTGATCACGCCGATTCTGAATGCGGGACTTTACTACTCCTTCACCCATGCCGAGGAGCAGGGCGGCACCCAAGTGCTCAAGGGCATCCGCCGGTCGTGGAAAAAGGTGTCCTTGCTCTACGGCACCGAGAAGCTGATCGCCCTGGCGCCGGCGATCTGGCTGATTCCGTTCGGACGGAACGCATACATGGAAATGCCCGACGCCGCTTCATGGCTCGGACAGATGCTCCCTTACGCCGCGGGCTGGGCGCTCTGGATGCTGGCGGTGCATCTCCCCTTCTTATTCATGCAGTTCAGCGCCGCCGCAGGGGACAGCCCTTGGCAGGGCGCGCTTCGCTCGATAAGCCGCCTGCTCCCCCTGCTCGGCGTAACCCTTTTGCTGCCGCTGCTCTCCCTGCTCGGTTCCGCCGCCGTATCCGGCGCCACGCTGATCTGGACGGGCTTGCTCGCGATCGCGCTGAACCAGGCGTTCCACTTCGTCCGGTCGATGATCGCGCTCTGGACGGCGGCCTGCCAGCATCGCTTGTGGCAGCGCGAACAGGCTTAAAATAACGCTTATAAACAGAAAAAGACGGCGCGCCGTTCATCGGATGATGAGCGGCGCGCCGTCTCTTTTTTTTTGCAGGCTATTAATATCGGTCGAGAGGGCGGCATAGACTACGTTCATACTCTTGCGACTGCAGCCTTGTCGAAGACTTGCGTCCTCTTAATCTTTCTCATTTATTCATAGGCTTGGCCTTTCGCGGGCGCAAACCCCGCATCCCTTGCTGTGATTGGGTTATGAGACTTCGCCAGCATATTCCTTTTGATTTGGGACATTAAGGATTTCTAATCTTGAAGGAGCAGGAGTTGGGGCCTAAAAATCGAATTTCTAAAGCTAAGGTGCGAAAACTGCCGAATTCCCGCGCACTGGGAAACGGGGGAACCAGTCTTTACCGGGTGAATTGGCTTTGCCTCGCGCAGAAGCCATAGGGAACCTTCAACCGAACCCTCCAGCTAACCTCGTAGGCACTTGGAAGGAGCTTCTTGTTTTGCGCAAAGTTACTGTACTTCTACTTGCTTTAACCTGCCTCCTGGCTTTCCAGTTGGGCAGCGCGTCCGCAGCTTCCAAGCTCGACTCGACCGTCTCCAAGCTGATCGGCATCGACTACGATTACGGCGGCACGACGACTAGCGGCTTCGATTGCTCCGGATTCACGGCTTATGTTTTCAAGAAGTTCGACGTCAAGCTGCCTCACTCGTCCAAAGGCCAATTCGCCATGGGCGACAAGGTCGCTCGCGACGATCTTCGTCCGGGAGATCTCGTATTCTTTAATACGAGCGGCGAAGGCGTGTCCCACGTAGGCATCTATGTCGGCGACAACAAATTTGCGCACTCGGCTTCCAAGGGTGTTACGATCTCGGATCTGGATGAAAAGTATTACGCGAAGCGCTATGTCGGCGCTCGCCGTGTAATGGACTCCGACACTTACACGTCCGTGGCAATCGATCACGTGTAAACTCGGCTGAAGTGGAATGGCTTAGGCAAAGACCCGCCCCAAAGCGGGTCTTTGCTGCTGCTTGGAGTGAATGGAGAGGTTACTTAGGTTGTACCCCCCCGTAAAGATTTCGAAACAGGCTTTGCGTAAAAAGTTGCACGAAAAACGGGCTTTGGCGTCGTATGCCAAAGCCCGTTTTTTCGTCATTTTTTCCAGGGGAATTCCGCGCCGAGCCGTTCGGCTTCCTCCGGCTTCACCCGGCCGCCGTAGCGCGCTCTGCCATACAGCTCGCCGAGCTGACGGGACGCGCTCGCCAGCCAACCTCGGGATGCCGTTTCCGGCGTACGGGCCCGGGGCGCTTCGTTTTGAACGCGCCACGCCTCGATCGCCCGGAGCGTCTCCGACGGCGTAAGCGATTCGCGGTGCGCGTATCCTTCTTTGACCGCATCGGCGATGAGCGCGGCATATAGACTTCTGACCTTGTCCTCCGCCGACATCGCCGTCCACTCCTCGCGCCCGAGCGCGCGTTTCGCTTTCGACCGATTCCGCGAGAACAGTCTGCCCAGCAGCTTTTCTCCTTGGAGCAGGCTCTCTCGTTCTTCGGTGTAACCGAGATCCGCCTCGGCCGCGCGCCGCCCCGCGAGCAGCCTGCCGTACCACGCTTTCAGACGATCGGAGATGCGCCGCCACCAGACGGCGCTGAGCAAATATCGCCGCGCCAGACGATAAACGACGGCAAGCGCCAGCAGCGCGAGTACGACATACAGCGCATACTCGAGCCATACCCACAGCCGTCCGGTGCCTCCCTCCTGCGGCGGGAACGCCGGCGGCTGCGCGGACTGCACGGGTTCGGGCGTCTGTTCGGGGGCAGGTTCGCCCGCCGGGACGCGCGAGACCAACCAGCGGATGAGCCGAAGGACCTGCGGCCAGATCGGAAGTCCCGCAAACGGGAGAAAGACGAGCGCGACGACGATGCCCCACAACGCGAGGTACCGCTTGCCCGCGGCGGCAAGCCGTCTCGTGACGAGACCGGCATGAAGACCGGCTTCGGCCAGCGACTTCGACTGCTGAAAATATAGCGCCGCCGCCAGCCAGGCGATGCCCGCGGCGAGCAGCAGCGGCTTCGCGCCGTCTGCAATGCCAAGCGGCGATGCCGCCGCGAGGACGATCGCGTGGAGGCCGACCGCGACGGCACAGCGTACGCTGCGCGCCCAGTCGAAGCGGGCGATCCACGACAGGAAACCAAGCGGCAGCACGAGCCAGAGCAGCCGCCAGTCTACGGCGCTTGCGGCGGCGATGAATGCCGCGACGAGCGCCAAGTGAACGAGCGACGCCGGCAGCTTGCCGCGCAGCACCGAGGGCAGCGATCGCCCGACCGCGGCGCTTAGCCAAGCGAGGGCGATCCAGCCGACCGTCGGGAAAGCGAGACCGGCTTGCGCGTGGAGAATCAGCAGAAGCGGGTAGACGGCGAGCGCGTCAGCCAGGCTGCGGAGAATGAGCTTCATGGCGTTCCTCCTGCGGCTTGGCGTGATGCCTGCTTGTCCTTGTACAACAGCATGACCTCTACACGGTTGCCGGCCTGCCGCAGCATCCGCACGGCCAGCTCCTGCTTGGGCGTCAGAAAAGCGGTAATGAGCAGCAGATTCGCTCCGCGCATCCGTCCCTGGATCAGATCGCCGAGCAGATAGCCCAGCTCCAGCCGGACGACGGGCTCAAATCCGGTCATCGCTTCGAGCAGCGCGTAGAGTTGGCTGCGGCCGCGCGCAGGCTCGATTCGCAGCGGGACCGCCTCCCCGCCCTGTACGCGGCCGTTGAAGATCAGTCCCGCCCTGCCCCCGCTATCGAGCGTCTGCTTGGCGACGGACGCGGCGATGCTGATCGCTTCTTCGAACTGCTCGAGCGCAATCCGCCTGTTCGTCGAAGCATCGGCAAGCTCTGCGTTGAGCAGCACGGTCACGTCGCCGCCAACCATCGTCTCTCTGCGGTTGACGAGCAATTCGCCGGTTCTGGCGGTGGCGTTCCAATTGACCTGCTTCATGGCGTCGCCGCCGCGATAGGCTCTGACGCCCGCGGTATGGTAATGATCCTCGCGGAAGGCGTCGGGCGAGCTGAGCGCGCTCTGCATCCATTCGCGGGCCGCGCGAGGCAGCTCTCTGGCGCCGAGCAGCCTCGGGTACACGGTAACCGAACAATCCGACTCGACCTGCAATGCGCCGCTCGTCATGCCCATGAGATCCCCGTGCGTGATCGTCAGCGTCTGCGTCCGGTATCTCCCCCGCTGCAAGCAAGTCACTTCATGACGGCGCACAAGCTTGGTGTAAGGCCCAAGCGTAAACAAGCTCGCGTGGTTTTGCAGCGTCTGCCCGACGCTTACCGCGAGATCCGACGTTTCCTTGCCGAATCTTAGCGCGGCAGGCATCTGCGTCTCGGCCCGCAGCCAGGGGAGCGGCAGCCACTTGGCATTGACGAGCCGCTCTTCCATCCAGATCTTGTCCCCCGCAAACGCCCGAGGCACGCTGAACTTGCGTTCATACCGAATCTTGCGCAGCCCGAGCCAACTGAAAAGCATTCGCTGCACCATCGCGAGGACTGCGACGACGACGAGCAATTTGATGATCGGCATGCCTTATGCGTATACCGCGTCCTGCTCGGCAGGCACCGCGGTCTTGTTCACGATCTCGCGCACGATCGCTTCGGCGCGGCCGCTTCCCGCGAGCGGGTCGTGAAGAACCAGCCGATGAGCGAGTACCGGAACGGCCAGCGCCTTGACGTCCTCGGGCAGCACGAAGTCGCGTCCGCGAAGCAGCGCCCTTGCCTGCGCCGCGCGCATGTACTGGAGGCTTGCGCGCGGGCTCGCGCCGACGGCCGTGTCCTCGCTGTCCCGCGTGGCGGAAACGATCGCGAGCATGTACCGCAGCACGTCATCGTGGCAGCGGACATTTTGCAGCGCGCCCTGGAGCTGCACGACTTCTTCGAGCGCGAGGACAGGCTCGGCCGTCGCCAGCGGATCGCCGCTCATGAACCGGCGCAAGATCTCGGCTTCCTCCCCGGCGGCGGGGTAGCCCATCGGAATCCGCAGCATAAAGCGGTCGAGCTGCGCTTCGGGGAGCGGGAACGTGCCATGGCTCTCTACCGGATTTTGCGTGGCGATGACCAGGAAAGGACGTTCGAGCGGATAGGTTTCGCCATCGATCGTCACCTGACGCTCTTCCATGCTCTCCAGCAGGCTCGACTGCGTCCGCGGCGTCGCCCGATTCAGCTCGTCGGCCAGGAGAATGTTCGTGAAGACCGGACCCTTCCTTAGTTCAAAGACGCCTGCCCGTTGATTGTAAAAGTTGATGCCCGACACGTCCGACGGCAGCAGGTCCGCCGTGAACTGGATACGCTTGAACGCGCAGCCGAGCGACCGGGCGAGCGACTTGGCGAGCAGTGTCTTGCCGGTACCGGGCACGTCCTCCAGAATGATATGCCCGGAAGCAAGCAGCGCAATCAGCGCATACTCCGTCGCATCCGGCTTGCCGACGACGATCGCGGCGATCTGATCCAACACGCGGCGCGTCTTGTCCCGTACGTCTTCCATATGAACCATGGATAAGAACCTCCTCTGCCTCAAACGCTTTCAATTGCCTCTACCTTCATATTACAGAGGCGTGGGCGGAATCACAAACGACAGTCGGATGCAGGCGGATGCGGGCCGGCGGGGTCACGGGGGTGGGGAAGCGCAGCTGCGGCGGCGTTCCAAAAGGCGAGCTTATCTTCGCAAGCGTCGTCTTTGCCGCAATGCCTGCAAATATACATCTAATTTCGCCGATCTCTATCCATCTGAGAAGAAAAGATGCAAATGCGCAGGTTTTTATCTCCATCAGCCCGATTTCCGGCTTGCGTTTTAAAATTACCTGCACATTTGCAGGTATTTCATCAAGTGTCGCGTATCGATAGAAAATACCTGTACAAATGCAGTTTTTTTCACGCGCCGGAGTAAAGGACTGAATAAATTCAGCCCCTCCTAGTGCCACTTGACTTCGGAAGGGCGTCCTTTCTTGTCATCAATCGTCGGAGTGCCGAGCGGACGCTTGCTTCCGCCTTTCTTCATTTACTTCATGTTACGGCCTGGCCCGCTGCTCGCACCGTCCCTGACGGTTACTTTCATCAGTGCGCTTCTGCGCACGGATTTCGCCATTTGCAAGCATCCTAGTTACGCGGGGACTTGGCCCCTCTCGCCCAAACTCAAAAAGGCCGCCTCCCCAGTAAGGGAAAGCGGCCTTCCATTGCCGATCGCTATACGACCGCAGCCGTCAAGCGACCGTCTTCGCGAACCGAGGCTGATTGGCCTGCTACCGACGCTTGAGCGACGTTCTCGGCCAAACCGTATGGCAAGCAGAGCGGCGCGCCCGTACGCGGATCCGGGATGACGTCGGCGTCGATGCCGAACACGTCGCGCAGCATATCCGGCGTCATGACGACTTCCGGATGCCCTTCGTAGAGTACCGTGCCGCGCTTGAGCGCGACGAGGTGCTGGGAGAAGCGCGCCGCATGGTTGAGATCGTGGACGACCATGATAATGGTGCGCTTTTGCTCGCGGTTCAGCTTCTCCAGCAGGTTCATGACCTCGATCTGATGCGCCATGTCAAGAAACGTCGTCGGCTCGTCGAGCAGCAGCACCTCGGTGCCTTGCGCGAGCGCCATCGCGATCCAGGCGCGCTGGCGTTGGCCGCCGGAGAGCTGGTCGACGGCGCGGTCGTGAAACTCGCTCATGCCGGTCGCCTGCAGCGCCCAGTCGATCATCCGGTTGTCCTCGGCGGACAAGGTACCGAAGCCGCGCTGGTGCGGGTAGCGTCCGAACGAGATCAGCTCCCGTACCGTCAGTCCTTCCGGAGATGTCGGGTTCTGCGGCAGAATAGCGAGCTGCTTCGCCACTTCCTTGGTCGGCTGGCGGTGGATCTGCTTGCCGTCCAAGAACACGCCTCCGCTCTGCGGATTCAGGATGCGCGCGAGCGACTTGAGGATCGTGGACTTGCCGGATCCGTTCGCGCCCACCAGAGAAGTGATCTTGCCGTCGGGTACGGACAAATTCAGATTCTCCACAATACGCCGGCTGCCATAGGCGAGAGACAGCTGATTCGTGCTTAACCGCGACATATCTTCACTCCTCCGGCGAACGGGTTCGCCTTTATGTTCGATCTATGATAATCGTTATCATTATCAATTCATACTAAGAATGATAATGGTTCTCAACTCGTAAGTCAACGATTTACCATATTTGTTTTTGAATTTTTTAAATGCAGCAGCTCGGATACCGTCACGAACCGGTACCCCTCTTCCGTCAGCTTGGGCAAGATCACCCGCAGCGCGTCGATCGTCTGCGTCTTCCCGCTCACGTAGTCGTGCAGCAGGACGATATCCCCGCTCCGCACGTCGCCGAGGATTCCTTTGACGATATGGTTCACGCCCGGGCGCGCCCAATCGTCGGTCGGATGATGCCAAGACCAGAGCACGGTCATGAGCCCTTCTTCGCGCCCCACCGACAGCACCCGTGCGTTGAAAAAGCCTTCGGGCGGCCGGAAAAGGACCGGCTCCGTGCCCGCGGCCAGCGTAATGCTCTTCTGAGCCATCGCGATCTCGCCGCGAATTTGCGCGTCCGTGCAATGCAGGAGCATCTTGTGCGTGTATGTATGGTTGGCGACTTCATGGCCTTCCATCGCTTCCCGCTTCACGATGCCGGGGTATTGCTCCGCTTTTTTGCCCGTAATAAAAAAGGTCGCATGCGCCCCGTAGGTCGCAAGCAGATCCAGAATCGCCGGCGTATCCGCCGGATCCGGTCCGTCGTCGAACGTCAGCGCGATGAACTTGCCATCCAGCGGCACTTCCCAGATCGCTTCCCCTCTGGACTCGTAGTACGACCTGCCTTTAAATGCCGGCTTGTACCCGACGGCGTCCGCCTTCCCCGTCGGCTCCAGCGCGAGCGCGATCGGCGCCGCGAAAAAAATCGCCGCCGCAACCGATTTTACCGCCAAACGGCGAATGATGGCCGACGCTTTCTCCTGCCGCATATAGTTGCCCCTTTCTAGCGAAGAAGGAGTCCCGGGCGAGCCGGAACTCCGATCCTCGAACAGAATTAGCGATTCTAGAATCCTTTGTACTGCGGCTCTTCCTGCTCCAACTGCTGTACGCGCTGCTCGACCTGGTCGACGATCTGCTGCGTCTGCGCGGCTGCATCGGTAAAGAGCTGCTTGGCTTGCTGATTTTGCGTGCTGATCGCGAATTGCTCCAGGCTCGCTTGAGCGCTTTTGAGCGACGCGACGGTTGTCTTCACTTGGGATGCTACAGTCATCTGAGCTACGCCTCTTTCTCTTCGGTGATGTTCCCCGCAGAGGGACCTGTGTACTTTGCCCGACTGCATGCGGATTCACAACTGTAAACATTTGGCGGTCACCTGAATACCGGCCGGAAGCGGGTAAAAATCCGCCCGGCGAGGCATCCTCAACCTATACTGCCCGACATTTGCTCAATCGCAGGAGGCGAACGCCATGGCGAACAATAAGATCAAAAAGCTGACGCCAACCCAGCAAGAGTACCGTCAGCTTGCCTTAAAGCGTCAGCCCGCGCGCCCCGTCGCTTTGAACTGTCTCCGGGCCTTCATCGTGGGCGGCCTCATTTGCGTGCTCGGCCAAGGCATCCAAGAAGCGTTCATGCACTTCGCGCATATGTCGCAAAAGGAAGCCGCCGCCCCGACGGTCGCCGTACTGATCGCGGCCTCGGTCGTGCTGACCGCGGCCGGCGTCTACGACAAGCTCGGGCAATGGGCGGGCGCCGGCTCGGCCGTTCCCGTGACGGGGTTCGCGAACGCGATGTCGTCCGCGGCCATCGAGCACCGCAGCGAAGGCCTCGTGCTCGGCACCGGCGCGAATATGTTCAAGCTGGCCGGGTCTGTCATCGTGTTCGGCACCGTGGCCGCGTTCGTCATCGCGCTATTGCGATTTATTTTCGGATATGGAGGGTGATCGAATGACGATTCTGAAAGGACATCAGAGCTGGCTGTTCCGCGACAAGCCCGTCCTCCTGTCGTCCGGCACCGTCGTCGGCCCCTTCGAGGGACGCGGCCCGCTCGGCCATGACTTCGACATCGTGCACGACGACTCGCTGGTCGGCCAGGACAGCTGGGAAAAGGCGGAGCGCACGTTCCTGGAGGAAGCGGCCAAGATCGCGCTGCAAAAAGCGGGCAAGACGCAGGATCAGATCAGCTTCTATATCGGCGGAGACCTGATGAATCAGATCACGAGCAGCAGCTATGCCGCCCGCACGCTGGCTATGCCCTACATCGGCATGTTCGGCGCTTGCTCCACTTCGATGGAGAGCCTCGCGGTCGCTTCTTATCTCATCTCGACGGGCGGCGCCAAGTATGCGCTGGCCGGCACCTGCAGCCACAATTCGACCGCGGAAAAGCAATTCCGCTATCCCACCGAATACGGCTCGCAGAAGCCGCCTTACGCGCAATACACAGTGACCGGCGCCGGCGCCGTTCTCGTCGCGGGCGAGGGAGAGGGCCCCCGCGTCGCGGCCGCCACGATCGGCCGGGTCGTCGACATGGGGATTACCGATCCGTTCAACATGGGCGCGGCGATGGCGCCGGCAGCGGTCGACACGATTATCTCGCACTTCCGCGATCTTGGCGTAGGCCCGGATCACTATGACCTGATCGTGACCGGCGACCTGGCGAAGGTCGGCCACGAACTCGCCGGCGACCTGTTCGAGAAGCATCGCATTCCGATGCACAAGACGCGTTTCCGCGATTGCGGCATGATGATCTACGATTATGACAAACAGATGGTGCAGGCGGGCGGCAGCGGCTGCGGCTGCTCCGCCGTCGTGACTTACGGCCACTTGCTGAAAAAGCTAAACGCGGGCGAGCTGCGCCGGATTCTTGTCGTCGCAACGGGAGCGCTCATGTCGCCGCTGGCGCTGCAGCAGAGCGAGTCCATTCCGGGCATCGCTCACGCAGTCGCGCTGGAGGCGCCCGATCTCATTTTGCAGAAAGAGGGTTGACGTCATGCCGATGTGGGGTCAAATCATATTCCGATCGCTGGGCGCGCTGATCGTTCTGTTCATCATGGCCCGGCTGCTCGGCAAAAAGCAGATATCTCAGCTTACTTTTTTCGAATATATACTGGGCATCACGCTCGGGGAACTTGCAGGCTTCATCTCGACGGATATCGAGACCCACTATTCGCACGGGCTCATCGCGCTTGCCGTCTGGTTTGCGGTGCCCTTCACGCTGGAGTACCTGTCGATGAAAAGTCTCCGGCTGCGCCACCTGCTCGAAGGCCGCGGCCGGGTCGTCATCAAAGAAGGCAAGGTCATGGAGGACAATCTAAAGAAGGAACACCTGACGACGGACGAGTTGATGGAACAGCTGCGCGGCAAGAGCGCCTTTAATCTGGCCGACGTCGAGTTTGCGGTCATGGAAACGAGCGGAGAGCTGAGCGTTCTGCTTAAAAAGGAAAAGCAGCCGCTCACGCCGAGCGACATGGGCATGCCGAAGGTGCACGAGGTCGAGCCGCAGGTCGTCATTATGGACGGCAAGATGATGAACGAGCCCCTCGCCACTGCGGGTCTTAGTCCGGGCTGGCTGGCGACGGAGCTGGAGAAGATCGGCGTTAGCGTGGACAACGTGTTCCTTGGTCAAGTGGATGCGTACCAGCAGTTGTACGTCGACCTGTACGACGACAAGCTCCAGGTACCGGCGCCGCAGGGCAAGGCGCTGCTGCTCGCCAACCTGAAAAAGCTGGAGGCGGACCTGGAATTGTTCGCGGTATCCACCAAGGACGCGGAAGCCAAAGCCATGTATACGCGCACTTCCGCTGCGCTGGCGCAGGTCATCTCTGATCTGAAACCGATGCTCATGTGTTGATGCGGCTGATACGTCGGAGCATCGAGCCGATCAATAGATGCGGCTGACAATCTCTTCGAACTCGGGCTCCTCGACGTGAACGTCCGCGATGTCGCCCCAATCGGACAGCAGCCGCAGCACCTCCATTACGCCGATTCGCTCGCGGTTAAAGCTCACTTCCGCTTCTCTTCCCTGCGCTTCTACCACGCGAACCTCGTCGGAGGCGGCCTGCCGGCTGCCTCCGATTCGCATGTCCGGCGCAAGCTTCGTGTCCTGGCCGTACGTCACGCGGACGGTCGTCGGCAGCCCGATTCGCTCACGGAGCTTATCCAGCGCCCCATCGTAGAGCAGCTCGCCGCGGCTGATTACGATGACCCGCTTGCAGAGCGTCTCGATATCGTCCATATCGTGCGTCGTGAGCAGAACCGTTTTGCCGTATTGTTCGTTTAGCAGCTTCAGATGGTCCCGAATCTGCCGCTTGGCCGCGGCGTCCATGCCGATCGTCGGTTCGTCCAGCACGAGCAGCTCCGGATCGTGGAGCAGCGCCGCGGCCAGATCGCCCCGCATCCGCTGCCCGAGCGACAGCCGCCGGACGGGCGTATCCCAGAAATCCCGAAGCTGCAGCACGTCCTCCAGCTTGGCCAGCTGGCGGTCCTTCTCCGCGGCGCCGAGCCGGAACATCGCGGCCAGAATGTCGAAGCTGTCCTTCAGCGGCAAATCCCACCACAGCTGCGACCGCTGCCCGAATACGACGCCGATTCGCCTCGCTACGCGCCGCCGGTCCCGCTGCGGGCTGAGCCCGCCGATCCGGACCTCCCCCGCGCTGGGGTGCAGGATGCCGCACAGCATTTTGATCGTCGTAGACTTGCCCGCGCCGTTGGGCCCGATGAAGCCGACGAACTCGCCCTCCGCAATTCGCATATCGAGCGCGTTCACGGCCGTAACGACCTTGCGTTCGCGGGAGAACAGCGTACGGACAGCCTTGAGCCTGCCCTCCTTGGGCAGCGTCGTCGTAAATGTCTTGCCGAGTCCCTTGGCTTCCAGCATCGTTGTCATAGCAATCCCTCCTCGGGTCGATTTATCTGTTAGCTGTCTGACACAGAGCAGTATCCAAAAAAGTCAGGTGCCCGTACTTTGATACTTCCGCACCCCGATGCGCCATAGGGCGAGCGCCGCTCCGAGCGCCGTCGCCGCCACGGCTGCCGTCGCCGGAATCGTCCACCATCCCCATTCGGACCGGACGATAAACATGGCGGGCACGTAATTGATGAAGCCGAACGGAACGACGGTCAACAGCAGCGTGCGAAGCCAATCGGGAAAAAGGCTGAGCGGCAGCTGGCATGCGGTCGTGGACGCGTTGTCCGTCAGGACGGACAGGTCCTCGGTTCGCGTCGTCCAAAATCCGACCGCCGCCGTCGCAAGCCCGACGGCGAACATGATGACGGTCCCCGTGCAGACGATCAGGAGCGTTGCCGGGACGGCCGTCCAGCCGATCCGGCCGTCGCCGAGCAGCTTGCCGAGGCATACGCCGAGCACGGTCAAGCTCTGCAGCAGCTCGCCGCCGACCATCCGCGTCCGCGATGTCAGCACCGACAGCAGCAGCGGCATCGGCCGCAGCAGCAGCTGGTCCAGCTGGCCGTTCACGAGATACGGCTCGAAATTGTTGACGGCGGAGCCGAAGCCCCGGTACAAATATTTGGCCGTCATGAGCACGCCGTAGAGATAACCGATCTCCCATACGTTCCAGCCCCTGATGGCCCCGAACGCATGCAGCACGACCGCCAGCCCAAGAAACTCGGCGACGGTGACGACCGACGCGAGCAGCGTCGTCAGCAGGAAGCTGACCCGGTACTGCATTCTCGCGCGGACGTTGATCTTATAGAGCATCCATGAGATACGCATCCAGTTCATCCGCCCTGCACCTCCACCTTGCGCCGTACGGCGGATGTCGCCGCCAAGCAGGCCAGCGAGAGCAGCAGACACCAAAAGACCGGCGCGAGCAGCGCCGCAGGGGCCGCATTGCCGAGATAGGTACGGGTTGGAATGTCGTTGAACACCGGATACGGCGACAGTCTCGAGACCGTCTGCAGCCAGCCTGGCATCCAAGAGATGGGCATGAGGAATCCCGACAGCACGAAGCTCAGCGAATAATTCAGCAGGCTGAACCAGCGGCTCTCCACCGTCCAGAGCGCCGTCACTCCGATGCAGTACGAGATGCATATGCCGGTATAAGCCGCCATGACGAGCGCCGCAAGCGTGCGGAGCCAGATTACGGGATCCGACGGAACCGGCAGTCCGACGAACAGCGCATAGAGGATATAAAGGGGCAGCGCGGTGAACAACACATTGTAGATGATGGAGCCGGCTTCCCGTCCGGCCGAAAATACGAACAGGTGCACAGGGCGGATCAGGTCGAGCGCGATCTGGCCCGTCCGGACCCGATCCTCCAACCCGAGCCCATGCGAGGTGAACGTCAGCCACAGAATCACTTGATTAAACGCGATATAAGCGACCATCCCCTCTCTGCCGTAGCCCTCCAGCGCATACTGCTCGCCGATCCCCTGCCAGATCGAGATATAGATCATGCCGAAAATTACGCTGGCAACCGTGCGCACGGCGTGCGATGCCGTGTACTGCAAACGGCTCTCGTACGCGCTTCTGGCCAGCACCCATAGCACAGTCATTCGGACCCTCTTTTCCGCGTTAGATTGGCTCTCCCGGGAAGAGCATTCCAAATCATAACAAATTCAGAAAAAAAGACTAGACTATTCTTTTCCGGCGTGCTAATCTAATATTATAGATGTCGAGGACGCATATTTCTTTTTCGATCAGCCAACACTGATCCCCCTCACTTAAAATTTGCCTAAAATCCGCCTTCGGCGGTTTTTTTATGTCTTAAAACGGTAATGTGGAGTAAATCCCCTGATTGTGCTTCCCACGTTATTTAAGTCTTTTCGATTCGAAGCAACCGGGGCTTCGGCCCGATCTCGAAGCATACCGACGGTGAGGCGAGGCATAGGATATAGGGGGCTTGGGACCCCCTAATCCAAAAAGTGGTTGTCGAAATGTGACATGGCTTGTAAAATCAGTATGGATTGGGGACAGGCTTCTGTACCACAACTCACGACGCAAAGGTGGAATTGAGCAAATGACGACAAGTTCGGAGCTTCGGGCACGGGCAAGAACGACATTGCAAGGCAAATGGACAGAGCCGGTGCTGCTGGCGCTGGTGTACTTTGTCATCTTGACGGTAATCGGCATTATCGAGCGAATCCCGCTGATCGGATGGGTGGCTTCTCTTGTTCTGACCGGACCGCTTATGTTAGGCGTATACGGGTACTTCCAGGACCTCGTTCGCGAGCGTACCCCGAGCATCGGCGGGCTGTTTAGCGGCTTCAATCGCTTTTCCGAAGCCTTTATCTTGAACTTGCTCATCGGCATCTTTGTGTTCCTCTGGACGCTGCTTTTTATCGTACCGGGCATCATCGCCGCCATTCGCTATTCTCAAGCCTTCTTTATCCTGCGCGACAATCCGGGCATCGGCGGCCTTGAGGCCATCAACCGCAGCAAAGCCATGATGGCCGGCAACAAGGGACGCTATTTCGGCTTTTGCCTGAGCTATCTCGGATGGGCCATTCTCGGCTCGATCCCGTTCGGCATCGGCCTGCTATGGGTTACGCCGTATTTCTACACCGGCCTCGCGCACTTCTATGAGGATTTGAATCAAGCCAACTACGTAGAACCGCCGGTCCAGCCCGGACTCAATAACTACCAATACTAATAATCGAAGCCTTTCCGCAAAGGGAGACTGAAAGATGACATCCGACGATTCGAACAACAATTGGAGCGGGGACGGACCGACGGACTCCGCTTCGGGCACCGATGCGGGCACGGAGCGGGACACCTCTTCGGGCCAGGCGACCGATCGGGGCGGCGAGGCCGCAGGGGAGCGCACGGCGAGCGAGCCGGCGCGTGCGCATGAATGGCAGGAGTCGGGTGGCGGATACCGCTCGGCGGATGACCCGGCGCGCGCATACGAGCGTCAAGGCGCAGACGGCGGTTACCGCTCGGCAAATGAGCAGGCGTGGTCGCCCGATCGGCAGGCGCCAGGCGGCGGTTACCGCTCGGCCGACGACCCGGCGCGGCCTGCGCAGGGTTGGCGCCCGGAGTCCCCGTCCGGCGGGTACCCGCCGCGCGACGGTCAACAGCCTGCCCAGCATGCGGGCTACCAGCAGGCGCAGCACCAAGGCGGCTATTATCCGCCTCCGCCTCAGGGCTCCGCTTATTCGCAGCATCCGAATCATGGCCAGCATCCATACGGCGGCGGACCGGCGCAGCCTTCTAATTATCGCCCGCCGGGCTATGATTACGCCCGCCCGCCTCAGTCGCCGCCGGCGCGTTCGAATAGCAAGTCGATCGCCGCGCTCATTCTCGGCATCGGGTCGATCGTCATCCCGTTCATCGGCTTTTTCCTGGGCGTCGTCGGCATTATCGTATCCGCGATCTCGCTGAAGGAAATCCGCGTTCGCGGCGAGCAGGGCTCCGGCATGGCGATCGCCGGACTCATATGCTCGATCGTAGGCACGGTGCTGTACTTCGTCATTATCTTGCTGATCATTATCTTCGCGATCGCCGGCGCGACGGACAACAGCTACGATTACAACAACTATTCGAACATTATCATGGAAGCCTAGGAGAAGAGCTGTTCCTTTCGGCGCATAATGCGACCGAATAGAACAGCTCTTTTTTCCTGCAATGATAGTTCTTCCTTAGAAACTACTTCGGCTGGCGTTGCTTATAAAGCGTTCGGGTGTTCCTAAGCAGGAACAATTCCGGATGGCCTGGCTTATGGAGGCTCGGGAGTTCCTAGGCAGGAACAATTCCGGATGGCCTGGCTTATGGAGGCTTGGGAGTTCCTAGGTAGGAACAAGCCCGTCGAGCCATGCGTATGGGGCGCCTAGGTGTTCCTAAGTAGTTATTAAATCTTTATAACATACGAAGAAGCCGCCAGGGAAAAATCGTTTCCTGACGGTTCGTTCGCTTCGCTTGCATCGGCGGCTCTCTCTGCAGCCGCACATTGCTCGCTTAAAGCACGCTCCTGCGCCCCCGCGGAAGGTTCTCTTATTCCTCGTAAATCTTCGACAGCAGCGGGCCGAGCTCGCGAAGCGCTTCGTCCTCGCGCTCGCCTTCGACCTCAAGCGTCACCTCGTCGCCTTTGGCGAGTCCCAGCGAGAGCAGGCCGAGCGAGCTTTTGCCGTTGACTTTCTTGGACCCCTTAATCAGGTTCACCTTGCAGTTGAATTGCGTCGCGGCGTGAACGAAAATCTTGGTCGGGCGGGCATGGAATCCGGACGGATGGATGACGGTAAACGTTTCGGACAGCATTAGGCATGACTCCTCTGTTCTACGAATTGTTTGACTTCCTCTTGCGTGCCGAGCTGCAGCGCCTCATCGGCGAGCCCCGCCCATTCTTCCTTGGATAGCCGGCCGATCAGCTCGCGGGCCGGCAGCACGGACGACGCGCTCATGCTGAACTCGCCGAGCCCGAGGCCGAGCAGCAGCGGGATTGCCGTGAGATCGCCCGCCATTTCGCCGCACATGCCCGCCCACTTGCCCTCGCGCTCCGCGGCCCGGATGACCATGCGGACGAGGCGAAGGATGGACGGATGGTAGGGCTGATACAAGTACGACACGGCGTCGTTCATGCGGTCCGCCGCCATCGTGTACTGGATCAGATCGTTCGTCCCGATGCTGAAAAAGTCGACTTCCTTGGCCAGGTAGTCCGCGTTCAGCGCGGCAGCCGGAATCTCGATCATGATGCCGACCTCGATGTCTGCGGCTACCGGGATACCTTCTCTCTCCAGCTTGGCGCGCTCTTCGGCCAGGATCGCCTTGGCTTGCCGCAGCTCGCCGGCAACGGCGATCATCGGGAACATAATATTCAGCTTGCCTGCCGTACTCGCGCGGAGCAGCGCGCGCAGCTGCGTGCGGAACACATCCTCGCGGCTCAGACAGAACCGGACCGCCCGCAGGCCGAGGAACGGGTTGCTCTCCTTGGGAAGCGAAAGGTAGGGCAGCTCCTTGTCGCCGCCGATGTCGAGCGTGCGGATGACGACGCGCTTGCCGTCCATTTTGGCCAGCACGTGGCGGTAGGTCTCGTACTGTTCTTCTTCGGTCGGAAGCGAATTGCGGCCCATGTACAGGAACTCGGTGCGGAACAGCCCGACGCCGTCGGCGCCGTTCTCCAGCGCCTTCGCGACGTCCTCGACGCCCCCGATGTTGGCCGCGAGCTCGACATGCGCGCCGTCGGCCGATACGGACGGTTCGGCCGCCAGCCGCTTCAGCTCGGCCACCCGCGCGTCGTAGGCTTCTTTTTTCGCCCGGTATTCCGCTAGCTCCTCATCGCTCGGATCGATGACGATCCGCCCCTCCGACGCATCAAGAACGATCGTCGTCCCGTCCGGAACGTCCGCCGCAGCCTTGCCGGCACCGACGATCGCGGGCAGCTCCAGCGAACGAGCCATGATCGCGGAATGCGAAGTGCGGCTGCCGATCTCGGTAACGAAGCCGCGCACGTAGTCCAGGTCGAGTTGCGCGGTATCGGACGGCGTCAGGTCCTGCGCCACGATGATCGTCTCCTCCGCGATTCCGGACAGCGCAGCGTACGGCCTGCCCTGAAGATGGCTCATGACGCGGCCGGAGACGTCCAGCACGTCCGTCGCCCGCTCGCGCAGCATCTCGTTGTCCATGCCGCGGAGCATCTCGACGATCATGCCCGTTACTTCGTGAAGCGCATATTCGGCGTTTACCGCTTCACTTTCGATCTGCTCAAGGACGGCGTCCACGAGGTCGGGGTCGTCGAGCAGCATCAGATGCGCTTCGAAAATCTCCGCCTTCGCGGCGCCGAGTCTGCGCTCCGTCGATTCGCGGATCGCATCGATCTCCGTCTTCGCCCGGGCGACGGCGGCGCGGAAGCGCTCCGCCTCTGCGGACGCTTCGGCGACTTCGGCGCGCTCCGGCGTCTCGGCCGCGGCATGCGCGTACCGAAACGCCTTAGCGATGGCGATGCCGGGAGAAGCGGCGATGCCGGTTAACTGTTGGGACATGGTGCATCTCTCCTTTTCGTCAGCTCTGAAACCCGGCAGCCAACGCATCGAACTGCTTCATCGCCAGCTGGAGCAGCGGGTGCTCCGGCGGCAGGGACGTATATTTTGCCAGCGTAACGCCTACGCCTGCATCCTTCAGCGATCGCTGCAGCTCAGCCGACTCCGGGTCGTCCGGGTAGTCGAAGCGCAGTGCAGCGGCCATGACCTTGGCGAGCGCCACGGGCTCGCCGCCCTGCTCCAGCGCCTGCAGCGCAGGGCTGACAAGACGGTCGTTCGGCGACAGCTTGCGGATCGGCGATCGGCCGACGCGCGTTATCTCGTCGGTCAGATGCGGATTGCGGAAGCGGCCGAGGATCGTATCGATATAATGCCGATGCGCCGCGGGATCGAAGCCATGATTGCGGACGACGACGGCGCCCGTCTCGTCCAGCACCGCGCGCACTTCGCCCACCAGCGTCTCGTCGGCCATCGCCTGCTGGATCGTCTCGTACCCCTTCAGGTTGCCAAGATAGGCGGCCGAAGCGTGACCCGTATTAACGGTGAACAGCTTCCGCTCAATATATGGCGTCAGGTCGTTTACGTAATGCACGCCTTCGACGCGACGGAAACCCGGGAACATGACCGACTCGTCGACCGCCCATTCGTAAAACGGCTCTACCGTCACCGCGAGCGGATCCTCGTTGTGCTGGATCGGCACGATCCGGTCCACCGCCGCATTCGGGAAGGCGCACGAAGCATCGGCCTTGCCGCGCGTCCTCTCGTCCAGCTGCCCGTACACATGCGCTTTAAGCTGGACGCTGCCGCCGATCGCATTCTCGCAGGCGATCAAGTGGAGCGGACCCGCTCCGTCGGCGATGCGGCGCTCGATACCGCGCGCGATACCTGGGGCGATATGCTTCAAAATGTTCACGCCGACGGCGGTCGTGACCAGATCGGCCTCGGCCACGGCGGAGGCGACGGCCGCAATGTCTGTGCCGTCAATCGCCGTCACGCCTGTCACCAGGATCTGCTCCTGTTCGTCGTCAGCCAATGTCACCGTATATTCGCCTCGCTCGCGAAGCGCGTCGACCAGCGTCTGGTTTACGTCGGAAAATATCACCTCGTAGCCGGCACGCGACAGCAGGAGTCCGATGAAGCCCCGCCCGATGTTGCCCGCTCCGAAATGCAGAGCCTTCATTCCTCCACACCGCTCTCGAAAATTTCGATCATCTCGGCGGGCGTCTTGGCCGCGAGAATCCGCTCCATGTTCTCGTCGTCCGAGCAGATCATCGCCACATTCGTCAAAATGTCCAGATGATCGTCGCCGACTGCCGCGATGCCGATGACCAGATGCGCCTTCTCGCCGTCGCCGAAATCGACGCCAGCCGGCAATTGGACGATCGACAGGCCCGTAGACTTGATTGTGCCCTTGGATTCGCTCGTTCCGTGCGGGATCGCAAGACCGCCTCCCATGTAGGTGGACAGCGAGTTTTCGCGTTCGATCATGCTCTCGACGTAAGCCGGTTCTACGTGACCAGCCTCTGCCAGCAGTTGGCCGGCCAGACGGATCGCCTCGTATTTGTCGCTGACGAATGCGTTCAGTTTTACTTTATTTGCGGAAAGGATGCTCATATCAGTCACTCGCTTTCGGTTTTAGTTAGAAAAAAGCTTCTCAGATGCATCGTCATTCGCTCGCGGATCGTCGTCTCGTCGCCTGCCTCGAGCAGCGCGACCGTCTCCTCGTCGAGCAGCATCGCGCTAATTTCGCTCAGCACCTCCAGACGCTCCCGCGCCAGCGCGCGGGGTGCCAGCATGAGGAGGAACCGGGCCAATCGGACGGGCGAACCGTCTTGCTCCGGCAAACGAACCTCCCGACGAAGCCGGTACAGCTTGAGGGCGGAAGTCTTGATCTCCGGCGCCCGCGTATGAAAGAGCGCGAGCCCCGTACCGGGGATCATCTGGCTGCCCTGTTCCTCCCGCCCCAGCAGCCTGTCGCGTACTGCTGCCGAGCCGCTCAACAGGCCCAGCGCTTCCTCTTGACGGCAGGCTTCGTCCAGCGCGGCGTACAAATCGCCTGCCTCCTCGCCCAGCTCGATCACCCGGAACCCGCCGACGAGAGACACGATCTCGTCGAGCGTCGTCTTTAGACGCTCCAGCCGGGCAAAGGCGTCTGCCGAAGAAACCGTCAAGCCGGCCTCTCCCTTCCGGACGGCGGCTTGCTTGTTCTCCCACGGCGCCTCGCGCACGAACGCCCGCAGCCGGTCGGCTTCCCCTTGCGTGAGCAGGGGGCTGACCTTCATGTAATGTCTCGGATCGATCGGGAGATCGATCGTGGAGATGATCAGGTCGTACGTGTCCTCGTCCAGACGGGCCGCCTCGTACCAGGATACCCGATCCCCGATCTCGATCTGGGGAAGCTCCTTGCGGATACGCATCTGCAGCAGCTTGGAGGAGCCGATGCCGCTCGTGCACACGAGGATCGCGCGTACGTTGCGCTGGAGCTGCCTGAGCCGTTCGTGAGAGGCGCCGAAGTGCATGACCAGGAAGCCGACTTCCTCGTCCGGCACCTCCAGTTGGGGCAGCGCCGCGCAAGCAGCCTCCTTGACGGACGCGAACATCATGCCGTATTCCCGGCGGATCTGCTCCAGCAGCGGATTGCGGATACGCTGACCCTCGCCTAGCCGCTGCACCGCCTGCTTCAAGTGCTCGAACAAGCCGTCCCGAAGCGACCGGTCTTCCTCGTAATCGATGCCCGTCGACGCTTGCACCGACTGGATCAGCCGTCGGACCGTATCCGCCAGCGCCAGATCGTCGCCCGGCAGCAGCGCGAGGTCTTTCCCGTGCGCATCCTGGAGCAGCTCGGCGGCGTAAGCCGTCTCGGCCGGGCCGATCTCCACGCCAGGCCGCGCCGCGAGCTGCTCCGCCAGCTGCGCGGCTTCCGCCGCGGCCTGCTCGGACAGCTGGCTGCCATGCGGCGGCGGGTGGTACGGAACGGGCGTATCCGCCATCGTCCTGCCTTGCCGGACGCGATGCAGCGAGATCGAGAGACGGATAAGCAGGTCGGTGTAAATCTGTTCGTTGAGACTGCCCGCCCATCTCCGCTCGAGGCTCCACAGCGCGCTCTCGACATCGGCCAAGTCGGCACGTCCGGCCAGCTGGAACAGCATGCGATCGAGCGGATGCGACGGCGGCTCGCCCCTGCTGGCGATCAGCTCGGCGTCGTCGAGGCGAAGCCGGATGAGCTGTCGGATCGCCTCCCGCAGCTCCGCCTCGCCCCCAGCGAGTTCGACGCCGTAGCCCCTGCGGCGGATAAGCCGCACGCCGAATCGTTCCACCCACTCGGCCAGCTCTTCCAGGTCGCTGCCGATCGTCTGCACCGTCACCTTCAGCTCGTGCGCCAGCGCGAATTGTTTGACGGGCTCCCGCTCCCGAAGCAGCAGGCACAGCAGGTAAATCTGGCGCTCGTCCGGCGAGAACTCGGCCTCCTCCGACGCGGATACGATGCAGCCGAGACGCTCTAGCGCAGCCGGATCGCCCTGCAGCGCGATACCCGAGCCGGATTTTTTCACCAGCGATACGGCCTGCCCTGCCAGCAGCTCCTCGACCGCGGCAAGTTCACGGTGTACGGTGCGCGAGCTGACCTGGAGCCCTGCGGCAAGCTCGGCGGCCGTCATCTCCCGCCCGCTGCGCAGCAGCAGCTCGAGGATGAGCCGGGTTCGGTTGGATACGCTCATGGACGGATCATTCCTATCTATCCAAAATGGGCTGAACGCCGGCGGTATGCTCGCCAGCGTCAGCCAATTCGATATGCGGAGCGAATGCGGCCTTAAGGACGCTCCGTTCCGGGAGAGCGCTTCGGCTCAGGCGAGCCTGTTCACCAGTACGTCGTACGCCGGGCTTTTGAGGAAGTTGTCGATCGAGATATGCTCGGCGTTCGGCGCTTTTTGTCTGGCGCGGTCGGTGAGCGTCTTATGCGTGATGACGATATCCGCGTCGTCCGGAATGTCGCTGATCGCCGTATTGATGACCGTGATGTCCGATCCCGCGGCCTTCATCTTCTTGCGCAAAATCGAGGCACCCATGGCGCTTGAGCCCATCCCGGCGTCGCAGGAGAACACGATCTTGCGCACGTCTTCTTTATCCTTTACCGCCGAGGCAGCCGTTTGAAGACCTGCGTCAACGAACGCCGTATCCGGAATCGAAGAACGCGATGCGCCTGCAACGGCTGCGCTCGCAGCGCCTGCCGCCGCAACCGTCGTGCCAGCAGCCTTCATCGCCTTCATACGGCTTTGCGCTTCCTCGATGTCCTCGTCCTGCGCGTTCTTCTTCGACGTCTTCAGCAGCAGCGCCGAGACTGCGAAGGACACGATGCCCGCGGTCAGCACGCCGCTCAGCACCGGCAGCAAGCCGCCCTTCGGCGCCATCGCGATGTAGGCGAAGATACTGCCCGGGGAAGGCGGAGCGACCAGTCCCGCGCCGAAGATCGAGAAGGTGAACGTGCCGGTCACGCCGCCGGCGATGACGGCCAGGATCAGGCGCGGATTCATCAGGATGTAAGGGAAGTAAATCTCATGGATGCCGCCGAAGAAGTGGATAATCGCGGCGCCCGATGCCGACTGGCGGGCGGAGCCTCGTCCGACGAACATATAGGCGAGCAGGACGCCGATGCCGGGGCCGGGATTCGATTCGAGCATGAACAGAATCGACTTGCCCGTGCGCGACGCTTCGTCGAGCGCGATAGGGCTTAGCACGCCGTGGTTGATCGCGTTGTTCAGGAACAAAATCTTCGCCGGCTCGATCAGGACGTTCGCCAGCGGAATCAGGTTGTGGTTGACGAGGAACTCTACGCCGTCCGACAGCCAGCTCGTCAACTGCTCGATGACCGGGCCGATGCCCGAGTATGCGAGCAGCGTCAGGGCCGCGCCGATGATGCCCAGCGAGAAGTTGTTGACCAGCATCTCGAAGCCCGCTTTGATCTTGCCCTCGACGGACTTGTCGAACTGCTTGAGCACCCAGGCCGCGAGCGGACCGCAGATCATGGCGCCGAGGAACATCGGGATATCCGTGCCGACGATGATGCCCATCGTCATGAGCGCGCCGATGACGCCGCCCCGCGTCTTGTGCACCATGGTGCCGCCGGTATAACCGATCAGGACCGGGAGCAGGTACTTGATGATCGGATCGACGAGCTTCGCGAGCTCCGAATTCGGCGCCCAGCCGGTCGGTATGAATAGTGCCGTAATGATGCCCCATGCAATGAACGCTCCGATGTTCGGCATGACCATGCCGCTCAGGAATCGTCCGAACTTCTGGACGCCTACTCTTATGCCACCGCTAGAAGCAGAACGCTGTGCATGCTCCATTTCGGTTCCTCCTTGGTTAACCGCTTTCTTTTTGCGGGATCCCGCAGCGGTCGATATGCGTTTATCGTACTGCGCGCACCTCTTGGCAGCAACAGAAGGATAACGCAAAAATGTCAATCATACTGTTGACAGCATTTGATGATTTTATAAGCCGACAGCCGGCGATGCCTGTTCTAGCGCGTTTTTTCGGGACAAAAAAACCGCCAGGGCTTGCCCTGACGGTCCTGTTAAGTTTAGCAGAAATTCGAAACCGGAGTTGCGCGGAATGCCTGCCGATACTCATCCGACAGCCGTTCCAATATTAACCTGCGTGATGCGGGGAACACCAAAGCCTCCATAAGCTTGGCCGGCCGGATTTGTTTCTACTTAGGAACACCTAGGCGCTTCATGCGCAAGATTAGCGAACTTGTTCCTACATAGGAACACCTAGGCGCTTCGCACGCAAGATTGGCTGGACTTGTTCCTACATGGGAACACCGAGGCGCCTCATGCGCAAGACTGGCCGGATTTGTTCCTACTTAGGAACACCTAGGCGCTCCATATACAACATCGGCCAAAGTGGTTCCTACTTAGGAACAATATGAACAAATGGGCAAGTGCAGTTATTCTCCTCCATCAGTCCGATTTTCGTTTTCCATCCCCAACCACCTGATCCGATTCGCGCCTACTCCGCGGCCGCGCCGGCCGGCAAGGTCTTGCCGGATTCGCGAGCCGTTTTCCGCGGCCGTTTGTAGAACAACAGCGTTGTAATGAACGCGGCACCTAGCATCCCGGCATACACGTACAAGACGGGGATCAAATGGCTCCCGAACTGGTCGGGCGACGCGATCTGACCGCCCTGGCGGAAGATCAGGCTGCCGATGGCGATGCCGAACACGCCGCCGAGCTCCCGCGTGGCGTTGGAGACGCCGCTTGCTTCGCCGGAGGAAGATTCGTCCACGGCGGATAATACGCCCTCCGACAGCGGCGTGAGGCTAAGCCCCATCCCGAGGCCGGCCAGAACCATGGCGGGCGCCAGGTAAGCGAAGGAGAAGACCGCGCCGTTCACGGCGATGAGGATCGCGAACAGGCATAACGCGGCTACCTGAAGCAGCAGGCCGGCGAGCAGTATGCGGCGGGTGCCGAGGCGTCCGATGAAGAGCCCCGCCAGCGGGGCGGCGACCATCGTGGCGCCGGTCCAGGCCATCTCGCGAATGCCCGCGCCGAGTGCGGAGTAGCCTTGCCCTTGTTGCAAAAACAGCGTGAGCAGGAAGATGGCGCCGAAGATGCCCGCGTTCAACCAGAATCCCGTGGCGATAAGCGCGGAATAGTCGCGGCTCTTAAACAATCCGAGCGACAGCAGCGGATAAGGATGGCGCCATTCCCAGGCGATGAAGACAGGCAGCAGCGCCAAGCCTCCCGCCAGCGGCCCCCATACTTCGAACGCCCCCCATCCCGCTTCATTGCCGCGCACGAGGCCGAACACGATGCCCAGCAGCGAAACGGCGATCAGCAGCAAGCCGGTCAGATCGAGACGTTTTTCCGCACCCTTGGACTCGCGCAGCCACAGCCAGCCGAATGCCACGGTCAGTACGCCGATCGGAACGTTGATCCAGAAGATCGTCTGCCAGGGAGAGCCGTTGACGATCAAACCGCCTACGAGCGGTCCCATCGCGAGACCCAAGCCCGATACGCCGGATACGATGCCGATCGCGGCCGCTCTGAACTTGGGCGGAAACGCCGCGCTGACCAGCGTGAGGCTGATCGGGGCGATTGCCGCGCCGCCGACGCCCTGGATAGCTCTCGCCAGCGTGAGGCCGATCGCATGGGTACTCAGCGCCGATGCCAGCGAGCCGAGCGTAAATACGACAATGCCGAGCAGGAACACTTTTTTGCGGCCGAAACGTTCTCCCAGCATGCCCAGAGGAATCAGCAGCACCGCGAAGGTCAGCGTATAGCCGTTGGTGAACCATTCCAGATCCGCGAGGTCCGCGTTAAACGAATTTTGAATCGAAGGCAGCGCTACGCCGAGCACCAGCGTATCCAGCATGACCATGAACAGGGCCAGGCAGACGATGACAAGCATCCGGTTTCTTTGCAAGGTCGACATGAACTCCACTCCTTATTTATCGATAAATAAATTAAATCCCTGAATTAACCGCCAAGCGCCAGGGCTTGACGGCAGTAACAACCAGATGTGCGCTTAAAGCGAGCCTTCCTTCCCCGCAAAGGCCGGCGCCCTTCTACTTATTCCTTGTCCGACCAGGGGAGAAGTTGAGGCAGCTCCAGAATCTGAGACAGCGCGATGAGGAGTCCCATACCGATAAACGTGCCCGCTTCCCCGGCGGCATTCGGAATGCCCGCCTGCGCAAACCGGCGTCCGACCATCTCATGGATCTCGGCGAACTTCGACTTCACTTCTTCGCGAATCGCCGGCTCCGGAATCGCATAGGCTTGCATGACCAGCAAAATCTCGTTGCGATGCGTGACCAGCAGCGCCTCGAATGCGCCGCCCAGCCGATGGACCAGCTCCTCCGGAGGGCTCTCTACGACGGAAAAGGCATGAACCAGGCGACGGTAACCGCGGTCCAGCACCGCGAGGAACAGTTCCTCCTTCGTCTTGAAGAAGTGGAATACGTAGGGCTGCGTCACGCCCACCGCCTTGGCCACGAGCGCCGTCGTCGTCTTGTAAAATCCTTGGAAAGCGAAAAGCTCGGCAGCCGCGTCGAGAATTTGTTCCTTGCGCGTCGCTGAGGTTGCATCGTCCCTGGGTGTCATTCGCCGCAGCTCCAAACTCGTTTTATTTATTGATTAATAAATAACATGGAGTAACAATCCCTGTCAATGGTCTCCGTTAAAAACTTCTTCTCCTGCATAACGAAGGATGGAAGGGCTTTGACTGCCGATTTTTGATAAAATAAAGCTATCTGTACAATTCGGAGGTCACTAACTTGGACTACATCATATTGGATATCGAATTCAACGGACGCAAATTCGCGAGCGAGCTGCCTATGGAAGTCATCGAGATCGGCGCGGTACGGCTGAACGATGCGCTGGAGACGGTCGACGAATTTTCGGCGCTTATCAAGCCCGTTTACTTTGCCAAGCTGAACAGCTTCATTAAGAAAAAAACCGGCATTCCCCAGGAGGATATCGACAGCGCGAGCGGCTTCGTACCGGTCATCCGGGCGTTCCTGACATGGCTCGGACGCAGCGAGTCGTGCCGCTTCGTCACGTGGGGCGGCGAAGACTTCAAGCGAATCGTGCTCGATACGCGCATGCACAAGCTCGACGACGCCTACTGGATGTCCGCCGTTTACTATGATCTGCTCAAGGTATACTTGCGCGGCCGCGGGTTGACCAACGATGTCAGCGTCGAAGCGGCGCTCGAGGAACTCGGCATTCCGTCCGAGGGCTCGGCCCACAGGGCGCTGGACGACGCACGAATGACGGCGGAGATCTTCCGCAAGACGTTCGCCGTGCTCGATCCCGAGAATGACGCAAGACAGTACAAGGACACGTTCAGCAACGCGAAGGAACGGCGCACGGTCAAAAACGCGATCAGGCTTGCGCAATCGCAGAAGCTCGCGCTGAGCTGGGAGCTGGTGGCGGAGCAGATGCTCGCAGGCAAGGTCGATCTCGCGGACCCGCGCAAGGCCGCGGAGCTCAAGGCCTATTTCGAGGCCGAGACGGCAAAGCCCCCCAAGCCGCCTAAGCCGAGAAATCCCGAGCGCCAGAGCCAGGGCCAAGAAAGCGGGACCGACGCCGAGGCGCCGGCCGCCGGTACCGTGGAAGCGGATGCGGGAGATGCGGATCCGGGAACTGCGGGCTGAGTGAGTTGCGGGCTATATGAGGTTCGGGCTATATGAGGTTCGGGCTATATGAGGTTCGGGCTATACGAGGTTCGGGCTAAGGAGGTTCGGGCTATATGAGTTCGGGCTATATGAGGTTCGGGCTATATGAGGTTCGGGCTATATGAGGTTCGGGCTATACGAGGTTCGGGCTATACGAGGTTCGGGCTATATGAGATGCGACTGACAAGTTCGCTTACGATTCAAAAAGAGCCATCAGGGAAGATCGCCCCGATGGCTCTTTTTCGTCTTCCGGATATCCGTAACGCCCAGGAATGGCTCATCCGACAGCCGTTAGCGATGGAGCGACCTATTGTTGGTCCGCGTCGAACCTTCGCCGTAAAAGCCTGCAAATATACATCTTATTTCACCAATATCCGTCGTTTCAATGAAAAAGATGCGTATATGCATGTATTTTCCCCTATTAACCGAATTTCCGGCTCTTGCCTTGAATTTACCTGCACATTTGCAGGTATTTAATCAAGTGTCACAGTTCGGTAGAAAATACATGTACAGATGCAGTTATTTGGACCCGCCAAACATCCGAAATTACCCGCACGCCAAAAGCAAGCTTGCTGGTCCACGAATCGCTGCAGCCCGAATGCTGCGGCCCGATACCCGATCGCCGCGGACCGTCAGGCCTTCTTATTTCGCATGGCCTTGAGCAACTTTACGTCCTCGATCTCCCCATCGACGAACCGACCGTATGCCTCCGATTCCTTGGGCACGAGCGCGACCTTTCCCTCGGCATTGAAGTGCAGCCCCCAGCCGTACTTCTTCGGCAGCATGGAAGCCCGCATGCAAGCCTTGGGCTTGCCGTAGAATTCAGCCCGCATCTCCGCCTCCCGCGCGTCCCGCTCATCGGGCGAGAGCTGCTTGTGGCGAACGTAAGTCTCGTACAAAATTTCTTCCTGCGTGTAAGCGTACGGCTCGCCGGCGATCATGTCGTATTCGATGCCCGGCTTGGTTTTGCCGGAGGCCTTGTCCGGCGGCACCGCCCCGTATTCGACGGGACAATCGTCCGATACGGCGATAAAGGTGTTGTAGTAGTTCCATTCCATGGCGGGAACCTCCTGCTAATCGTTCTTCATTGACGCGGGGGTAAAAATATTACTCTTGGCATGAAAGTAACATAGTTGGCCGCCGCTTACAATTCTGAATCTAGCATCGAAGGTTAAAGCAAACAACGCCCCGCCGGGCGCTTTTCCTTTATTATGATCTGAAATAGCGGCCTCGCCCGCCCCCTGCTGGGTGCATCGACATCTAGCCGCAGTTTCTGCGGCTACAGATCTATTTCTTTTGCCGGGTCGGGTTGTAGCCGCAATTTTGCGGCTGCAGATCTATTTCGCTTGCCGGGTCGAGTTGTAGCCGCAATTTTTGCGGCTGCAGATCTATTTCGCTTGCCGGATCGGGTTGTAGCCGCAGTTTTTGCGGCTGCTGGTTCGTCCGGTTCGACATGGCGGCCTGTAACCGCACAAACTGCGGTTACAGATCCAACATTCTCAATCTTTCCTTCCGTAACCACAGCTTTCTCGCTTACAGTCGGGCCACGGCGCTGCAGCGGTGCTTTACGCGCTTACGGCCGCTACTTCCGCACACTTCTCTTCCGTAACCGCGGCTTTCTCGCTTACAGTCGGGCCACGGCGCTGCAGCGGCGCTTTACGCGCTTAGGGCCGCGGCTTCCGCACACTTCTCTCCTGTAACCGCAGCTTTCTCGCTTACCGCCGGGCCCCGGCGCTGCAGCGGTGGTTTACGCGCTTACGGCCCCACTTTAGCGCACTTCCCCCCTGCAACCGCGGCTTCTCGCTTACAGCTGAGTCTCCGCGACTGCAGCTGCGCTTTCCCGGACAATGTCAGCCTGCAGCCGGCCCGCTCCCCTCGCCTGCGCCAGGTAACAGGCTTCGAGCTCGTCCGCCGGCATCGGCGGATCGATATAGTAGCCCTGCGCGATATCGCATCCCAGCTCCCGCAGGCGTGCCATTTGCGTTTGCTTTTCGACGCCCTCCGCGATGACGCGGAGCTCCATCCCCTGCGCCATCTGGATGATCGCCCGCGTGAGCGCATCGCTCTTCGGATCCGACGTCAGCTCGCTCAAGAAGCTCTTGTCGATCTTCAGGATATCGATCGGCAGCTGCTTCAGATAACCGAGCGCAGAGTAGCCTTTGCCGAAGTCGTCGATCGCCACGCGAAAGCCCATCGCCTTGAGCTCGCGCAGCACGCCGATCACCGACTCCATGTCGACGATGCCGAAGCTCTCCGTGATCTCGAGCACGATCTGGCGCGGATCGCAGCCGGCGTCCCGCACGATGCCGCGGACCGTCTCCGCCAGGTCTGGCGCCATGAACTGCCTTCCGGACAGGTTTACCGCAATCGCCGGGACGGTCCGCGACCTTCGGCTCCATGCGCCCAGCTGCTTGCAGGCTTCGCCGAGCACCCATCTGCCGATCTCGCGGATCAGGCCGGTCTCCTCGGCGATCGGGATGAACTCCGACGGCGGGATCGCCCCCAGCTCGGGATGGCGCCACCGGAGCAGCGACTCCAGGCCCTCCAGCCTGCCGCTCTCCACGCCGACCTGCGGCTGGTAGACGAGCTGCAGCTCTCCGCGTTCGGCCGCGAAGCGAAGCTCCCGCTCCAGCCGAAGCTTGCGCGAAAAGGCGCCTCCGATCCCCGCGTTGAACAGCTGCGGACCGGTGCCCTGCGACTTGGCCTCGTACATCGCCAGGTCGGCGTGCTGCATCAGCGACTCCAGATCCTTGCCGTGATCCGGGTACATGCTGATGCCGATGCTGGCATTCATATAAATCTCGTTGTCCGCCCCGTCGAACGGACGCGACATGAGCTCCGTCACCCGATGCGCCGTCTCCAACGCTTCGTCTGCGCTCTTCAAGCTCCGCAGCACGACGATAAACTCGTCGCCGCCCAGCCTCGACACGACGTCCTCCGCACGGACCGCCCGTTTCAGACGCTCGCCCATTTGCCGCAGCACTTTGTCTCCCGCGTCATGCCCCAGCGAATCGTTGACCGACTTGAACCGGTCCAGGTCGATAAACAGCACGCCGAGCCGCTCGCCTTTTCTCCGGCAGCCTTCCATGACGTCCTGAAGCATGTCCTGCAGCAGCGTGCGGTTGGGCAGTCCCGTCAGCATATCGTAATGGGCCAGATACTTCAGCCTGTCTTCCGACTGCTTGCGCTCGGTGATGTCCTTGAACATGCCGATGTAATTCGCGACTTCGCCCTGCTCGTCTCGCAGCGTCGTAATCGTCAGGAACTCGGGATAGAGCTCCCCGCTCTTCCGCCGGTTCCAGATCTCGCCCTGCCACCTGCCGGTGGCGCGCAAATTTTCCCACATGCGATCGTAAAAGTCGCGTCCGTGCCTTCCCGACCGGAGCAAGGCCGGCGTATGTCCGCAAGCCTCCTCCTCCGTATAGCCGGTGACCACGGTGAAAGCTTGATTGACGGATAAAATCTGGAGCTTCGTATCGGTAATCATGATGCCTTCACTCGCGTGACTGAACACTTGGGCATGGAGCCTGAGCTTGGAAGCCGCGCTTTTGTACTCGGTCAGGTCGAGAAACATCGCCATATAATTTTGCAGCTGCCCCGCCTCGTCCTTAACCGCGGAGATCGACAGCCATTGCGGGTAGACCTCGCCGTTTTTGCGCCGGTTCCAGATCTCGCCCTTCCACTTGCCGTCAAGATGAATCGCCGCCCACATCCGCGCGTAAAAGTCGGGCGACTGACAGTCGGATTTCAGCAAGCTCGGCGTAAGTCCGACAACCTCGCTCTCGTCGTAGCCCGTAATTCTGGAGAAGGATGGATTCACTTGTATAATGCGGGCGTGACAGTCCGTGATCATGATCGCTTCCTGCGAATCGCGGTAAATTCGGGCATAGAGGGGCCATAAGGTCTCGTCATGCTTCATGCCGCCCGCCGATGCCAAATATCCGCTCATGTCAATGCCTCCCTGGTGCCGCCGTCCCAATGTCGTTTAACGCGGAACCAACCCGACTGCATCAAGCTTCGGCGCCAGCCAAGAGCCCGCGTTTTTAAGCTCAAACGTCGCTCCGATATCCACGGATAGATTCCTCACGGCTAGCAGCAGGCCGAGCCCCGAGCTGTCCAGGTCTGTGACCTCGCCCATGCGCAGCACAACGCTCGTGATTCCCGCCGTTAATTCGGGAAATAGCCTGTGTCTGAGCTCTATCGCTTCGGCTACGCCGATCCTGCCGGACAGCACGATCTCGACCGTACCGCCGTCTCGCCTGATATCGCACTTCATGACGAACCTCCCGCGGCGTCGACAGCCGTGTGATCCGAACCGACAAACACCGGCAAAATTAGGTACTTTTACTTATATACACCCAGTCGACAGACCCTGTATGTGATAAATCTCACACTCATGATTCTTCCATTCGACACAGATCGGCGGCAGCAGGTAGAATTGTAGAAAGAGGATGATCGACGAAGGAGACAAAACGATGAAACTGGCGTCATGGAACGTGAACGGACTGAGGGCCGCGGTGAACAAAGGGTTCGGCGAATACTTCGACGCGCTGGACGCGGACCTGTTCTGCGTGCAGGAGACCAAGCTTCAGGAGGGGCAGCTGAATCTGGACCACGGGGAGCGGTACGGGCAATATTGGAATTATGCGAAACAGAAGGGTTACTCCGGAACCGCCGTCTTCACGAAACGCAAGCCGCTGTCGGTGCGCTACGGAATCGAAGAGGACGCCGAGGATGAAGGCCGGATCCTGACGCTGGAATTCGAAGGCTTTTACCTGGTCAACGTGTATACGCCGAACGCCCGCAGGGATCTATCGCGACTCGAGCTGCGTATGGCATGGGAGGACCGGTTCCGCCGTTATCTGGCCGAGCTGGACGCGGTCAAGCCCGTCGTCGTCTGCGGCGACCTGAACGTCGCGCACGAGGAGATCGATCTGAAAAATCCGAAGCCGAACCGCGGCAACGCGGGCTTCACGGACGAGGAACGCGCGAAAATGAGCGAGCTGCTGGACGCGGGATTTATCGATACGTTCCGCCACCTGTACCCCGACCGGACCGACACTTACTCTTGGTGGTCCTATATGCCCGGCGTCCGGGCGCGCAATGTCGGATGGCGCATCGACTATTTCCTCGTATCCTCGAGGCTCGCTCCATTCGTGCGCGAGGCTTCGATTGACTGCCACATTACCGGCAGCGACCACTGCCCCGTCCTGCTGGAGCTGGACGATTCAGTCTGGGACGGCGTCGAGACTGCCTGACTACGCCGTAATTTCGACGGAGAAGCTGACGATCTGTACCATGATCGGCGTGCCGGCAAAGAGCGTCGCTCCCTCGGGATCGATCGTCACGGATGCGGGAATCAGCGTGTAAAGGTCCTTCTCTTGCGGCACGCCGTTCAGATACAGCATCGAGTAGGCGCTCGGACCAAGTCCTCCGAACGCCGCCGCGGGCACGCCGTCGACAGTGAACTGGCCGGCACCGATCGTGATCGGGCTGCTCGTATCTTCTTGGAGAAAAGAAAGATACAGCACGTTGCTCGGGAGAACGGCAATGCCGGCGGGCAGCGGCCCTGTAGAACCGGTGGGACCGGCGGGACCGGCAGTGCCCGTCGCGCCGGTGGCCCCGGTTGGGCCCGTGGCTCCCGCAAGGCCTGCCGTGCCCGTCGCGCCGGCGGCCCCGGTTGGGCCGGTGGCTCCCGCCAGGCCTGCCGTGCCCGTCGCGCCGGGGGCCCCGGCCGGGCCGGTGGCTCCCGCCGGGCCTACCGTGCCCGTCGCGCCGGCGGCCCCGGTTGGGCCCGTGGCTCCCGCCAGGCCTGCCGTGCCCGTCGCGCCGGGGGCCCCGGTTGGGCCGGTAGCTCCCGCCAGGCCTGCCGTGCCAGTCGCGCCGGGGGCCCCCGATGGGCCGGTGGCTCCCGCCAGGCCTGCCGTGCCCGTCGCGCCGGTGGCCCCGGCCGGGCCGGTGGCTCCCGCCGGGCCTGCCGTGCCCGTCGCGCCGGTGGCCCCGGTTGGGCCGCTCTCTCCTGTAGGACCGACAGGGCCCGCCGGTCCTACAGGGCCCGCGTTTCCCTGCTCCCCGCGCGGTCCCGCATCCCCCCGAACGCCCTGTAAGCCATGCGGCCCCTGATTTCCCTGCAGGCCGTAACCGCCCTGCTGCCCCGGTTCTCCTCGCACGCCCGGAATGCCTTGAATGCCATGCGTTTCGCTTGCGCGCCGCGGCGCTCTACATTTCCCTCTCCCCGACGTTCGCGACGCTCGCTTTCCAGGATTCGTGACTTGCATGCACTTCGCGCCATTCCCGTCTTTCTTTCCGCGGGGCTGTCTTGCCCTGTCCGCCTTATCGCCGCTCACGCCGCAGGAGCGAAGGCGACGCCTTCTGCGGGGCGCGCAACCGCCGGTTTTAACGACCCGCTTGCAATGGCTGCCTCTCAACTTCATCACCGCCCCTCCAATCCTGCCGATTGCGGCCTTATACCGCGTTCCGGCTACGCTTGATGTTCGCCGCATCTTGCCGTTATGCCTATAGTATGCCGTTTCGGTCGATCCGCGTTGGGCCGCTGGCCGTAATGTCCGTACGACTTTGCGTCGCTGCCGCGTCAAGTTGAGCCGGATGACGCAGTCGATCAGCCGTACCCGATCGGTACGCAACGGCATGTACTATAGATAGAGCCGAGGCCCGAAGGCAGTCCGCTCGGCCCGGGGAGGTGAATGCGATGCCCGTTATCAAACCCGTCATTATTGCCATAGCCAGCACGCCCGTGGCGTCCGGAGGCGTCATCACGACGACCGTCACCCCGACCGTTGCCCGCTTCTATGCTGCGGTCACGGCCGGCATGATCGCAGGCGGCGTGACGACGATTCCCGCAGCCAGCTTCCTCGACGACGCCGACGCTCCCGTCGCCGCGCTGCCCGATCCGCCGACCGACGGTTATTACAACGTCTACGTCAACGGCATCCTGCAGCAAGGCGGCTTGTCCACGCTGACTACCGCCAGCCTGGTGCTTGCCACGGACGATCTGGCCGAAGGCACGCCGGTCCTGCTCGAGGTCAGCACGTTCGGCAGCGCCTCGACGATGACGACGCCGCCGGCCATCTCGGCGCCGACGATCACGATCATCTCTTAAGCCTGGCGAACGACAAAGAAGGCCGGCGCCCTCTGGGCCCGGCCTTCTTCGCATATAGCGGTGTCATGCGCTGATAAATTGCTGCGTCCAATAGCTGCGATAATCGGAACTCGAGTAATAAGCGTAGCCAACGCCCATCTGCTCATAGTCGCCCAGCATGTTCTTCAGGTGGCCTTGACTGTTCTCCCACGCCGTCACGACCGACGCGGGCGTCTCTTGCCCTGCAGCGATGTTCTCGGCCGCGGCCCGGAACTTGATTCCCTGGTCCCGCATCATCTCGAACGGATCCCCGTAGGTCGGCGACTCGTGGCTAAAGTAACCCTGTTCGCCCATATCGGCGGACTTCAGGCGCGCGACCAGGGACAACGGCACGCTGAGCGCAAACGGTTTGGTCTTGCCGTGCCGCGCGCGCAGGTCGTTGGTCGCGAAGAACGCTTCGATCTCCTCGTTCGACAGCTTGAACAGTTCGCCGTTCAGCGCGTACTGCTTAAACGTCATCTCCGGCGTTCCCGCCGCCTCGTCGGACTGAGAGATGACGGCGGTCTTGGACGACTGCCGCCATTCCAGCGCGTGTCCCGTCAGCTCCGCGCTCGCGCGCAGCGGGATCATCGTGCTGTCCGACAGCAACTGCGCGGCCACGTCCAGCTTTACGACGTAGCCGGCGGCCTTGCTGGACGGATCGGTCACCGTCCGCTGCACGTACGGCGAGCCGATCTTCAGCTTCAGCACGGTCGCACCCTGCCCCGCCTGCATCGTCGCCGTCACGATCCGCGCGTCGGGATCCCACGCCATGCGCGCGCCCATCGCTTCGAGCAGCGCGCGGGCGGGCACGAGCATACGCCCTTCCTTGATGACCGGCGCCGCCTCCGCGAAGACGACGGGCTTGCCGTCGACGATCGCGTTCGCGGCACCCGCCGCCCATGCAGAACCCTCGCCGCCGGGCGCCGGCACCGCCAGCCCGAACGCCAGCAGCAGCGCCAGCCCCGCCTTGCTCAACCAACCGTATCGCCTCAACGGCATCGCCTCCCTCTATGGTGTCTTTTTACCCGGATGCTAGAAGGCCTTACCTCGAGTCTCGCTTCTACCGCTCTCCCAGCAGAATTCGCGTATACGGCGAATCCGCAGGCAGCATGATGACCGGCTCGCCCTTGAACGTCGTCGTGTAGCTCTGCAGCGTGCGGTACAGCTTGTAAAACTTCGGATCCTTGCCGTACGCCTCGTTGTAGATGCGCGCCGCTTCCTTCTCGCCTTCGGCCACGATCTTCTTGGCGTCGGCTTCGGCCTGCGCGATCAGCTCCTGCGCCTGACGGTCCGCGTTGGAAGTGACCTTGCGCGACTGCTCGTCACCCTCGGACAAGTAGCCTGCCGCGATCGATTGGCGATCCGAGATCATGCGGTTGTACACGCTCTGCTTGTTCTCGTCGGGCAGGTCCGTCTTCTTGATGCGCACGTCGATAATCTCGATGCCGTAGCTCTGGTTCTCCGCGACGTCCCGGACGATCTGGGTGATCTCGTCGTTAATGTCGCCGCGCGCCGTCGTCTCGCTGATGATGCTGCCGTATTCGATCTCGGACAGCTTGCGCCGCACCGCATTGTAGACGGCGTCGCCGATGCGCCCCTCGGCAGCCGATACGGTCTGCAGCGAGCGCAGGAAGCGGTGCGGATCGCTGATCCGCCACACGGAGTAGTTGTCGACGATGATCGGCTTCTTGTCCTTGGTCAGAATCGTCGTCGGCTGGCTGTCGTAGATGCGCTGGTACTTGGGGAGCGTGCGCACGGATTCGATGAACGGAATTTTAAAATGAATGCCGGGAGACTGGTGGATGCGCGTGGCCTCGCCGAACTTGAGCACGACCTTGTACTGTCCCTCGCCGACGACGAACATGGAGCCGGAGAGGAGTATGATGAGGAGCAGCGCGCCGACGCCGGTCAGGATCCATTTGCGGTTGTTCATTGTCCGGCACCTCCCTGGGCGGCGTTAGGCTGCGTCGTCGTACCGCTCGAAGTCGTCGACTTCGCGCCGCCGTTCTTGAGGAAGCTGTCGAGCGGCAGGTAATTCACCGTGTCTCCGCTGCCGTCGGTGACGATGACCTTGGCGTTCGGCAGAATCTGCTCGAGCGTCTCGAGTACGAGGCGGTCGGCCGTGACTTCCGGATTTTTGGCATATTCGTTGTAAACGGCATTGAACTGCGCCACGTCGCCCTGCGCGTTCAGAATCCGCGACTTCTTCTGCGCCTCGGCCTGCTCGATGAGCGCCTGCGCCTCGCCCCGCGCTTTGGGCAGCCGGTCGTTCACGTACTTCTGCGCCTGGTTGATCTTGGTGTTCTTTTCCTCGCGCGCGTTGGTCACTTCCTTGAATGCCGTCTGCACCTGGCCTTCGGGCGGTTCGATGTCCTGGAACTTCAGGTCGATGATCTGAATGCCCGTGCCGTACTTCTCCTGAATCTCCTCCAGCTTCTTTTTGACGTCGGTCTGGATGACCGTCTTGCCTTCCGTGATCGCGTAGTCAAGCTTGGTCGCGCCCATGACCGAACGGATCGCCGCGCTGGCGGAGTTGCGCAAAAATTGCTCCGGATCGTCGATGTTGTACAAGTAATCGCGGATGTTGGCCACCTTCCACTCGATGACCGCGTCGGCGGAGACGATGTTCTCGTCGCCCGTGATCATGAGCGCCTCGGATTCGACCGGCGATACCTTCCCGCCGCTGTCCTCGCGGTAACCGATGTGCAGCTTCTGCGTCAGGTTGGCCGGCACCTTCACGACCCGCTGGATCGGCGACGGCAGCTTGAAGTGCAGGCCCGACTTCTCCTGCGTCGCCGTATACTTGCCGAACGTCAGGATCGCCGCCTGCTCCTGTTCCTGCACCGTGTAAAACGTCGTCGATCCGACCCAGACCACAATGACCGCTGCGATGCCGAGGACGATGAGCCGCCACGTTCGCTTGGGCAGCTTCGGCATCTGGTACACCTTCTGCGTATTGCCGCCTTGATAGACTTCCATGCGCAATCCCCTCCCATATGTGTGTAGGAGTACATACGGCGAAAGGGCGTAAGCGGTTGCTTCCGATTGCGCGAACGGCTGAAGTTGTTGGAGTAGGAGGCGCGGCGGAATAGCGCTGTGGGACATTCTTATTTGGCGGGGGACGGGGCTTTTCGGCGGAATAACGATGTGGCACATTCTTATTTGGCTGGTGGCGGGGCTTTGCGGCGGAATAACGATGTGGCGCATTCTTATTTCGCTGGTGGCGGGGCTTTGCGGCGGAATAACGATGTGGCGCATTCTTATGTTCTCGTAAAAAACCGAGCATCCGCCCGGATGCTCGGTCAAATGCTCGGTTCCAACACCTTTACGCTCGTCAGCCGTCAGACCGTCGCCCGCTTCAAATCGAGCCAGTCCATCTCTGCCTTCGTCAGCACAAGCCGCATCGCTTCGTCGCAGGAACGGAGCTCTTCCGCGTTGCGGGCGCCGATGAGCGCGCAGGCGGGGTACGGCTGGTTCAGCACGTAAGCGAGCGCGATCTGAATCGCGGTGACGCCTTTGTCCGCGGCAAGCCGCTCGGCGCGCGCAAGACGCTCCCAGTTATCGTCGTTGTAGAATACGCGAACCAGGTCGGCGTCGCTCTGGTTTTCCGGCGAGAAGCGTCCGGTGAAAAAGCCGCGCGCCTGCGAGGACCAGGAGAGCAGCGGAAGCTGGTGCTCCTCGTGCCAATCGATGGTCGCTTGATCAGCGGAGACCGCGTCCTTCCAATACGGCTCCTTGGCCTTGGCGAGGCTCAGGTTCGGACTGCTGAACGTGAAGCCGACGAGACCGTGCGCCGCGGCGTACTCGTTGGCCTCCTGCAGCCGCTGCCACGTCCAGTTGGAGCCGCCGATCGCGCCGATCGCGCCGGATTCGATATGCGCGTTCAAAGCCTCGACAATGGTGCCGACATGGACGTCGGGATCGTCGCGATGGAGCGCATACAGCTCGATGTGATCCGTCCGCAGCCTTTCGAGGCTCACGCTCAGATCGTCGGCGATCGCCTGCTTGTTCACGCGCGGGCCGTCCTTGTCATGGTGCGCGCCCTTGGTCAGGATCACGATCCGATCGCGGTTGCCGCGCTCCTCCATATACTTGCCCAGCACCTCTTCGCTCTGTCCGCCGCAGTAGATATGCGCGCTGTCGACGGCGTTGCCGCCGAGCGCCAGATAGGCGTCCATATTGGTCGCCGCCAGCTCGTACGAATGGTGGTAAAAGTAATCGGTCCCTTTGATCAGGCGGGATACGGGCAAGCGCGATCCCGGAATGTCGATATATTCCATGCGTGCAACCTCCTTCGGTTAAATGACGATGCGCGCGCGTTCGGATGCCGAGCGCAGCACCGCGTCGATGACCTTCATGTTGCATACCGCGTCCTCCGGTCCGAACGCCGGCGCCTCGCCGTCGAGTACCGTCCTCGCGAATTCGTCGCCCTGGAGCGCATATTGGTTGCCGCGCGGCACCTCGACCTCTCGTCTGCCGTCTTTGGAGACGACGAAGAAGTTGTACCCGCCGTCCGGTCCCGAGACGAATGCCGACGGCACTTCGATGCTTGCCTGCGTGCCCAGCACCTCGAGCGTATTGCGCGAGGACGCCCACATGCCGCAGTCGAAGGTCAGCGCTACGCCACCCGCGAACTCGACCAGCCCGGATGCCATCATATCGACGCCGTCATGCTCGGGCGAGAAAAACGCATGCGCCGTCGCCGCCTCCGGCTCCTGCCCGAGAATGAGCCGTGCCGCGCTAATCGGATAGCAGCCGACGTCGTACACCGAGCCGCCGCCCCAGTCGCGCCGGTAACGGATGTTGGCATGATTCGCCGCGTTGTTAAACGTAAATGTGCCGTGGATTCCCCGCACCTCGCCGATCTCGCCGGATTCGACCATTTGCCGGATCAGCCGGTAGCGCGGATGATGGCGGTACATGAACGCCTCCGCCAGATGCACGCCTTTGTCCCGGCAAACCTCGACCATGCGCGTCGCCTCCGCTGCATTAAGCGCGATCGGCTTTTCGCACAATATATGCTTGCCCGCCTCCGCCGCCCGAATCGTCCAAGGCAGATGCAGATGATTCGGCAGCGGCACGTAGACCGCGTCGATCGTGTCATCCGCGAGGATCGCCTCGTAGCTGCCGTAAGCGCGCTCGATGCCAAGCCGCTCCGCCGTCTCCTTCGCCTTGTCCGCATCCCGGCTTGCGATGGCCGCGACGACGTTCCGCTCCGACTGCTGCAGACCGGGAATAACCGCGCGGACCGCGATGCCCGCACACCCGAGAATGCCCCATCTCAACTTGCGCTCCATTTGACCGCAGCCTCCTTGCTCATGCTTGATTGATAAGATATTGTCAGTATAATAACAACTAATCAAAATGAAAATGACAGCTTATTGATCAACATTAGAACAATATTGTTAATTGGAGGCGGACTGTGAAAAGGCAAGCGCATCTGCTGACGCTATCCGGCAGCCCCTATCTCGTCATGCCCGAGTCGGTGGGCGTCTACAGCGACCTCCCCGACCATTCGGTCCTGCGGGAAGCCGGGATGCTCAATAATTTCAATATCCATTATGTCGCGGCCGGCAAAGGCTACGCGGAAACCGAGACGGGCGTGCACGAGCTGCGGGCCGGCGATGCCGTCCTGTATTTTCCGATGCAGCGTCAGCGCTACTATAGCAGCGAGGACGAGCCTTGGGACGTGCGGTGGATTCATTTTTACGGAGAAGAGCTGCGCGATTATCTGGTGCGTCTCGGCTTTCACCAGTCCGCGGTATGGTCCCTCCGGCAGCGGGAAGCCTGGGAAGCCGCGCATCTGGAGCTGTTGGCGGAGGCGGAGACGAATCAGCTGCTGCATCCCGTCCGGCTGTCCATGCTGACCTACGCTCTCTTCTCGGAGTTCGTGCAGCAGGCGGTCCCCGTGTCCGACATCAAGCCGGCCGGAACCGACCGTCGCATTCTGGATCTGCTGTCCGACATGCAGCGCGAAGCCTGCGCGCCCTTCATTCTCGAGGATTGGGCGGCGCGCGCGGGCGTGAGCCGTCATTATTTTTGCAAGCTGTTCCGGCAGGCGATGGGCTTCTCGCCCATGGACTTCGTCACGCGCTGCCGGCTCCAGGCGGCCAAGCAGTGGCTGCTCGAGCATCCGGCGCTGCCCGTCGGGCGCATCGCGGAGGATGCGGGGTATCCGAGCGCGAGTTACTTTAACAAGCGTTTCAGCGAGCATGAGGGGGTTACGCCGACGGAGTACCGAAGGCTGTTCGGGAAGGCGTAATGCGGGATGGCGGAGCGGGATGGCGGAGCGGGATGGCGGAGCGGGATGGCGGAGCGGGATGGCGGCTCAAATGCGGTGGATGCAGGACGAGGCACGGCAGCTGAGAACGAGATAGACTTGGCGCCGTGCGGTCATGCGTTGTAGCGCGAGGGAGTCGAAGACCAGTTGGTGTGCGACTTAAAAAAAAGCCAGCTTGAGACAAGGCTCAGGCTAGCGATTGGATGGCAATCGGCGACCGTAACCGTCCGCCGATCCGTACGCGCCGTGGGTTAGGCAGCGTACTCGGCGGACTGAGCGGCCGCTATTTCGCCCGATTCCGGCCGATTCTGTAAGTAAACGGACCACGGTTCCGTTATCGCCGCATAAACAGGGCTTGAAGGCACCGTATGAGACAAATAGCGTCCTCTCTGTCCGCAAAAGCGCACATAAGGCTGAATAGGCGAAAATAAGAGATCCTGAGTCCGCGAAAACGGCGAACGAAGCGTAATAGCGCTCAATCCGCGGCTCAAGCGGGCACGACTGGACACCACTGGGTACAACTGGACACGACTAGGCGCGGCAGGACCCGACTGGGCACGGCTGGGCACGGCTGGACACGACTAAGCGCGGCAGGGCACGACTAAGCACGGCAGGGCACGGCTTGTCCCGCCGCTCCCGGCTAGGCGTGATATGGGCCTTGCAGCCGTGGCAAGCCCGTCCCGTCAGCGATGCAGCGCGTAGCGATTGGCCTTGCTCGCGCCGCGGATCGCCTCGAGCTCCGCGTCCGAGAGCGGCGGCACCTTGGCGGCCGCGAGATTCTGCAGCAGCTGCTCGCGGCTGCTGGCTCCCGGGATCGCAGCGGCGACCGCCGGTTGCCCGAGCGAGTAGCGAATCGCGAGCTGCGAGAGGCTGCGCGCCGGCGAGGTCAGCCGCCCAAGCTCGCCGCGCAGCGCGACCAGCTCGTCCAGCTCGTAGTCGAGCACGCCCTTCGACGGCTCGCGGCCGTCCGCCAGCGCTCCGCTCGCTACGGGCCCCCGCGCGATGACGCTGATTCCCTTTTCCGCCAAAAGCGGCAGCACCGTCTCCTCGGCCCTGCGGTCGACGATGCTGTACTGGTTCATGACGCTCGCGATTCCCGAGCGCGCGACGTACTCGCGGATGACGTTGGGCCGGATCGAGGAGATGCCGTACGCGCGGATGACCCCCTCGCGCTTCAGCTGCTCGAACGCCTCGATCGTGTCGTCGATGGGGTCGTCCAACGTGCCTCCGTGCAGCTGATACAGATCGATATAATCGGTGCCGAGCCGTTTCAGGCTGTCCCGGACAGCCGACAGGATGTATGCCTTGGAGGCGTCCCACGTCCAGCCATCCTGTCCGGGAATGCGCCGGTTGCCGACCTTGGTGGCCAGCACGACCTTCTCGCGCCGGCCCCGGATCGCCTTGCCCACCAACTCTTCGTTGCGTCCGCCGTCGTAGAGATCCGCCGTATCGAGCAGCGTGACGCCGCGATCGAGCGCCTCTCCGAGCAAGGCCGCCGCCTTCGTCTCTTCCGTGCCGAGCGACATGCAGCCCAGTCCGATCTCGCTCACATAGAGCCCGGATTCGCCTAACCGATTTTCCTTCATACGCCCGATCTCCTCTCTTCATTCAAGTGTAACCCCAGCCTACAAGCCTAGCCGCGCACGCTTGCCCGCTGCCGGATCCGATACGGCCTCCGGCACATCGGCCGCCCCGAAAATCATCGTCATCCGTTCCGGCTCCCCGTAAGACGGCCACGCCAGCTTCGCCGTGCCCGGCGATCCCGCCTTCGCGAATGCAAGCCATGCGGCCCGCATCGCCCCGGCAAGCCGGCGCGCCTCCGGGCCCAGCGTCACGCCAAGCTGCCGCTCCAGCACCTGCAAATTGCCAAAGACAAAAACGATCTCCCGCGTGTGCACCGCCCGCGCCAGCGCCGGGTGCACAGCCGAGGTCCAATCGAACCTGTACATCCAGACCGGCGCATGACAGGCCTGCGCACGGGCGAGCCGCACCGCGGCGCGCCAGAAAAACAAATCCGTCATGATATCCGCCTGCCCCTGGGCAGTATGCGGATAAGATCGCACGAGCGACGCGGCGTCCTCGATGTCCGTCATGAGCTCGACGCCGAGAATCGCGCCCTCCATGGGCATAGGCGCAGAGCCTGGACGGATGAAGTATTCGCCTTCATCCCTGTTCGTGCCGACGATCAGCTCCACGCCGCCCGCCGTGCCCGACCGTACCGCTTCGAGCGGTTCGACCGGCAGCGTCGACGCGTCGACGACCGGCTGAAAGAGCATGGCCGGCCCGCCTCCCAGCATCCGGACCATCTCTTCGGCCGCCTGCATGATGGCAGGCGCGGGAAGCGTCTTCAGCAGTTGCGCCTCGGACCTGTCGATGCCGAGCAGCAGCAGGATGCCCGCCGTGACCTGCTCGGCTTGCTCCGACGGCAGCGTCTGCGCGGCGCCGCTCTGCAAGCTCGCACGCGCGAACAATCCCTTCGCGTCAGGCATCGCAAGCATCGCGGCGATGCTCATTGCGCCGGCCGACTCGCCGAAAAGCGTTACCTGTGCCGGATCTCCGCCGAATGCGGCAATCTCCGAGCGGATCCAGGATAGCGCCGCGATCTGGTCAAGCAGACCGGCATTAGAGACGAAGCCCTCTCCGAGCGGCGCGAGATGCAGAAATCCAAACGGCCCGAGCCGGTAATTGATCGTGACGACGATCGTGCCTTGGCGGGCAAATCCCGCGCCGTCGCAAGCCGAGTCCGCGCCGGTGCCGGTGACGAACGCCCCGCCGTGGATCCAGACCATGACGGGCAGCGGCTTTTTAGTTCGTTTGGCCGGCGCCCATATATTTAAGTAGAGACAATCTTCGCTAGCCGGCGGCGTACTCGCTGGAAGACCGTACTTTTCCGCGGGCTCGCCGGGCTGCAGGGACGGCGGACCGAACGTTTTAGCCGGCCTGACGCCCTCCCAGGACGCTGCTCGTTCAGGCGGCGCGAATCGCCGCTCGCCGACAGGCGGCCTCGCGTACGGAATCCCCTTCCAAGTTCTCGCGCCGTTCTCCGCCTGCCCTTCCAACCATCCCGAGCTTGTCTTGATCCGCAAGTCGTCCACAGGCGCGCACCCTTTCCTGTCAACCTTTCCTTATCTTATTATCAACGCTGGCAAATTGATTTTCCAGTCGCCGGCCCAAGCCGATGCCGATAAGCTTCATACGCTGTACCACATGGACCAATATAGCCGGCAAACGGCCTCCGTGAGCGGAAAGGAGTGGCAAGCGACATGGCATCAGCCAAATCAGGCGCAGGCAAGACGGGCCCCCGCATCGACGTGCTCATTCCCGCGATCGAAAAGGATCTGGGCACCTTGCCCCACGTGATCGACGGCATCCGCAAGCAGGTCAAGCATCCGATCGCCAGCTTCATGATCGTCTCGCCGGACAGCCGGCGAATCCGGGCGCTCTGCCGGAGAAAAGGCTGCAAATTCGTCGACGAACGGACCGTGCTGCCGATCGGCAAAAAGGATATCCGCTACGGCACGAAACGCTGGAACCGCGCGGGCTGGCTCTATCAGCAGCTGCTTAAACTCGCGGGCAGCAAGCTCGGCGCCGCAGGCCACTATCTCGTGGCGGATGCGGACACGGTGCTGATCCGGCCTCACCGGTTCGTGACCGGCGGCCGGCCGGTCTTCTACTGCCGGAGCTGGAGCCAAGGCGATTACTTCCGCACGTACCGCAAGCTGCTGGGCGTCAAGGCTTCCGCCCCGCGCTCCTTCGTCACGCACTACATGCTGTTCGATAAGGCGAAGGTCCGGCAGCTCAAGGGGAAAATCGAGAAGCGCCACGGCAAACGCTGGTACAAGGCGATCATCGGCAGCATCGACAAGACCAGGCAATTCGGTTTTTCCGAGTTCGAGACATACGGCAACTTCCTGCACGGCCGCAATCCCCGCGGCATCGTCATGAAGTCCGCGCTGAACAAAAGCCTGCATACTTCGTTTTCTTCGTTGTCTCCGGCGCGGCTGCGCAAGCTCGCAGGCAAATACCGGTCGATTTCGTTTCATAAGAGGAAGATCTATTCGAGGCCCGGCATATAACCGTTTCGGCAATGGCCCGGCGCGCGAGCGCGGGCTTTTTTGTCTCGAGACGGCACGCATCCAGCATACACTAAATTCCATTTTTATATTGTATAATTCCAGTCGGAATGATAGTGTATATATAAAACGAAGGAGCGGATGGCATGAGCAAGCCGTTGTTGGTCGTCGTCGGGGCGGGGGCGGGCGTGAGCGCCTCAGTCGCCAAGAAGTTCGGAGCGGAGGGCTTCAAGATCGCGCTGATCGCGCGCCGAACCGCCTCGCTCGCAGTGCTGGCTGAGGAATTGACAGGACAAGGCATTGAAGCGTTCGCCGTCGAGGCGGATGCGACCGTCCCGGCTGCCGTCGAGGAAGCGTTCGCCCGGATACGCGCGAGCTTCGGCGAGCCGAGTGCGCTGCTTTACAACGCGGCCGCGATCACAAGGTCTGCGGCGTCTAGCTTGGACGAACAACAGTTGATCGACGACTTCAAGGTGAACGTCGTCGGCGCGCTGACGAGCGTCAAACAAGTCGTGCCGTCGTTCGTCGAGCGCAAGCAGGGGACGATCCTCGTTACGGGCGGAGGTCTAGCGCTCTCCCCGAACCCGGCCTACGCCTCGCTGTCCATCGGCAAGGCCGGCGTCCGCTCCCTCGTCTACTCGCTGGCCGAAGAGCTGGCTCCGCAAGGCGTTTACGTCGGCACCGTCACCATCGGCGGCTACGTGTCCCCGGGTACGTTCTACGATCCGGACCTGATCGCCGAGTCGTTTTGGCAGCTGCACGCGCAGCGCGACCAAGTCGAAATCGTTTTCGCGGAAAATTGATCGTCTCCATGCCGTAGGCCGCCGTCGCCGGACGCTTGCCCGCACGCTCCTTCTGAGCTACGATACATTCGAGGCACGTCCGGTCCGCCGCATCCCAACGCCAACAACGCACCCCAGAACGCGGAAGCCGGCTCCTACATATCTCGGCTGGAGGAATCATACATGACCAAGATCGCCATCATCATCGGAAGCACGCGCCCCGGGCGCAAAGCCGAGGACGTCGCCAAGTGGGTATACGAGATCGCCGCGAAGCGGGACGACGCGTCGTTCGAGCTCGTAGACATCGCCGACTACGCCCTGCCCCTTTACGACGAGCCGATCCCTCCCGTCATGGGCAACTATAAGCACGCGCACACGCTGGCCTGGTCCGAGCGGATCAAAGGCTTCGACGGCTTCGTGTTCGTCACGCCCGAATACAATCACTCGACTTCGGGCGCGCTGAAGAACGCAATCGATTATTTATACCACGAGTGGAACGACAAAGCCGCAGGCTTCGTCGGCTACGGCAGCGCGGGAGGATCGCGGGCGGTCGAGCACCTCCGCCAGATCGCGGGCGAGCTGAGAATGGCGGACGTCCAGGCTCAGGTCTCCCTGTCGCTCTTCCATGACTTCGAGAACTTCAGCGTTCTGAAGCCCGGCCCCAAGCAGGAGGCTTCCGTGAACAACATGCTGAACCAGGTCGTCGCATGGAGCGGCGCGCTCAAGACGCTGCGGTCGTAAGAATGCACAGAGAGAGGCCAGGCTGCGACGATTTAACCGCGGCCTGGCCTTTCGGCATTTGCCGGCCGGTTCTCGCGAACGCCCCCCTTGGCGAAGGACGCCAATCCCGCAGACAGCGAGAGCAGCGCGAACGCGAGTCCCGCCCAGGGATGATAGCGGACCGTGGACGTCGCGTCGGCGAGCAGGCCGCCGGTCAAGGATCCGATCGCGACGCCTAGGTGCAATAGAGACGTATTGAGGCCGAGCACGATGTTTGCCGATTCCGGCGCGATTCGGACAAAGTAGGTCTGGATGGCCGGGATCGCCACGGAGTAGGCCAGCAGCCAGGCCGCAGAGACTGCGAGGCCCGAAGCGAGGCCGCCTGCGACGGTGCGGAAGACGAATGTCGCGAAGGGCATTAAGGCCAAGGCCAGCGCCATCGCGGCGAGACTCCGCAAGATGACCGCAGGAGGGCCGCGTCTGTCGGCCGCACCGCCGCCGAGGCGAGTGGCAAGCGTGCCGGCCAAGCCCAGCAGCAGCATCGTCAAGCCCGTATACGACGGCATTAACCCAAGAATGTCCTGTAGAAAAGGGACGAAGTACGTGTTCAGCAGGGCGATGCCCGACGAGAACAGGAGCGACATGAGCAGCCCCGCCGCAAGCCCAGGCCGGCCCAGCACCGCGAACTGTCGGCCTAATCCGGCCGGGACGTCGCCTTCCACGTCGGGCATGATGCGCAGGACGCCCAGCATCACGAGCAGCGCGCCTGCGCCGAGCAGCAGGTAAATGCTCCGCCAGGACCATCCGTCCGCCAGCGCGATGCCGAGCGGAGCGCCGAGCACGGAGGCGGCGCTGAACGCCATCATGACGGTGCTCATGGCGCGGCCGAGGCCGGCGGCGGGCATGAGCTTGGGGAGCGCGCCGAGCGCCGTCGTCAAGTAGACGCCCGCACTGGCGCCGATCAGGGCGCGCAGCGCGAGCATCGCCGGGTATCCGGCGATGAAATACGAGAGCAAGCTGCCTGCGGCGAATACGAGCAGCGCGGCCGCCAGCAGCCGTCGCCGCGATATTCGCTGCGTCAGCGAGACGAAGATCGGCGTGCCGACGGCAAAGCCCAGGGAGAAGGCGGTGACGAGCTGGCCCGCCTGCGAGATGCTAATCCCCGCATCCTTGGAGATGATCGGCAGGATACCGACGACGGCCAATTCGGCGAAGCCCGTCAAAAAAGTGCCAAGCGTAAGCATATACAGAATCATGCGATTCATTTTAACCACCTCTTAATATTGTCGCGGAGCCGCGCGGTCCTTGTAGCGACAGTATAAGCGAGGTACTATATTTAAGTAAGAACGCAATTCGTTTGGGGATAATCCTAATAATCGGACTTACTAACTAAAATAAAGTAAATTGTATGATCGGAGGCGACCATGTTGTCCGAACGCGTGGAAGATCAGGATAAGCCGATCTGCGAGGCGCTGCAGGTACTGGGGGCCAAGTGGTCCTTTGTGGTCATCGCGGAGCTCTGCAAAGGTCCCAAACGATTCAATCGCCTGCAGCGAGACGTCGCTATCGTCGGCACGCAGTCGCTCACGGATACGCTCCGTCACCTCGAGCAAGCGGGCATCGTGCGACGGGAGGTCTATCCGACGGTGCCCGTGACGGTCGAGTACAGCCTGACGGACAAGGGCATGGACTTCCAGGCGACGCTTGCCGAGATGGAGAAATGGGCGATGCGCTGGCGCAAATCAGGCGGCGAAGAGGCGCCGGCATCGAATGCCGCCGACGCCGGCTGAACGGCGGAAGACGTCCGCTTCGGACGCCGCGCGGCTCCCAGGGAGGTCAGGGCCGCCGCTCAGGCGCTACAGAGAAGCGGCCAAGTGAACCAGCAGCGGCAAGTACAAGAAGCTCGCGGCGGTCGAAAAGGCGACGTTCATTGCGACGAGCTCCTTGTCCCCGCCGTACCGCTCCATGAGCACCAGCGAATTGATCGCCGCGGGCATGGAGGATTGAACGAACAGCACGGCGGCAGTCAAGCCGTGCAGGCCAAGCATCGCGATCGCGGCATACGACAGCAGAGGCACGACGACGATACGCATGCCGAGCGAGATCCAGATCTCCCGGCGCAGGCTGCGGCGCCAATCCGTCTTGCGAAGCTGCATGCCCAGGAGCAGCAACACGACGGCCGGATATGCCCCGCCGACCAGCTCGAGCCCCGACGAGAGGCTCTCCGGCAGGCGCACCTTGAACAAGAACAGCGCGATGCCGACGGCGGCCGCGTAGACGAGCGGCGTCTTCGCGATCTGGCGGAACGCCTGCTTGGGCTTGAAGGACGCGCGCGCCGCCAGATAGAAGCCCAGCGTGTTCACCAGGATGACATGCGTCACGACGTTGGTCACCCCGATTGCGAAGCCTTGCGTGCCGAAGGCGAGCAGCAGCAGCGGCAGGCCGTAGTTGTTGGAGTTGGAAAAGATCGTCGTCAGCTCTAATGCGCGCCGCGAGGGCTCGTTCATCCGCAGCAGCCTCCCCGCCGCGGCGGACGCGGCCCAGCAGAGCGCCGTCTGCAAGAGCGTATAGATCGCTACCGTACCGAGCGTGCCCGTGTTCAGGTCGCTGCCGGCGAGCGCCGACACGATGAGGCAAGGCGAGAGCACGAACAGGCTCAGATCGGCCAGCAGGCGCGAATCGGGGGCCTTATACTTTTGGTACAAGTAGCCCAGGCAGCAAGCCAGCAGAATCGGAATACTAACGTTCGCGAACGTATGGAAGTAAGGCATGGCGTCTCGACTCCTTACCTGGCGGGCCAGGCGTTTCATTTGGTTCATTCATCATAAGCTCAATCCGATTATTGTTTAAATATATGTATGCAATAAAATTAATAGTTTTTAACTATATAAAGGGCGCGCGCTCGTGCCGGATCCGGACCCACGTTCCGCTATTTCCTCTTTTTTGTTCATCCAGCCGATGTTTCGGACACAGCATCCGTTATCTCCCGCCGATCGGCAATAATCGTCCACTCTTGACTAGAATAAGAGATCTATAGTCCGCAACACGCTCACAAACCTCGTTTTTTCGAAAATAGAGGCACTGGGGTCCGTTCGAATGGGACGAAGGGCGCTTGAGACGCGGGGGCGCTTGGGGCGCTTGGGGCGCTTGGGGCGCTTGGGGCGCTTGGGGCGCTTGGGGCGCTTGGGGCGCTTGGGGCGCTTGGGGCGCTTGGGGCGCTTGGGGCGCTTGGGGCGCTTGGGGCGCTTGGGACGCTTGGGGCGCTTGGGACGCTTGGGGCGGGCGCTCCCATTCGAACCAAATAAAAAGCCCGCCGCGAGAATCCACGGACGGACCTTGGGCGGGCCTTAAGCGCGCTTGCTGCGCCTAAACAACCAGTCTCAGAATCTGCTCTCCAACCTGCCACCCGCCGACTCGCCTTTCCTTTTACCAGCCCAGATCCAGCGTCTTGCCCGTCTCCACATAAGACTTGATGTTGCTAAGGACGATCGACCAGCTCTGCTGCGTGCTCTCGTAGGAGGGATGCCCCTCGGGCCAGCGGTCGTTGACGAGCGTCACTTTTGTGCTGCCGCCGACCGGCTCCAGCGTCATGGTAACGCGGGTCTCGAGCTCCGCATGATTGTCCCGGTAGGATGGCCCCGGATGCTCCGTATAACTCATGAGGCTGTGCGGCTCGTACGCCAACACCGTTCCGTACACGTGCACGGTCTCGTCGCCGGCGTTGCCCGGTCCGACATATGCGTAGGGCGCGCCGATCTCGAAGGTCGACTGCAGCACGCTGCCGAAAAAGATCGCGCGCGTCCCTTCGGGCGAAACAAGCGCCTCCCATACCTGCTCCGGCTTGCCGCCAATATAGATCGTATACTTCAAGTCTTCCATCATCGTTCCCTCGCTTCTATGGATTGTCGTAGCGTTGAATTGCGATGTTTATCGCGGACTGCTAGTATCGATTGTAAAAGAATGCCTGCCGTTTGTATTGGACAAACGCGACAGCCCCAGGAGGTCATAGGCCGTGCAGCCGATCGAGCGTCCCTTGGACAAAGCGATACTCAAGCCGCAAGAAGCCGTGCGCAAATTCGATCTGAAGCAGTACGAGCCCTCGGCGACGCTGTCGCAGTGGATCGAGAAGTTCTGGACGCTCTCTTACGATCTTGCCGGAGAGGCGCCGTTCAGCCAGACCGTCCTCTCTTATCCGAGCGTTAACCTGACGCTGGAATGCGAGGACGGCGCCTGGTTCGCCGGCGTATACGGCGTGCCGCGGAGCACCTTCACCCGCACGCTGGCGGGCCGCGGCGAATGCTTCAGCGTCAAGTTCAAGCCGGGCGGCTTCTACCCTTTCTGGCGACAGCCCGCATCGCGCCTGACCGGGCGTACCGTCGGCGTCGGCGAGCTGTTCGGAGCGGCCGGCGAAGCGCTGGCGCGGCAGCTGCCCGCAGCGCGCGAGCCCGAGGATCGGCTCGGGATCATGGAGCGCTTCCTGCTCGAGCTCCGGCCGGAACTGGACGAAGCCGCCGAGCTGGCCGCGCAGATCGTAGCGGCCGCGGCAGGCGATCGCGGCATGATTTACGTCGAGGATATGGCGGATCGCCACGGACTGAGCGTACGTTCGCTCCAACGGCTGCTCGACCGTTATATCGGCGTATCGCCCAAGTGGATCCTTCAGCGCTTCCGTCTCCAGGAGGCGGCCGAGCGGATCAGGCAGGGCGGCGCCGCGGACTGGTCGGCGCTCGCGGCGGATCTGGGCTACTACGATCAGGCGCACTTCATACGGGACTTCAAATCGGTCGTCGGGCAGACGCCCGATGCCTACGCCCGGGCTTCTGAAGCCGGACGCTAAGACGCGCGGCGGCCGCTACGGCGCCGCGCGCCTATTTTTATGGGCCATCTAGTCAGCGTATCTTTTCTATGATAATATCGATACAGATTGTATCATAGCTGAGGAGCTGATTTTTTTGTTCGCACGTCTGTTGCCAAGATTCGCTATTCCGCTTATCGCCAGTCTGATATTCGCTATTTTCGCCCCCTTATCCGCTTCGGCCGCTACCGGCGGCAGCTACATCCTGCTGACGCTGGACGGCATCAAAGGCGAGAGCACGCTAGAAGTCGGAAAAGGCGCCATAGACATCACCAGCATAACGTTTGGCGCCGTCAATCCAGGATCCGCATCCGCCGGCAGCGGATCGGGGTCCGGCAAGCCTGCCTTCCAGGAATTCTCGTTTACGAAGCTCCAGGATTCGGCCTCCCTGTCGCTGCTGGCGATCCTGGCTTCCGGCAAAACGATTAAAAGCGGCACGATCTCCTTCTATAACGCCAACACCGAAAGCAAAAAGCCCTACCTGACGATCAAGCTGGAAAATATCTTCGTCACGTCCGATACATACGCCACGAATGAAGGAAACGCCCGATTAACGGAGTCCTTCACGCTCGCGGCCAAAAAATTGACGTTTACATACCAGGCGATCGGCTCCAAGGGCGAGCCGTTGCCGGCGCAAACGTTCGAATACGATCTGGCTAAAAACAAAGTAAGCTAATCCGAACGAAGGAGCTGAATCGTCATGAATCCCGTGCGGAACCCCGAATCGAAGCTCCCCTGGCGTATGCCTGCGCTTGAAGTGCTGCCCATCAGCGACACGATGGACGACAGCGGCGTATGGTCCTTCGCGCCGACGGACGACTTCTACCAGCGGAGCTTGCTGCTGGACAGCTGAACCGGCGACCGGCGCCGGACGCCGGCCAGCCTCGGGCATCGCCCGACAAAGGAGTAGATCGATGTGTTCGCCAGATTGCTCAAAACAAGCCTGCTGACCGCTTTGGCCGCAGGCATCCTGCTGCTCTCCGCTTCCCCGCCTGCCGCAAACGCAGCCGATGCGGCGGACGCAGCGCCTCGCATTCTGCTCAAGCTCGACGGCATCAAGGGCGAATATGCCAGCGCGGCGCTGAATATTCAGGACGCGATCGTCCCGGCAAGCTTCACATTCGGCGCGGACGCGCCGGGAACGGCAAGCGGCAACAACTCGCCGGGCAAGCCCGTCTACCGTGATATCGTACTCACCAAGCCGCTGGATGCGGCGTCGCTGCCGCTGCTGCAGACGCTGACCGGCGGCAAGCATATCGCGGACGGGTATGCGTACTTTCAGACCGAAAGAGCGGGACAGAGCCGCACGTACCTGATCGTACACTTGTCCGACATTCAGGTGACCCGCTATATTGTCGGGGGTTCGCGCGATGCGCTGTCGGAGACCGTCACGCTATCGGCCCGCACGGTTCTGTCCAAGTACGTGCCCGACCAGTCGGGCGGCCCCACTAATCCGGACCCCGATCCGGAGAGCGCAAACGTGCTGACCCGGTACCATTTCGACCCGATTAACGCGGTGACGGCCAAGGGCAATCCCTACGTCAAAGGCTTCAAGGTCACGCTGCGCGCTGCCGGCAACGAAGGCGAGACGCTGACGACGCGATACCGGGTCAACGGAGGCGCCTGGACTGAATATACGGGACCGTTCGAAATTTACGCCGCGGATACGCACACGGTCGAGTACTACAGCACGGGTGCGGACGGACGCGTAGAGGAGACCAACCTGATGGATTTCGACAAGGGTACGTTCAACGGCCACGGCACCTTCTAGCTTTAGCGGCCGCAGCATTCGGTCATGTCTAGCAAGAACAACCGTCAGGAGATCGCAGATCTCCCAGGCGGTTGTTTTGGTTTGTCGGGTTTATGAAATTTGATTCGGTGCGAAGCGCTTACCGATGGCTCATCCGACAGCAGTTCCCATGGCTCATCCGACAGCAGTTCCGATTGATCGGCCGATCGTGCCCGCGCCGTTCTTTCTCCGTAATGCCTGCAAATGTACATCTAATTTCGCCGAGCTCACGCCTTTTGGACAGGATAGGTGCAAAAGTGCATTTATTTTCCTCCATCAGCCGAATTTCCGGCATGTTCGTTGAAGTTGCCTGCATATTTGCATGTATTTCATCAAGCGCCGCGGATCGATAGAAAATAGATGTACAGATGCAGTTCTTTTTAACCCGTCAAACATCTGAAAAGCTCCGCCCATCGAAAGTGCGCCTGTCCACGAATCTCCGCCCCCCGAGTCAGAAGGGAAGCAAGGTTTTGGCCTGGCCTGGCCTGGCCAGGATCTGCTCTGCTCTCGCCTGCGCCTCAAGGCATCCGGTCTGCGAGCCATTCCTTCACGCCGAGCGGCCTGGCGCCGATCAGCGCTTCCAGATCGGGAGAGACGGAAGCCGTATCGGAAAAAGGAAGCATCGCGTAAGCGCCGCCGTTCATCGCCGGGTCCGTCCGGTGCTCGATCCGTCTGCCCGACAGCTCGGACAACGCGCGGGCGAGCTCCTTCAGATCCCAGGAACGGGAGGCCGTCAATTCATATACCCGGTCCAGATGTTCGTCCTCCGCGAGCACGACGGCTGCGGCGGCGGCCAGATCTTCCCGCGCGACCGTGTTGAACCTCCATGTGCCGGGCGGGCTGAGCAGGACGCCGCCTGCAACCGCCGTGCGCCATCCGAGCATCTCGACGAGATCCATGTAGAAGGCGTTGCGGAGAATCGTATAGCTCAGTCCCGATTCCCGGATGAACCGCTCGGTATCCAGGTGCAGCCGATGCAGCGGCAAACGTCCCTTTTCCGCATAGGCGATGCCCGTATAGACAATTCGCCCCGTACCCGCTTCCTTGGCCGCGGCGACCACCGTCCGATGCTGCCGAAGACGCGCTTCCTCGTCCCGCTGCGGCGAGGAGACGAACAGCAGGCGATCCGCTCCCCTGAACGCCTCCGGCAGCGATGACGCATCTTCATAATCCCCGTACCGGACCTCGACGCCGCTATCGTTTTGAAATTCCGCCGGTCTTCGCGTCACGATTGCGATATTCACGGCAGGCACGCGCCTCAACAGCTCTTTCAGTACCAACGATCCCAGATGGCCCGTCGCTCCGGTCAAAACGATTTTCATCGTACATCACGCTCCCATCCTTCACATAGTTAAATATTTAACTAAATTGGCAGACGAACTGCGGGATTGCCCCTCGTTAGAACGGGGCAGCTCCCGCTTATTCCCTGAGCTTGGCGAGCAGGTCGAGCAGTTGGCGGGTCTCGTCCTCGCTCAGCCTGTCCATCCGGCTCCCGATGACCTCCCGGTTGCCGGGGAGCTTATCCCGCAGCAGCCGTTCGCCTGCTGCAGCCAGCGTCACCCTGCGCTTGCGCCCGTCATCCGGATCGTCGTCGATCTGGATGAGCTTCTCGCTCGCTAACGGTACGAGCAGCACGCTGATGTTCGCCTTCGTAACGCCGATGCGCTCAGCCAGCGCCGAGGGAAGCAGCGAGCCGCCGGCCTTGGCGATCTCGACCAGAATGCGGATACGCGCGCCGTTCAGGCCATACGACTGCCAATAGCGCTCGGACGCGGCGATCAGATCGGCCGTCGTCTCCACCAAGGCAAAAAACGCATGTACGCCGGGCGGCTGCTCCAACGCATACTTCTGCAAGTCGTCCATGCGATCTTCTCCAAACTAGTTAAACCATTAACTAACTGGAGGATACCCCAACGCTCGACAGTTGTCAATGAATCAGGTTAGCCCCTCTCATACCGGATCGGGCAACGCCCACACCGACACGCTGCCGCCTTTCACCGGGAAGCTGCCGAAGCCGTCCTCGCCGATGACGACCTTGTCGTCCAACGTCTGCGTAAAATCGACCCACGCCTCGCCTGCGCGATGCTCGCCGACATACATTTTTTTCTCGCCGCCCTCGCCCGTGCAGACGACGACCGCGCAGCCGGAGCGCTCGATCTCGGCGACGCCCCGCCGCACCCACCCGATCAGCTGCGGGTCGTCGAAGTAATCCTCCTGCTCGCCGTACGCCTTGTGATGGCGGCTGTAGAGCAGCGGATCGATCGCCAGCTTCTTGCCTTCGATCTCCTCTTCGTCGCCCCCGATGTGAAAATAGTCGCCGTAAAAGACGCACGGATAGCCGCCTTCCCGCAGCAGTACGAGCGCGTACGCGCTCTGCTTGAACCAGTCCGCGATCCACGACTCCAGCGCTTCGCCGGGCTGCGAATCGTGATTGTCGACGAAGGTGACGGCGTTGGTCGGGTTCGTCTGAACGAGCGTGTCGTCGAACAGCTTGGTCAGGTCATAATCGGCGCCCTGCTCGGAAGCCTCGTGCAAATTGTAGTGCAGCCGCACGTCGAACAAGCTGATGCGTCCGCCGACGTCCTCGAGAAATTGCTGGCAGGCCCCCGGATCGCTGTTCCAGAACTCGCCGACGATAAAAAAATCATCGCCCCGGTCGGCGTATACCGCTTCGGTAAACTCCCGCACGAAAGTATGGTCGATGTGCTTGATCGCGTCGAGCCGGTAGCCGGCGCAATCCAGCGTATCCGCGAGCCACTTTCCCCATTCGATCATTTCCCGGCGCACGTCCGGATGGTGGTAGTCGATATTGGCATACATGAGATAGTCGTAGTTGCCGAACGCGTCGTCGACGTTTTCGTTCCAGCGTTTGCCGTCTCCTACGATCCGATACACGCCCTGACGATCCTCGCGCGCGTCGCAGTCGGTGCCGTTGAAGTGCTCGAAGTTCCATTTGAACGACGAATACGCATCCCCGCGCCCCGGAAAATCGAACTTCGTCCACCCCTCGATGTCGAAAGGCTCGGAGATCTCCTCCAGCCGGTTGTCCGCCTGCACCTCGACGACCTGAAACGTTTCCGTCCCGTCGGCGCCGGCTTTATGGTTCATGACCAGATCCGCATAGACGCCGATACCCGCTTCCCGGCAGGCCGCGATCGCCTCGAGCAGCTCGTCCTTCGTGCCGTACTTCGTGCGCGCGTCGCCCTTTTGATCGAACTCGCCCAGATCGTAAAGGTCGTATACCGCGTAGCCTGTGTCCTCCGGCGATACGGCCTTCGTGGGCGGCGGAATCCAGACGGCGTCGATGCCGCGGTCCTTCAGCTTCGTCGCAAGCTTGGCAAGGCGACGCCAGTGCTTGCCGTCGGCTTCGACGTGCCACTCGAAAAACTGCATGATCGTATGATTGCGTTCCATTCGGGTGCCTCCAGTATATGTAGATGCATGTTTATCCGGCATTGATCCATTCCAACAATGACTTACCTCAACCGGCGCGCGCGTAAACAAATCCGGACGGTGCCGACTTGACCTTATCACGTTGAGAATGCGGCCCGATTCGTATATGATGATGGAGAACTTAAGCGGCATCCGTTCAATTCATAGCAAAGCGAGCTGAATCTCTTGTTCCCACGAGACCTCCAATATAAAATGCCCGCCGAATGGGCGCAGCACGAACGCACCTTCATGTCCTGGCCCGTCCGGGACTCCATGGTCTACCCGGACGACCACGAATCCGTATGCGCCGGCTACGCGCAGGTCGTCCTCGCCATCGCCGAGTTCGAGCCCGTCAGCGTGCTCGTCAATGAAGCGGATCTGGCGCTGGCGAAGCAGCATCTGGACGCGCCGGACATCGAGCTGGTCCCGATCGCGCACAGCGATGCCTGGCTGCGGGACAATGGCCCGACCTTTCTCGTCGGCGAGAAAGGTGAGCTGGCCGGCGTGAACTGGCGCTTCAACGCCTGGGGCGGCAAGTACGCGCCTTGGGATCTCGACGACGCGGTCGCGCCGCAGATTCTCGAGCGCCTGGGCGTGCGCCGGTTCGACGCGCCCGTCGTGATGGAAGGCGGCTCGATCCATGTCGACGGCGAAGGCACGCTGCTCACGACCGAGGAGTGCCTGCTCAACGTCAACCGCAATCCCGAGCTGGGCCGCGAGCGGATCGCGGAGCTGCTTGCGCAGTACGTCGGCATCGAGAAGATCGTCTGGCTGAACCGCGGCCTCGCCGGCGACGAGACGGACGGGCACGTGGACAATATCGCCTGCTTTGCGGCGCCTGGCAAGGTTATCATTCAGACCTGCTACGACACCGCCGACGAAAATTACGAGATCACGCAGGAGAACCTGCGCATCCTTCGCGAAGCGACCGACGCCCAAGGCCGGAAGTTCGAGATCGTCGAGCTCCCGCAGCCGCCGCTGGCTTCGTTCGAGGAGAGCCGGCTTACGCTGAGCTACCTGAACTTCTACTTCGTCAACGGCGGCATCATCCTGCCGGTATTCGGCGGCGCCGCCGAGGAGACGGACCGCGAGGCAGCGCGCATTTTGGCCGAGACGTTCCCTGAACGCCGCATCCGCACCGTGGACGGCATGGCGATCATCAAAGAAGGCGGCAACGTTCACTGCACGACGCAGCAGATGCCGGCGCGAGGCTGAGCGGCTCACAATGCAGATTCGCACGTTCCAGTCTTTTCGGCTCCAATAAGTGTTAAAAAGCATCTATTTCGTCTCGCAGCCGCTTTTCAGTTGGGATAAGTGTTAAAAGGCATCTATTTCACCAAAATGGACGCAAATTAGCCTCTCTCCCGCCCATTAACTGCTTTTTAACAATTATTCTTGATCTCTCCGCCGCGTGTCGAACAAATACCGGCCTTTTAACAACTAATCTCTGCCAACCTGCGAAAGATCGCATACAAAGGAGGAGTTCTGGATGAGAAAAGTCAAAGTAGCAGCTACCCAGATGAGCTGCTCCAGCGATATCGACGAGAACATCGCCAAAGCGGACAAGCTCGTGCGCGAGGCCGCGGCCCAAGGCGCGCAGATTATTCTGCTGCAGGAGCTGTTCGAAACGCCCTACTTCTGCCAAAAGGAGAAGTCGGACTACTACGTCTACGCGACCGAGCTCGAGCACAACAAGGCGGTCAACCACTTCAGGGCGGTGGCCAAGGAGCTGCAGGTCGTGCTGCCGATCAGCTTTTACGAGAAGAAAAACTATGCCCGCTACAACTCGCTCGCGGTCATCGACGCGGACGGCTCGATCCTCGGCCACTATCGCAAAAGCCACATTCCGGACGGTCCGGGTTACGAGGAGAAATTCTACTTCAACCCCGGCGACACCGGGTTCAAGGTCTGGAACACGCGGTATGCCAAAATCGGCGTCGGCGTCTGCTGGGACCAATGGTACCCCGAGGCAGCGCGCTGCATGGCGCTTATGGGCGCCGAGCTGCTGTTCTACCCGACGGCGATCGGGTCGGAGCCGCAAGACGGCTCGATCGACTCCAAGGACCACTGGCAAATGTGCATGAGAGGCCATGCCGCCTCCAACCTGATGCCGGTCATCGCCTCCAACCGCATCGGCCGCGAGGAAGACGAGGATTCGTCCATCGACTTCTACGGCTCCTCCTTCATCGCCGGCCCGCAGGGCAACATGATCGAGGAAGCCGGCCGCGCAGAGGAGACGGTGCTGACCGCCGAGTTCGACCTCGACCAGCTCGAGATCCAGCGCATCGAGTGGGGCATCTTCCGCGACCGCAGACCGGAGCTATACCGTGTCATCGCCTCGTACGACGGCAGCACGACGGTGTAAAAACGAAAGACCGCCTGTTCGGGCGGTCTTTTCGTTTGCGAAAACCCAGGAAGAACACGAATGTCAGCCAAGCTCCCAAGTATCGCTCTACGTTCACACTTCGCGCCGCTAAGTGGCCTCACTCGGTCCCGACGGCATAGTTAGCCGGTATTTCCGGCTATCTCGCTTGCTCCCACCGCCTCAGCGGACCCGTTAGCCGATTTTTCCAGCTATCTCGCGTGCCTCCATCGCCTCCGCGGACCGGTTAGCCGATTTTTCCGACGATCTCGCTCGGCATCTCGCCCACGTATGCGGATTGCGGCCGGAAGATGCGGTTGTGCCCGGCCTGCTCCAGCATGTGCGCCGTCCAGCCGACGACGCGCGCGGCCGTGAACGTGGGCGTGAACAGCGCCGTCGGCAGCGCGATCGCCTTCATGATGGCGGCGGCGAAAAACTCGACGTTCGTGTGCAGTCGCCGGCCCGGTTTGTATTCGGCGAGCAGCCGCGTCGCCGTCTCTTCCACGTGCAGGGCGAGCGCGAACGCCGGATCGTCGCCGGTCAGCCCGCGCGTCACTGCGCGCAGCGCCTCGGCACGCGGGTCGACGGTCTTGTAGATGCGGTGGCCGAAGCCCATCAGCCGGCCGCCCCGCTCCAGCACGTCGCGCAGCCAGGGTTCGGCGCGATCCGGCGTGCCGATCGCCTCCAGCATGGCGATCACCTCGCTCGGCGCGCCGCCGTGCAGCGGGCCGCCCATCGTGCCGATCGCCGCGCTAACGGCGGGGAACAGGCCCGCCTGCGTCGACAGCGCGACGCGGCCGGCGAAGGTGGAGGCATTCATGCCATGCTCCATGCCAAGGACGAGATACGCGGTCAGCGCCTTGGCATGATCGGGCGAAGGTCTGCTGCCCGTCAGCATGTACAGATAGTTGGCCGCGTGATCCAACTCCGCGTCCGGCTCCACGGGCTCGAGCCCCTGCAGGGCGCGATGCCGATAGGCGATGATGCTCGGCACCCGCGCCGTCATCCGCTCCGCCTGCTCCGACTGCGGCGGCCAAGCGGGCTCCGCCCCGTCACCCAGCGCGGCCGCGGCCGCCTGCAGCACGCCCATCATCGGCAATCCAGCCGGCAGCGCGTCCAGCAGGCGACGCAGATCGTCCGGCAGGACGCGCGCCGCGGCCAAGCGCCCCTTTAACGCCGCCAGCTGCCCCTCGTCCGGCAGTTGTCCGTACCACAGCAGGTGCGCCGTCTCCTCGAAGCCGCGGCTCACCGCCAGGTCCTTTGCCCAATAGCCCCTGTATACGAGATGCCCGCGTTCGCCGTCGACGAGCCCGATCCCGGTCTCCGCCGCTACGACGCCTTCCAGTCCGGTTACGCTAGCCATTCGATCACTCACTCCTTTTCTTCATGAATTCAATATACACCGCCATTTTAATTATGTATATTTATAGTATTTTTTATGGATGAAAGATATCATTTATCAATCAGACTTTCAATAACCCTTTCTAATCGCGGCAATTAACTTTTTTCATCAATACGGTTGACAAGGTTTGCCTATCCCCCTTAATATAGCCAATATCTCATCAGAAAGGAGGTCGGCCGACATGACCGCTATTCAACTCACCCGCCGCTACGACGCATGGACCCAACTGAATATGCCGCTCGATGTCCGCCGGCCTCTACGGGCCGCTCCAGGAGTCAGACCCGGATAATCCGTTCTCCCGCAAGGGAAGAGCGACGAATCCAGGTTATTGTATTGACGTATCCAGGGACCGCGAGCGAATCGGCTTGCGGTCTTTTTGTTTTCCCAAAAATCCAATTCGATAAGATAAGAGGTCAAGTGAATTTATGATACAGAACGAATCTTACTACCGGCGCATCGATCTGCCCGCGGGCGATCTGCATGTCTACGCCGGGGACGCGCTGTTCCGCGCCATGGGCGCCAAGCCGCTCGAGATGGCGAACAACAATCTGCAAATTCCCAATATCCGCTACATGAGCTACACGCCCGACGCCCACGTCGGGGTCGGCACCTGCATCGGCACGACGGCCGTCTGGAGGGCGGACGAAGGCTTTGTCTCTCCTTCCATCGTCGGCAGCGACATCGGCTGCGGCATGCGGGTGCACCTGACGAACCTCGACGCGGACGACCTCAAGGACGTCAAGCTCCGGCGCAAGCTGGTCAAGGCGATCGAGAAGCGGATCCCGACGGAAAATCACGCCCGGGGGCATTTCTCCGACATTCGGCTCGAGCATGTGCTCATCAAGGGACTTCACGGTCTGCCGGGAAAATACGTGCCCGACGCCTATACGCCCCGCCAGGCGACCTCGCTCACGCATGTCGAGCACGCTCGCTTCCGCTACGACGAAGACGCGCTGAACCGGATCCCCGAGCACCTGTGGCATCGGGCACATCGCCAGCTCGGCACGCTCGGCGGCGGCAATCACTTCGTCGAGCTGCAGGCCGTCACGCTGGACGAAGCCAATCGCGACATCGGCGAGCGCTGGGGACTGCGCGACGGGCAGGTCATCGTCATGATCCACTCGGGCTCGCGCTCGTGGGGCGGCGCCGTCAACCAGCACTGCGGCTCCGAGGTCGTCAAGACGATGCGCAAGCTGGGACTCGGCACGGCGGATCCCAAGCTGGCATTCGCGCCGCTGGACAGCGAAGCAGGCTCAACCTACGTCAATCTGATGTATGCCGCGCTCAACTTCGCCGTCGCGAACCGCCACCTGCTCGCCTACGCGGTGCGCGACGCGCTGCGCGAGACGCTGGGCCCGCAGGCGGAGACGCGCACGCTGTACGATCTGATGCACAACTATGCCTTGGAGGAAAGCCACGAAGAAGAGGCGCTGTTCGTGCACCGGAAAGGCGCGACCCGCTCCCTCCCCCCGGGGCATCCGGACAATCCGGAGCCGTACATGGAGACGGGGCATCCGGCGCTCATTCCCGGATCGATGGGAACGTCCTCGTACCTGATGGTCGGCGTCCCGTCCGGGGCGCGCAACTATCATTCCATCTGCCATGGGGCGGGCCGGGTCCGCTCGCGCAATGCAACCAAGCAGCTGGTCACGGTGGACGAATTCGCGGCATCTCTGCGCGTTGGCCAGGAAGACGAGGTCGTCGTCAACCATCGCGCGCTCGAGGCGATCATCGACGAATCGCCGCAAGCTTACAAGGACGTCGATCAAATCATAGAAAGCGTTGCGGGCGCAGGCCTGGCGGCTGTCGTCGCCAAATGCCGGCCGCTCGCGACCGTCAAAGGAGTATAAAGACACAAAATGACATTACTCAGTGAAAAAGCGCTGCACCCCTTTCTCATCAGGCGGAACGACTATGCAGCCGAGCCTGCCGGCATGCAGGCTTACTTCGACTATACGATGGCCGTGCGGCGCATCGCGGATTGGCTCTGCGAGCGTTACGGCTGCGAGTTCCACCTTTATTATCAAGAGGACAGCGACGATGCCTGGGACGGGCTCGCGGACGACATCCGCAGCGGTTATCCCGGCGTGACGCATGCCATCAGCCTTTTCGATCTCGTCGAAACGCGCATGTTCAAGTACGCGCCGGACCCGACGCACGAAGCGGATCGCGACAGCAAGCCGGAAGCGGGCGGCACGCCCGTCAGCGGCGGGCACGACATTTGCATGGCCGTCCGGAACAACGTCTTCGTCTACCCGGCGCATCGCGTCGCCTTCGCCCGCGTCCCTCGGCTCACGCAGTTCGGGCTGGGCTATGAGGATTTGATCTTCGCGCAGAGCGACGCGCAGCTCGGCTGCTTTCTAAGCGAGATGCGCGAGCGGCAGTTGTCGGACCGGCAGCTGCTCGTGTTCACGGATACCCGCGACGGACTGGAGCGCAGCCGCGAGACCGCGGAGCGCCCGGTCGACCGGGAGGGCGTGTTTATGGACGAGTCTCTGAAGGAGCAAATCTTCCGATCCGTGGATACCTTTTTCGCGGACGACCGCAGCTTCTACCAGACCTACGGCGTCCCCTACAAGCGGGGCATCCTGCTGTACGGCAAGCCGGGCAACGGCAAGACGACGCTCGTCAAATCGATCTCCGCCACCGTGAACGCGCCGGTCGCCTATTGGCAGATCACCGAGTTTACCGGCAGCGAGTCGATCCAGCAGGTGTTCGACGCGGCCGTGAAGCTCGCGCCGATGGTGCTCGTCGTCGAAGATATCGACTCGATGCCGGACTCGTGCCGCTCGTACTTCCTCAATACGCTCGACGGGGCGACCTCGCGGGAGGGCATTTTCCTCATCGGAACGACAAATTATCCGGAGAAGATCGACCCCGCGCTGATGAACCGGGCCGGGCGCTTCGACCGCGCCTACGAAGTCAAGCTGCCGAGCGAGCCGCTGCGGCTGGCTTATCTGACTTACAAGGGAGCAGGACGACTGACGGACGAGTCGGGGCTCCCCGAGATCGCTCGATTGACGGAAGGGTTTACCTTTGCGCAGCTGGCCGAGCTGTACGTGTCCGCTGCATTGGAGCTGCACCAGACCGGCAAGGCGGATTGGCAGTTGTTGATCGCTGGCATGAAAACCGATCTGTCCAAGGGACGGAGCCGGGAGTGGATGAGCGAGAGCGCGGGGCGCAGGCTGGGGTTTGCGGCGGGAGACTAATCTTCTAAACGATCGCATGCCCCAAGGCATGCGCGAAGAGGCGGGGTGTCTGCGTTCGGCGCTCAGTCGTCCGACGTCTCCGACTGCGGCAGCACCGCCCGACCCGCTACCGGGGACGACAGAATGACCGACGTATTCAGCATGCCGCAGGGGATCAGCCGCTCGACGAGGCGGTTCAGCGCATTTAGGTCCGTCACAGCCGCCTTGATGACGAATGTAACGGCGCCCGTAACGCGGTGGCACTCCAAAACGTCGCTTTCTTCGGCGATCCGGCGCTCGAACACGAGCGGCGATATCTTGAGCTCGCTGACCTGAATAATCACCTGTACGCTTCGTCCGACGGCCGGCGCCGACACGACGGCGCTGAAGCCTGTAATGATCCCCCGCTCCTGCAGGCGCGCGAGACGCTCCGAGACGCTGGGGCGGCTGAGCGACAGCCGCTTCGACAGCTCGCTGACCGTCATTCGGCCGTCCTCCTGCAGCAGCTTGAGCAGGCTGATGTCTATGCGATCCATGTAGATTCACCCTCACCTTCAAATTGCAGGACATCCGGCGTTTATTGTTTCAATGTGAGATTAAGTGACGCAAAAGAGCTTCACTTCAACATTTCTCGGCGCTTCCTCGCTGCGTATCATGGAATATAACATTACTTCATGGTAGGCAATCAGAAGCGGAGGCGTTTGTCATGAATCATATCATGCATCAGCGACGCAGGGAATGGCTGCTTATCGTACTGGGCTGCATCGTCACCGCCATCGGCGTATCGCTGCTGAAGGAAGCCCGGATCGTCACCGGAGGCAGCGCCGGATTGGCGCTCAGTCTCTCTTACTTGTTCCATATGAAGTTCCCGGTTCTGTTTATCCTGATCAACCTTCCATTCCTGCTGTTTGCCTGGGTCAAAATGGGCCGCTCGTTCACGCTTCGGACGATCGGGGCCATCGCCCTCCTGTCCGGCTTGACCTCCCTCGAAAGGCTGTTGCCGGAATATCACATGCCCGTCATGGGCGAAGCCGTCGCCGGCGGCGCGCTCGTCGGCATCGGCATCTGCATCCTGTTCAAAAACGGCGCATCGTTCGGCGGCTCGACGGTGCTGGCACGCTATTTGCAGCTAAAATACGGGCGCGATCCCGGCAAGACCGGCTTTGCTTTCGACCTGGCGGTCATTGCGACGAGCCTGTCCGCCATCTCCCTCGGCGGTGCGCTGATCTCCGCGCTCTCGCTCGCGATCACCGGCACGTTGATATCGCTGTACAAGGGACGCCTCAACGCCTCGCGGCACCAGACCCCCGGTCAGACCGCCTCCGCTACCGCTCCCACCGCTGCCGCAGGATAAAAAAACGCCAACGAAAAACACCGAACGGCTTGGTCCGCTCGGTGTTTTTCGTTGCTTATCGGTTGCTTATCGCATAGTCCGCGCGATCGTTCGCCCGGCACCGCGGCCTCCGGAGTGAGGTCCGGACGCCCTGCTTATTGGTATACGGTCATGGGCTGATGATTCGGCACTTCCCGGTAGATCTGGCCGACCGTCTCCATCAGGTTGCCCGTCGCGGGCACGATCGGATACCACCCTTTGCGGCCCATGTACGACCATACTTCGTGCGCCTGATGCGAGCACATGCGGAACGCATCCTCGAGAAACGCCCGCAGCTGCGGCGTCCCGCATTCAAAGGCGGCCCATGCGTATTCGCGGCCCGCGCGCTTCAGCGTCAGCAGGTAAGACGTCGCGATCGCCCGGTCGTCCAGCTCGGCAAGCTTCACCTGCGGCTCGACGGACGGATACGGCGGCGCGGCTACGGGCAGCAGCGCCGTCATCGACAGGCTCGGGACGTTGAGCTTGTCCGTGGAGCCGGTCATTTTTTTCACGAATTCGATCTTCATATTGTAATCCTGAACGTGGACCGGATAATGCTTCCCGATCATCTCCCTCAGCTCGGGATCCTTGGCTTGGTTCAGGAACAGCGCCATCGACTGAATGGAGTTCGTGCAACTCATCAGCAGTTCGCTCAACTCGAGCGCCTCATGGTTACCGAGATTCAACTTGGAAGGTCCTCCTTGGATTGGATGCGTGCCGGGAGTAGTATGCCAATAGGGACGATGGATATGCGAAGCGCTGCGCGACCAAGGTCTTTGGCATTATTTTCCCGAAAATAATTTGCGTACCCATTCCAGTTATTTCTATACTAGAATGGCATAATCGCAAACGAATGCCATGGGAGCGTGAACAAATTGAAGAAAAAGCTGACCGCAGCCGTCATCGGGCTGTCCATGGTCGCCAGCATGGGAGCGGGCGCCTACGCCGCTTCGAACCTGACGTCAATCAAAGCCTATTTAAATTCCGGACTGAGCTTCAAGGTGAACGGCAAGCCGTTCCAGCTGCGCGACGGCAACGGCGGCACGCTCGCGCCGATCACGTACAACAATACGACCTATCTGCCCATCCGATCCGTCTCCGACGCGCTCGGCATCGCCGTGCACGTGGACAACAAAGGCCTCATCCAGCTTGGCGAAACGGTCGACGGCGTCTCGATCGCAACCGGCTTTAACGGCGATTTCCATACGAAGGATCCGTCCAAGACCGTCTATGACGGCAAGGACTACAAGGAAGTCTACTTGAACAACAGCAGCGGCACGCGCGGCGCCTCGTTCATGCTCTATCCGAAAAAGAAATACCAGAAGCTGTACATTCAGATCGCGGCGATCGGCAAGGACATCAAGGAGTTTGCCGTTCAAGACAGCGATACGGATATCGAGCTGAAAACGACGCCGGTAGCCATGAGCGACGGGCTCCTCACCGTCGAGGTCGATATCGGCGGCTCCGATGCGCTCTATGTGAGGGCCGAAGCGTCCGACGGCGGTTCGGTATTTATTCCGCTCACGACTTCTTATTTCAAATAACGGATGCGCGAGAGCCGGAGAGTCGCGCAAAAACCCGTCAGCGATACGTCGCTGACGGGCTTTTTGGCATCTACGCCTATTTCGGCGTTCCGCCGGCATCGCGCAGCCGGCACTCATATTGAGAGAGCAGCTTGCGCAGCGCGCCGCAGCTGTCGGCGAGGCTGCTCTCGCGGTTGCGCGCGCGCCAGAGCCGTTCGAACTCGCGGATGGTCTCCTCCAGTTCGCTCTTCAGCCGAACCAGCCAGTCGCGGCTCGATTCGGCGTCGGGCAGATTCTGCCCGAAAACGTACCGGTGCAGTCCGGCTCCCTGGCCGATCAGGCTCAGCGCGTTGGCTAGCTCGGCACGCGTGATGTCCGCGTCCGCGCCTTCAAGCGCGAGCGCTTGCAACTCCTTCTCACGCTCCGCCAGCCAAGCCTCCATCTCCGGGTAGCGGTAGTCGAGCTCGAACGGCGTGCCGCTACCGCCCATCAGCCGCTGAATCTCGACGTTAACGGCGAGCTGCCGCTCCAGCTCCACCTGCGTCAGCAAGCCGCGCCCCAGCAAGTAGCTCGTGTAAGTCATATTCTCGGCCGAGCTCCGTTCAAGCAGGTAATAGCGTCCCATCTCGAGCAGCAGCCGCGCGCCGCCGCCGCTTTTCTCCCTCAGCATTCGGCGCGAGACGTGGCGCTCCAACGGCGCCATCGCTTCGAGGTTGGCGTCCGACTGCCAGGCCGCGCCGGCCGCATAAGCATAGGCGGGATAGCTGGCCGCGAGCGGCTGCCAGTGCCCGCTGTCGCCCCAATCGCACACGATGAGTCCTTCGGCGCCGTAAGCCTTGCCGTTTCTGGCGGCATCGGCGATGTTCGCGAGCATGTTGTCCGTGCGCCCCGTGATGGCGGACCAGGTGCTCGTGCCGGGGCACACGTAATACGGCACGCCGCTCTCCTGCAGCCTGCGGCAGTGCGGTTCGTAAGGAACCGGCGCATCGTAGTTCCAGTGCAGGACGGTGACGTCGGCAGGAAGCTCGGAAGCGAGCTCCGGATGATGCGCGAGCACGTCGCCCCACATGAGCGTTTTTTTGCCGTGGCTTCGCACGATCTCGATCATGCGCAGGGCATAGTCGAAGTAGAGCCGCCCGACGCCGATCTCGTCGGCGCGCACCTTGCTCGCGCCCGTGCCGAGTCCGAACGGCTCGTCCAGGTTGATATTGGCGTATTCGGACCGGAAATTCGGCAGCAGCTCGTCGAACAGATCCTTCGCCAGCGCGACGGATCCCGGGTCTGCCGGGTTCAGCGTGAGCGGCGGGATCTTGAACGGGATCGGCGGCGGCGCGGGCATCCCGTCCGGATGCTCGGCCAGCTCGCGAAACGCCGGCTTCGCGAGCCAAGGCCCCATATGGCCGAGACAATTCTGGTTCGGCACGAGGTCTATAAATCGGGCTGCCGCGTAGGCATCCAGCGCCTGGAATTCCGCGGCGGTAACCGGCGTCGTGTCCGGGAACTGATCCGCGTACTTGCGGTAGTCGAAAGCAAAGCCTTCCATATAAAGCTGCAGGTGGTTGAACTTGAGCGCGGACAGCAGGTCGACCAGCCCGTACAGCGTATCCATCTTCGGAATCTTGCCCCGTCCGATGTCCAGCATGACGCCGCGCACAGGGAAGTCGGGCTCGTCCCGGACGATACAGCGCGCCCACTGCCCCGCCTCGCGCTGGCCCTCGATCATCTGGGCAGCGGTCAGCAGCGCGTAGTGCAGCCCTTGGGCGGTAGCGGCGGCCAGACGCAGACCTGCCGCGTCCCAGCTCAGCTCGTAGCCCTGCGGATGCATACTCGGGTCGCAAACGATCCGTGCCGCAGTTGCCGGGCTGTCTGCAGGATCTGCCAGGCCGTCGGCCTTGCCATCGTCTCGGAACGCGGGAGCGACTGCCGCGCTCAGGCGCTCGGCAGCGCCCGCCTCCTCCGCCATGCGGGCGGCGGCTTCGTCAGCCGTCAGCGTCTCGAAGCGCGTCGCAGCCGGCGAGGCCCCGCCGCTCGCGACGTACAGGCGCGGCTGCGGAAATAAATACGCAGGCGCCGTCATCGTGCCGTCTCCCCTTCCCCGTTAAGCTTGCGCAGCGTCGCCTCGAGCGCTTCCTCGGTGAACTTGCCTCCGCTGAACGAGAGCAGGCCGCGCAGCGGCATATGCGCCATGAACGCCTTCAGCATGGCCGCATGCTCGGATTCGAGCGCCGAGGCGAACGGAAGCGCCGCGGTCAACTGCTTGACGAAAGCCGCGCCGGCCTCCGACTTCTCCAGCTCGGACAGGGTCGAATTCCGTTGATAGACCGCAGGGCGCTCCGCCGTCGACCGCACCTCGACGGCGCCGGACAGTGTGATATCGCGCGAAGAGCGGCCGATCAAAATCTCAAATGTTCCGGTCTCGACCGTCCAGTCCGCCGCTTCCGCGTCATAGTAGGCGAAGCTTCGTTTGTCCAGTCGGAAGACGACGGTCTTCGATTCGCCCGGCGCCAGTGCGATCTTCTCGAAGCCCTTCAGCTCCTTGTCGGGCCGGATGACGGTACTATAGGCGTCGCGTACGTACAGCTGGACGACCTCCTGGCCGGCGAGCCCGCCCGCGTTGGTCACTTCGACCGACACCGTCAGCGTGTCCGTATCGCGCATTTCCTGCCGATCGAGCGCCAGGTTAGCATAGGAGAAGGTCGTATAGCTCAGTCCGTGACCGAACGGGAATAGCGGCTCGATCCGCTTCTTGTCGTAGTAGCGATAGCCGACGAAGATGCCTTCGCGGTATTCGACGCGGTCGCCTTCGCCCGGGAAAAACAAATACGACGGATTGTCCTCCAGCCTCGCCGGGAAGGTCTCCGCGAGACGGCCCGACGGATTGGCGTCGCCGAACAGCAGATCCGCGATCGCGCCGCCGAGCGCTTGGCCGCCTAGATACGCCTCAAGCACGGCTTTAGCCGAACCGAGCCATGGCATCTCGACCGGCGCGCCGTTGCTAAGCACGACGACCAGATTCGGCTGCGCCGCGGCGACCGTCTCGATGAGCGCGACCTGATTGGCCGGCATCCGCAGATGCGCGCGATCGAAACCCTCCGACTCGTAGCGCTTCGGCAGCCCGACGAACAGCACCGCAACCTTGGCTTCCGCGGCTGTACGTACGGCCTCCGCCGCCAGCGCCTCGTCCGGCGCCTCCGCGTCAAGCGCGTAGCCCTGCGCGTAGACGAGCGCCGCGCCTTCGCCCGCCGACTTCCCAAGCTCCTCGTAAATGTCGTCGAGCCGCGTCGGGTTAATTTGCGAGCTGCCCGCCCCCTGGTAGCGGGGCTCGCGGGCCATCGCGCCGATGACCGCGATGCGGCGGCCCTTGGCAAGCGGCAAAATACCGCCTTCGTTCTTCAGCAGCACCATGCTCTCGCGGGCGACCTCGCGCGCCAGACGGTGATGCGCGTCGACGTCGTACGTCGCGTCCGGCTTGCTTGAATCCACCGCCTTGAACACGATCCGCAGCAGACGCGCTACGGCCGCGTCGAGCTTCGACTCGGGCAGCGTGCCGTCCAATACGGCGTTCACGATCTTCCGTTCGCCCTCGCCGTTGCTCCCCGGCATCTCCAGCTCGAGTCCGGCGGCCAGTCCTCGTGCCCGCTCGTCGATCGCCCCCCAGTCCGAGACGACGAATCCCTCGTGGCCCCACTCCTCCTTCAAAATGCCGGTCAGCAGCCGTTCGTTTTCAGACGCATACTCGCCGTTGACCTTGTTGTACGCGCACATGACCGTCCACGGCTGCGCCTGCTTGACCGCCCCTTCGAAGCTGGCCAGATAGATCTCGCGCAGCGTGCGCTCGTCAACAACCGAGTCGCTCGTCATCCGGCGATGCTCCTGGTTGTTCGCCGCGAAGTGCTTGAGCGAGGTTCCTACGCCCTGGCTCTGCACGCCCTTGATATGGTTCGCCGCCATCTCGGCGGACAAGTACGGATCCTCGGAAAAGTATTCGAAGTTGCGTCCGCATAGCGGCGATCGCTTGATGTTGGCACCCGGGCCGAGCAGGATCGCGACGTCCTCGGCCTGGCACTCCCGTCCGAGGGCCTCGCCCATGCGCCGGATTAGCGCGCGGTTCCATGAGCTGGCGACGCCCGCGGCCGAGGGAAAGCAGGTTGCGGGCACGCTGTTGAACATGCCGAGAATATCCGCCGACGCCTGCTGCTTGCGCAGGCCGTGCGGGCCGTCCGTCAACATGACGGACGGAATGCCGAACCGCTCGATGCCCCTCGTATGCCATGTATCGGCGCCGGAGCAGAGGCTCGCTTTTTCCTCCAGCGTCATCTGCGCGACAAGGGCTTCGATATCGCGTGTCTCTACCATGTCCGAATACCTCCTGTAAGTAACTGATTTAGTCAATCGTTGAGCAATAGCGGACAAAAGTTCCGTTACTCCTACGATAGGGCGCGCTTCTGCGGGCGATAGAGGAAGAAAGTTCCCTTATTTGTACGAGTAGCGCGCTCCTGCGGGCGATAGCGAAAAATAGTTCCTTTAACCGTTCGGGCGAGAGGGTTATCTCTGCCATCAAGACTCCAGCAATCCGAACGAAACCGTCCGCACGTCGCGGCTGTTCGGACCGACCATGAGGCGGAATTCCCCAGGTTCGGCCGCATAACCGGCTGCCGGCGACCAGAAGGCGAGGTCGGCCTCACCGATCGCGAAAACGATCTCACGGGTCTCGCCGGGTTCGAGCGCTGCCCGCACGAAGCCTTTCAGCTCCATCACAGGGCGAACGATGCTGCCGCACACGTCCTGGATATACAGCTGCACGGTCTCGACGCCCGCGGGACCCGAAGCGTTCGTCACCGTCACGCGCGCTTCGAGCTTGCCGCCCGGCGTCAGCGTATTGCCGTCGAGCCGCAGTTCTCCATATTCGAACCGGGCATAGCTCAAGCCGTAGCCGAATGGATACAGCGGCTCGTTCGAGCCGTCAAGGTACTTGGAAATGAATTTCTCGCCCGCGTTGGCCTCCGTCAGCGGCCGCCCGGTGCGGAAGTGGTTATAGTACACCGGCACCTGCCCTTCGTGCAGCGGGAAGCTCATCGTCAGCCGGCCCGACGGATTGCGGGCGCCGGTCAGCAGGTCCGCGATCGCATGGCCAGCCTGCGAGCCGAGGAACCAGGTCTCAACGATGGCGTTCATATGTGCGTCGAACCAGGTCAGATCGAGCGGCCGTCCGTTCGTCAGCACCAGGACGACGGGCTTGCCCGTCGCCGCGACGGCTTTGGCGAGCCGCAGCTGCGCGTCCGGCAGCGCGATGCGCATGCGCGAGGCGGCCTCGCCCGACATGCCGCTGTCCTCGCCCAGCGCGAGCAGGACGATGTCGGCCTGCGCAGCCTGCGCGACGGCGGCCTCGATGCCGCCCTCGACCGGCGCGCTCACGCCGCAGCCCTGCGCGTAGAGCAGCCGATCCTCGCTATAGCCCGCGGCGACGAGCCCCTCGTACAGCGTGACCGTCTCGTGCCCGAAGCGCGAGAACTGCCATGGCCCCAGCAGATCCTTGCTGTCGGCGAACGGCCCGATTAGCGCGAGCTTGCCGCGTCCGGCAGGGATGCAATCCCGCGAAACGCCCGAAGGAAGGGAGGCCGCCGCGCCGGCTCCCTCAAGCCGACCGCTCGCGCCGCCGAGCGGCAGGACGCCGTCGTTCTTCAGCAGCACGACCGACTTCGCCGCCAGCGCACGGCTCGCCGCGAGATGCGGCTCGCTGAAATGCAGCTCCGCCTCCCGCTCCGGGCGAATGTACCGATAAGGATCGTCCATGAGACCGAGCCTGTACTTAAGCGTCAGGATGCGGCGTACCGCGTCATCGATTTGGCTCTCGGACAGCTTGCCCTCCGCGATCAGCTGCGGGATATGGTCGTAAGCGCGCGTTACCATCTCGATGTCCATCGTCGCGTCGACCGCCTTTTTGGCAGCCTCCTCGGTATCCCGCGCATGCCCGTGCTGCACGATCTCGTCCACCGCGCCGTAGTCGGAGATGAGTACGCCGGCGAAGCCGAGCTCGTCGCGCAGCAGCTCCTTCAGCAGCGTAACGCTTGCCGCGACCGGCACGCCTTGATAGATATTGAAGGCGTTCATGACCGAACCCGCGCCCGCTTCGATGCCCGCCCGAAAAGGCGGTAGGAAGACATTGCGCAGCGTCGCCTCGGAGATGTCCACGGTATTGTAGTCGCGTCCGCCTTCGGCCGCGCCGTAGCCGATGAAGTGCTTGAGACAGGCGACGATCGTATCCGGATCGTGAAGCGAGCCCCGACCGTCCGCGCCGCCCTGGAAGCCCTCCACCTGCGCCTTCGCGATGAGCGCGCCGAGATACGGGTCCTCACCGGCGCCTTCGACCACGCGGCCCCAGCGCGGGTCGCGCGAGATGTCGACCATCGGGCCATGATTGTAGACGATGCCCGAGGCCGCGGCTTCGCGCGCCGCAATCGCGGACGCCTCGCGAATCGCGTCCATGTCCCAGCTGCACGCCCAGGCGAGCGGCACCGGGAAGATTGTCTGCGCGCCATGGATGATGTCGTTGTTGAACAGCAGCGGAATGCCGTGCGGCGACCGCTCGACGGCGATTCGCTGCAGCTCGAACACGCGGCTCAAATCGAAGGCGCCGAGCACGGAACCCGCGCGTCCTTCGGCCACGAGCCGCTCCGGCGGATCGGACGCGACCGCGCCGCCGAAGGAGAAGTTCGAAGCCATGCACTGGCACATCTGGCCGACCTTGTCGGCGAGCGACAGCTTGCCGAGCAGTGTCTCGACCGCCGCGCCGATCTCCGCTTCGTTGCGAGGCGGCGGCGCGTCCGTCTTCCGGTAAGCGGCGATCTCGTCCGCAAGCGAAGCGTAGAGCGTGGGACCTCGCCCGCGGATACCCGCCAGCGCGAACACGCCAAAGGACGGCAGCCGCAGGCTGCCCTCGAAGGCGTCTCCCGCGAAGCGCAGCTCCACGCTCGTTTCCTCGTCCGGCTTCCAATAAGCGCTGCCGGTCGCGCGCAGCGTGCCGCCTTCGGCCTCTACGCGATCGAACCGTACCGGCAGCGGGAACGGCTCCATCGCCATATCGAGCGCATAAGCGCCTTTTTTCGCCACCTTGAACTGGAGCTTAAGCTTCAGGCGGGGCGTCTCTATAAATGCATGCCATAGTCCGAACATTGAACAATGCCTCCTCGTCGGATGCTTATCCGCGCGTAAAAATCCCTATGTCCTCAGGCGCTATCGCCCGTCCCCTAACCTGCGAAATGGCGGGCAGCGCAGTCTCTCAGCCCTTCACCGCGCCGATCGTCATGCCCTTGACGAAGTACTTCTGAAAAAACGGATAAGCGATCAATATCGGCACGACGCCGATGACGGCGATCGCCATGCGGAACGTCTCGCTCGGCAACGCCGCCAGCGCCTGGCTGCTTCCCGCGCCGCCGCTAGTCGTCAGGAACTGGATGTCGTTCATGATGCGGTTGAGCACGTTTTGCAGGCTGAACAGGTTCGGCTCGGTCACGAACACGAGACCGTTGTTCCAGTCGTTCCAATAAGCGAGCCCCTGGAACATGCCGACCGTCGCCAAGATCGGCAGCGACAGCGGCAGGACGATCCGGTAGTAGGTCTTGAACTCGCCGGCGCCGTCGATGCTTGCGGATTCGAGCACGGCAAGCGGCACGGTCGTCTGGAAAAAGGTACGCATAAGCAGCACGTTGAAGCCGTTCATGAGGAGCCACGGGAGCAATAGCGCCAGCAGCGTGTTCTTCACGTCGAGCACCTGCGTGTACACCATGTAGGTCGGCACGAGGCCTCCATTGAACAGCAGCGTGAAGAAGACGACGAAGGCAATGAACTGTCCGCCGGGCAGATCCCTGCGCGACAGAGGGTAAGCGAGCAGCGACGTAATCACGAGGCTCGCGAACGTGCCGATGACGGTTACGAGCACGGTGATGCCGTACGCGTGGAAGATTTGACTAGATTGGTTCCACAAGTATTCGTAGGCGCTGAAGCTGATGCGGGACGGGAAAAACGAGTACCCGTTCACGACGATCGTTTTCTCCTCAGTGATCGAAGCCATAAAAAGCAGGATAAACGGCAGTACGCAGGCGAGCGACAGCAGGATCAGGACCGCATGCGCGGCCCATTGCCATTTCCGGTTTTCAACGTCCATGTCGGTCCCTCCTTAGAACAACGCGTTTTCTTTGTTGATTTTGCGGACGATATAATTGGAGATCAGCACGAGCACGAAGCCGACGACCGACTGGTAAAAGCCCGCGGCGGAGGACATGCCGATATCGCCGAGCTGCATCAGGCCGCGGAACACGTAGGTGTCGATGACGTTCGTCGTCTCGAACAGCGCGCCCGAGTTCATCGGCACCTGGTAGAACAGCCCGAAGTCCGCGTAGAAAATCCGGCCGATCGCGAGCAGCATGAGCATGATGATGACGGGCGTGATCATCGGAATCGTGATCTTGCGGATCTGCAGCCACTTGGACGCGCCGTCGAGGCGCGCGGCCTCGTAATATTCGCCGTCGATGCCGATGATGGCGGCGAGGAAGACGATGCAGTTGTAGCCCACGCCTTTCCACAGGTGCACGAACGTCAGAATATACGGCCAATACTTGGGCTCCGTATACCAGGCGATCGGCTCGATCCCCAGCGCCGGCAGCAGCGTCTTGTTGAAGAAGCCCGTATCGGTGCTCAGCATTGCGTACACGAGATAGCTGACGAGGATGATCGAGATGAGGAACGGCAGGATAATGACGCTCTGATACAGACGCGAAGCGAACCTATTCTTGATCTCGTTCAGCAGGATGGCGACCGCGATGGCGAGGCCGAGCCCGAGCACGATGAAGACCGCGTTGTACAGCAGCGTATTGCGGGTTATGAGCAGTGCGTCGCTCGTCTTGAACAAATATTCGAAGTTGTCGAAGCCGATCCAGTCGCTGCCCCAGATGCCCTTGCTGTAGTCGATGTTCTTGAAGGCGATGGAGAGCCCGAACAGCGGCAAATAATTGTTGAGGACCATGTACGCGAGTCCCGGCACCAGCATGAGGTACAGCGGTATGAACCGGCGGAGGCTGCGGCGTTTGTTGCGGTGCGCGATCGTGGCCACCGTATTCTCCCCTTTCTTGTCGGCGGCGTAGGGTGCCGCCGGCGCTATGATTCGATTGTATCGGAGAGGCGAACGCCCCCACTACCGCTGCGGCGACTTCCGGTTTGCGCTTTGCCGACCACCTGCCCGGACCGGTCCGGATGCGGCGGATGAAACGGCAAACAACCCGGCCAATGCAAGATTGGCCGGGCACGGATGCGCGATTGTGCGATGAACTATTGAGCCGGATTGGCCTTGACCCACTCGTCCAGCTGCTTCTGCTTCTCGGCGACGATCTTGTCGATACCCGCCGACTTCAGCTTGGCGATGAACTCGGGCAGCACCTTTTCCGGATCGACGCTGCCCGTCTCGAGCGGCAGCTTATACTGGGTGACGACGTTGGACACCGCAGCGAACTCCGTCTTGACCGGCGTCGCGTCGAAGGCGAAGCCCAGCGCCTTGGAGTGCTGCGCGGCCTTGTTGAACGCGTCCATCTTGTTCCAGATGTCGGCGTCGCCGCCTTCCATCGTGTAGGACAGGAACTGGTTGCCGAACATCCATCCGAGCGGCATGTTGTAGGTCGTGCTGGCGGCGTCGACGCCGTCCGGGTACTTGATGACGCCGTCTTGTCCTTCTACTTTTGCGTAGTGCTCGCCTTCGATGCCCCAGTCGAGTAGGTTGACGATATCCTTGTCCGAATACATCAAGTTGAGGAACTTCATCGCCGCTTCGCGATGCTTGGAATTGACGGGAATGCCCCACATGGCGCCCGTGACGGTGCCGGTCCGCGCGATGACGGGCGTCAGCTCCTTGGCGACGACCTCGGTGCCGGCGGCCTTCCCTTCCTGCTCGGCGATGCCCGGTTTAATCGCGGCGAAGTAGGCGAATCCCTTGCCGGAGCGGAGCAGCTCGAACGTCGACGTCTTGTTCGTCGATGCGTCCTTAAGTACGTAGCCGTCCTGATACCACTCGCGAAACTTCGTCACGAGCGCCTTGTATTCCTCCGACTCGTACAGATCGACGACCTTCAGATCGTTGTCGTAGTTCGGCAGCACGCCCAGCGAGTCGCCCAGATTGTCGTAAGTCATGAAGCCGTCCAGGAAAGACATGTTGACGCCCGGCGGCACAAGCGGCGCGAAGTTAGTCTCGCCCGCCTTGACCGCCTTCAGAGCGGCTCCGAAGTCGTCGAGCGTTTTGATCGCGTCCACGTCGATGTTGTATTTGTCCACGAGGTCCTTGCGCATGATTACGCCGTAGCTGCTCGCCAGGTCGCGGACGGACGGCACCGCGTAGACCGCTCCTTTGATCTTCGGGACGTTGATATAGTCGGCGCCGACCGACGACTTGATGCCATCGCCGTATTGGCCGAGCAGCTCGTCGAGCGCGACCAGCTGGTTTTTGGCGACCATGCTGCTGTACAGGCCGCCGCTCACGTACATCAGGTCCATCGTCTCGTTGCTGGTGAACATCAGATTCGTCTGCTGCACCCATTCGCCCGAGCTGATTGCCTTCAGCTTGACGGTCGTGTTGATCTTGGCTTGCGAAATTTTGTTGATCGCCGCTTCGATGGCCGGCATCTGCGGAATAACGGTGCTGATCATCGGAAAAGTGACGGTGATCTCTTCCATCTTGCCGCTCGGCGCGGCCGATCCGCTGCCGGACGGAGCCGGATTGCCGCTTGCCGCCGAGCTGCCGCCCGGCGCCGCGTTGTTGCCGTCGTTGTTGCCGCCGCACGCCGACAGCGCTACCGCCGTCGCGAGCAGCAGCGAAGCCGCTGCCGTATTTTTCTTGCTCATGTTCGTTCCCCCCGCTTTGCTTGAATGGTGACTGTCTTTATTGTAAGCAAGCGCTGTCTCGGGCACTGCTCCGCTCACGACCTCGGGCTGTCACTTTGCCGACTTTGTGCCTCGCCTTGCCGGCCTCCTGCGCGCTGCTGGCGATATTCGGCCGGCCCCGCGTTCATGTACTTCTTGAACATGCGCGAAAAGTGCGAGAAGTTGGCGTAGCCGATTTTGCTCGCGACGGCGCCGACCGGCATGTCCGTGTTCTCGAGCAGCTGGGCGGCGATGTCGAGACGCTGCTGCAGCAGGTAGTCCGAGATGGACTGACCCGTGTCCCGCTTGAACACGCGGGTCAGATAGTCGGGGTTGAGGAAGACGTGCGCCGCGATGTCCTCTCTGGAGATGTCGGCGTCCAGATGCTCGCGGATATACGCTTTGGCCTGCTCCACCACGCTGGGCGAATGCTCGAGCGCCGCCGCGTAGTCCATCGCCTTGCCGACCGCATGGCGGATCCATGCCAGCGCGTCTTGCGCCGACCGGGTCGCGCGGGCGTACAGCTCGGACGAATCGCGATCGCCGAGCAGCCGGTGCGCCTGAATGCCTTTAACTTGCAATACGTAATGGACGGTCTGTTGAAAATCCTGCACGAACGCGCCGAGCAGCGAAGGCGTCAGTCCGCCGGCGCGCAGCCGTTCGCCGATGTAGATCTCGGCGGTATGCAGCACCTTGTCCCGCGCGCCTTCCTTCAGCAGAACCGCCCAGACGCCCATATCCGGGAGCGAATGCGCGCGCGCGTCGGCCGGCTGCTCGCCGGGAAGGAACGCGCGGCTGTCGTACGATACGTTGTTCGCGTCCCGCTCGAGCAGCCGCCGGTAGGCGTCCGCGATCTCATGAACGTGCGCAGGCTCGCCGATATAACAAGCCACGTCGCAATAAAAATACCGCGGACACGCCGCAATATACGCTTCGCAGGATGCTTTGAGACGCTGCGGGTCGACCGCTTCCCGGCCGTCCCCGCCCAGGACCGCCAGCATCGTCTCCTCAGCCGGCGAGAGCAGCAGTCCGCTCTCGTGCCGCTCCATCACGAGCTCCTCGGCGGACTTGCGCAGCGCGTAGGACAATATTTTTTTGTCGCGCAGGGAGAACTCCTTGTACCATCTCCGAATCCGGATCAGGACCGGGACGAAAACCAGTTCGCCCGAGTACGGGATATTGCGCGCTTCGGCGGCTTTGGCCACGGCCTCCGGCTGCGACGGAATGTCGTGGTTCAGGATGTCCAGCCAGAACCGCTCGACGAGCAGCGGCTGATGCTGCACCCAATACTTGCCGTACTGGCTGAATTCGCTCAGCTCGCTCTCTTCGTCGAACTTAATCAGCGCTTTGCGCACCGACGCTTCCAGGTCCGCATAGGGAATCGGCTTCAGCAGATAATCCAGGCTGCCAAGCTGAATCGCCTGCTTGGCGTATTGAAAATCGGCATGGCACGTCAGGAAAATCGTCTGCGTCTTCGGGTAGTGCGCCCGCACCCACTCCAGCAGCTGCAGGCCCGAGCCTTGGGGCATCTCGATGTCGCACAACAAGACATCGACCGGTTCCTCGCCGAACGCGGCCCTGGCCTGCTCCACGCCGTGCGCGGTCAACACGCGGCCGATGCCGATTGCGGCCCAGTCCACGCCCGAGCGGATTCCCTCTACCGCAAGCGGCTCGTCATCTACGATTAAGAGCGTATGCATCGCCTTTCGTCCCCTTCCCGTTCGCGTTCAGCGGCACCGCGATCTCCGTCACCGCGCCGTGCGGGTCGTCGTTGTAGCATGCCATCCAGGCTTGATCTCCGTACTGAAGGCGCAGGCGCTCGCGGGCGTTCCACAAGCCGATATGGTCGCCCTCGAAGTCCGTCGGCACGCTACCGGACCGGAAGTTCGACAGCGCCGCCTCCGAGTAGCCCGGCCCGTCGTCCCGGACGGTCAGGCACACCATAGGCTGCTCGGCCAGATCGTCCAGCGAGGCCTCGATCGTCAGCGTCGTCCGTCCATCCGCCCGGACCGCGTGCTTCATCGTATTTTCCACGATCGTCTGCAGCAGAAGCGGAGGCATCCGCGTCTCGCCGAGATAGTCGGGCACATGGATCGCGCATTCCAGCTGCCCGGCGAAGCGCATCCGCTGGATGCGCAAATAGTTGCCGATATGGCCCAGCTCGTCCTGAAGCAGCACGAGCGACCGGCCGCTCTGGAACATATAACGGAAGTACTGGACCAGGGACATCGTCATCTCCTGGATGAGGCCATACTGCTTGACCTGCGCCAAGTTATATAGGATGTTGAGCGAGTTCATGAAAAAGTGCGGGTTGATCTGCAGCTGCAGCTGCTTCAGCTCGGCGCGCTGCTTGCTGATCTGCTCCTCGTACACGTTAATCTTGAGCGTCTCGATCTGGGAGATCATCAGGTTAAAGGTTTGATTGACCAGCTGAAATTCGTCCGGCGCCCGCCGCTCCTCCATGCGCATGCTGAAGTTGCCCTGGCCGATCAGCCGCATGGCCGCGACCATCTTGCGGAGCGGCAGCAGCAGCAGCTGGCGAAGGAACCAGAAGCCGAGCGGCAGCATCAGCACCGCTAGCGCGATGACGATCGCCGTCGCCCGCTTGAGATACGGCAGGTTTTCGAGGATCGAGCGGTCCGGGATCGCCGCGGCAAGGCCGAAGTCCCCTTTACCCGACGATTCGCCTACGATGAGATGCGAATGGCCGCGACCCGACAAATAATACCCGTCGTCGAATCCGCGCGAGAAGTCGAGCTGCGCATCGTCCAGCGGCTGAGTGCTGTACAGCTGCTCGCCCGCCTCGTTCACCATGAGAACCGCGCTCGCGTCGCCTTCCCGCGTGCTGCGGAGCGGCTCTACCAGCGAGGACACCCTCACCCACGCGCCGATATAGAGATTGCCGTCGCCGAAGACGCGCACGAGATGGTACGGTCCTCCGATGCGCTCCGTCTTCCATGCGGCATTCGTATACTCCGGGTGGGAGATCAGCGCATCCACCTTTTGTTCCATCGCTTGGCGCATGGCGACGAGCTCCGCATAGGTGAACGAGCCCCGGAATGCATCCACGATATCCCGCCGGGCCGTGGAGTAGACGAAGAAGCCGTCGATATACGGGTAGACGGTCAGGTCGGAAGACAGCTTGCGCGAGACCGCGCTTTTCGCCAGCATATAGGCGTCCTCCGAAGCCGACTCCCCCATCGCTTGCACGTTCGGGTCCGTCGTCTGCAAGGCGACCATGTGCCGCTCGGCCTCGGTCAGCTGTCCGTCGATCTGCTTCATATAAATGCGGATCAGATTTTCGTTCGACATTGCCACCTGGTTGTGGACGACATTCACGCTGTATTGGTTGTTGTAGATCAGCAGCGCGATCAGCGGCAGCGTAACGGCCAATAGGCCAAGCACCAGCTTGACCCGGATCGAGCGCCAAGGAATATTCGCCAGTCGGCTGAACATGCGGGTTCCTCCGATCGGTGAAGACGCGTTTTTCTCCAGCTTACCTTCATCGTCAAGTATTGACTACCCCTGCGGCGACTAATCGCTTGCGGTTTGACGACCTGGGGCCCTATAATATTGCGCAAAGCCGCAGCAAAAACCGCCAGGGTTCTCCCTGACGGTAATGGTAAATATGAGCGGTGCGTTCGCAGACCCTCATCCGCGCCGACGTCCCGCCCTGCCCGCGAACAACAGCACCAACTCCAACACGACGCCGATGACCAATCCAAGCCCAAGCAGCTCCAGATAAACGAGCAGGCTCGAGAGATCCTCCCACCCCGTATTGCCGCGCGACGCGAACGCCATGAACAGCAGCCCGAGCAAGTTTCCCGCCAGGGTCGACAGGGCGAGCCACCGCGCGCCGAGCCAACCGGATATAGCAGCGAACGCGCTTACGACTAGCGCGACCAACAAAAAGCGGAAAGCGTGCACGGTTGTCCAAGGCTGCCCCAAAATAACGAATCGCACGAGCCAAAACAGCAATGTCGTGGCCAGCCAGGACATCGCGCCCCAGAAGAGCCACTGCTTGCTTCGAGAAGCGGGAATGACGCGCATGACGTTCACCCTTTCACCGGCGAGAATCGGCAACTAGCTTGATGCCATTCATTCATACGCTTATTATGGCATACCCCGATTCCGTTGGGCTATAGGATGTGAGACAGACAGGCGCGCGGCGCGCGCCCCGCTACCAATCGCCCTTCTTTAACATAACCTTCTTCCCGGCCCTCCAGCTCATGGACGAGCCGTTCCCGCCACAACGCCACGCGGTCTGCCCGCGCTGGATCGTCGGCCATGTCGAAGAGCTCGGCCGGATCGGCCGTCAGGTCAAAGAACTGTTCTTCGCCGCTCTGCGAAAACCAAATATATTTCTCCCGTCCGTCCGTCACGAAGTGGTTGGACCTGTCGCCGTACGCGTGCTCTCCGTGCAGATAGGAGCGCCATTCCGCAGCTTCGCCTCTGGCCGGTCCGAGCAGGCTCGCGCCCTCGACGGCCTCCGGGATCGGCGCGCCCGCGGCTTCGAGCAGCGTCGGCATGATGTCGCGCAGCTCGACGACCGCTTCCGGGCGGCTGCCCGCCGGGAGGCCGAACCGGCCGCTCGGATCCCAGAGGATGAGCGGGATCTTGGCGCTGCCCTCATAGGGAAGCGACTTGCGAAACGCATGATGGTCCCCCATGAGCTCGCCGTGGTCGGACGTAAATAAGATGAGCGTATCGCTTAGCACGCCATACTCGCCCAGCGCCTGCAGCAGCCGACCGATCTGGTCGTCCAAATGCGTGATCAGCCCGTAGTAGGCGGCGCGCGCCCGGTCGAGCCTGCGCCTTGGCAGACGGCCGAAGATCGTCGTCGGATCGGCGGTGCCCACTCGCTCGGCAGCTTCCTCGTCTACCCAGTCGCCGACCGGCGGCTCCGGCAGTTCTAAATCTTTGTACAGGTCGAAGTAGGTCTGCGGCGGATCGAGCGGTGAATGAGGCCGTACGAACGATGACCACAAGAAAAAGGGCTTCGACGGGTCTCGCCGCCGGAGAAAGTCGATCGACTCCGTCACGCACCAGTTCGTCGGATGCAAGGCTTCGGGCAGATGCCAGGGACGGCCGACGGTCGAAGCGTTGCAATCCAGCCCCAGGTCCGTCAGATCCGCCGCCGCGCCCGCTTCCCGCCGAAGCCACCGCATGTAATCGTCTACCTGGTCGTAGTGCTCGGCGAACGCGGTGTCGCGCTTGTCCCGATTGTGATGCAAATAGCCGTCATGCAGCACGATATTGTGGAAGCCGCATAGGTTGCGCGCAGGGTAGACATGCATTTTGCCGACGCACTGCGTATGATAGCCCGCCTGCGCGAGCTCGCCCGCCAGCATGTGCGGATAGCGCCACGGCACCTGGTCCTGGTAGCCGACTCTCCCGTGGGATCGCTGGCTCATGCCGGTCATGATGGCCGCCCGGGCGGGGATGCAGGACGGGACAGCCGAATAGGCATTCGGAAAAAGCACGCCTTTGCGAACCATCGCATCTAGATTCGGGGTCTCTATAACCGGGTGCCCAAGCGCGCTCAGGCAGTCGTAGCGCATCTGGTCTACGGTAATCAGCAGCAGGTTGGGCGGATTCATAAACGAAGCTCCTCTCGTTCGGAAAGCGGATGGATGCGATGGATGCGAAAAACCCCTATCCTCACACGGAGGACAGGGCGGCTTCGCCGGCTTTATAAACCTCGAACGCCGAGATCGTCGGTTGATAGCGGGACTCGTCGATGAGTAGCCGCAGCTTACGCGCGCTCGTCGCGGCCACGCGGCAGATCCGCTTGGCGCCGATGACCGTGCCTTCGGCGAGCGGCTGCCAGCCTTCTTCGCGCCAGGCCTCCAGGCGGAAGCGCTCGACGCGCTGGCCCTCGCGGATCTGCTCCCGCAGCACGACGCGATCGAAGCTGCGCTCGGTGCCCAGGTCGATTTCGAGCGCGGCTTGCTCGGTGCCCGCCGGCGGGCACCAGTGCGTGTCGGCCGCCCCGTCCGTGGCGCAGGACGCGGCATGCTCGGGATCGGCTTCGGCGGATGCCGCCGCGGTCGCGCCGGCCGCCAGGTTGTCGCCGTAAACGGCAGCCAGCCATGCGCCGAGCTCGGCGAGGCTCGCTGCATCCCGCTCGTGGACGAGGCCGCGCCGGTCCGGCGGGATGTTAAGCAGGAAGGAGGCGTTGCCTCCGACCGTCCGCTCGTACAGGTCCGCGAGCTGGGCGAGCGTCAGCACGCGGTCGTCTTCGGCCGCATGGTAGAACCAGCCCGGCCGGATCGAGGTGTTGACCTCGGCGGGATACCAGACCGCCTCGTCCGCCAGGGCGAGCACGGCGCGGCTGCCGAGGTCGTCGTCTTCGGTGTTGACGCGGGTCGCGAAGGCGCCCCCGTCGTCCGCCTGCTGCGACTTGGCCTGGATCTTCTCGTTGTCCCGCATCGAAGCGGGGACGACGCTCCATTCGGACGGCCGGGTATGGCCGGCTTCGTTGCCGCACCAGCGCACGTCCGGGCCGCAGACGGAGATGACCGCGCCGGGCTGCAGCTCGCGGATCAAGGCATAGTAGGCGTCCCAGTCATAGACTTGGCGCTTGCCGTTGGGCCCTTCGCCGCATGCGCCGTCGAACCAGACGCAGAACACTTCGCCGTAGCCGGTGAGCAGCTCGCGCAGCTGGTTCAGGAAATAGGCGTTGTAGGCGGGCGAATCGCCGTAAGAACGCTCGTGCCGGTCCCACGGCGATAGGTAAACGCCGAACTTCAGCCCTTCCTCGCGGCAGGCGTCCGCGACCTCGCGCACGAGATCGCCGGCGCCATCGCGCCAGGGGCTGCGCCGCACGGAGTGCTCCGTGTAAGCGCTCGGCCACAGGCAGAAGCCGTCATGGTGCTTGCAGGTTAGGATAAGCCCCTTCATGCCGGCGGACTTGACGGCGCGGGCCCACTGCCTGGCGTCCAGCGCCGAAGGATCGAACAGCGCCGGGTCCTCGGTCCCGTCCCCCCACTCCCTGTCCGTGAACGTGTTCATCGTAAAATGGATAAAGGCATAAAACTCCAGCTCCTGCCAGGCTAGCTGACGGGAAGAAGGCCGCACCTGCGCGGCCTGGATAGCGGATACGGGCATGTCCGATTGCCCCCTTCGGTATAATTTTGTTCTGGCGTGCGCTCGACGCTGCAGCTCATCGGACTCAGCGTCCGCTATTTTGCGAGAATGAGACGTATCAGCCATCCACGCGGACTGGAGAGACGCTATCTCGCCGAAAACCGCCACAAAAACCACTAGTTACTCGAAATAACGGCTCCTGAGTCCGCAGATACGTGCGATGGGCCACATTCAGCAAAATAGCGGCCCTACGGTCCGTCGGCGATGGAGTAGGTGCGAGATGCATGTAGATGTGGGTCAATTTGCGTCATTGTGCCTCAATTGTCTCAACCAACATTTATTCCGGCGGACTCAGCGTCCGCTATATTACAATTTAGCGGCGTTTCGGCCGTCCATGTGGACTGGAGAGACGCTATCACGTCGAAAAGCATGCTAAAAACCGCTGGTTAGTCGAAATAACGGCTGCTGAGTCCGCGAATACGCGCAATCGGCCTCATTCAGCAAAATAGCGGCACTACGGTCCGCTTGCGGATGCTGGTTTGGCGATTACTCGGCGGCGGTTAATCGGCTGGACTGGTTCCTTAGTTTGGCGGTTGCCTGGCTTGGCGGTTGCTCGGTTTGGCGGTTGCTCGGTCTGGCGGTTCCTCGGTTTGCCGGTTCTTTGGTTTGCCGGTTCTTTGGTTTGCGGTTCCTTGGTTTGGCCGGCTAGCCCAGGTCCGCCCGGTCCGTCAGCGTCGCGACGGGAGCGGCCGTGCCGTGCAGCTCGAACACGACGAGCTCGTTGTCCCCTTCGCGCAGGAGCGGCGCGGGTATGTACAGCGTGCGCGTCGGACCCGCTTCCCAGTAGCGGCCGAGGTTGAAGCCGTTCAGGAACGCCTGCCCCTTGGTCCAACCGTCGAGGCGCAGGAACGTGTCCGCGCGGTCGTCGACGCGGAAGATGCCGCGGTAAAATGTCGGCTGCGTCCCGCCAGCGCGGGTCGTCGACGAAGCTGGCGCCTGCCGCCCCAGGTCTTGCTCACGATGCGACGCTTGGCCGCCCGCTCCCGCCTCCGATGCCGCGAACGTCAGCCCGCCCAGCTCCGACAATGGCAGACAGCGGATCTCCCAATCGTACAAAAACTGATTGCCCAGCCGCACGCCGCAGGTGATCCCCTTCGGGTCGCGCAGCAGCGGGCCGTAGTTGACGCGCCCCATGTTCTCGACGAGGATGTCGAGCCGCATGCCCGCAGCCGGCACCTCCAGCGGAATGCCCGTAGGCGACCAGCGCTCCACGGTCCCGATATAGGCGCCGTCCGCGAACACGAGCGCGCGGTCGCGCACCTCCTGCAGGACGAGTTCCATGCCGCTGCGCGGTCCCCTCACCGTCGTCGAATACAAGATAAACCCGTACGCCTGCCCGAGCTTCTCCATCGGCTCCGGACACGGCCGCCGCACCGGCGCCGACAGCGCGTCCAATTGCGCGAACAACGGCGCGGCCCCCGTCATCGCCACTTCGCCGTACGCCCGTTTCGGCAGCGGCGCCGGCAGCTCAAGCGGCGGCAGCTCGGCATATCGCTCCAGCACCTCGCGCACCGCATAGAACTTCGCCGTTGGCTCGCCGGATTCGCTCAGCAGCGTGTCGTAGTCATAACTGCCCACGGTCGGCTCGTACCGCGCGATGTGGTTCGCTCCGTTCAGGAAGCCGAAGTTCGTCCCGCCGTGGAACATGTAGAAGTTGACCGAAGCGCCCTCGCCAAGCATCTCCTCCAGCGTATCCGCTACCTCGGAAGCCGGGCGAGACTGATGCGGCTCCATCCAGTGGTCGAACCAGCCGTTCCAGAACTCCATGCACATGAGCGGCCCCTCCGGTTGGTACTCGCGCAGCTTGGCGAACGCCTCTGCCGCCCTTGAGCCGAAGTTGACGGTCGCGAACAAGCCGTCGATCATGCCGCCCTGCAGCATGTGGTCCTCCGGGCCGTCCGACGTGAACAGCAGCACGTCCATGCCGCGCGCGATCATGCCGTCCCGCACGTATTCGAGGTACGCCTTGTCGTTGCCGTAGCTTCCATATTCATTCTCGACCTGCAGCGCGACGATCGGACCGCCGTTCGTGCAGAGCAGCGGACGCAGCCGCGGCAGCAGCTCGTCGAAGTAGGCGTCCACCTTGGCCAGGTACGCCTTGTCATAGCAGCGCAGCCGCATGTTGTCGTCCGCGAGCAGCCATGCCGGCAGCCCGCCGAACTCCCACTCCGCGCATATATAAGGGCTCGGCCGCACGATGACGTGCAGTCCCAATTCTCCGGCGAGCCGGACGAACGCCTCCAGGTCCGCGATGCCGTCGAAGACGAAGCTTCCTTCTTCGGGCTCGTGGACGTTCCAGGCGACGTACGTCTCGACCGTATTGAGCCCGCACGCCTTGAGCTTCAGAAGCCGGTCCCGCCAATATTCGGGCACGACCCGGAAGTAATGGATCGCGCCGGACAGCAGTCTGACCGGACGGCCCTCGTACGCGAATTGATCGCCCGATACTGTAAATGTCGCCATCGCACACCTCTTTTCGTTTATCGACAACAGTTTACCATCTTGCCGCCTTGCAATCAGCCCTTGACGCCGCCCATCATCATACCTTCCGTCAGCTTCTTCTGCAGCAGGCCGTAGACGATGACCGTCGGAATCAGCACGATGACGAGCGCCGCGAACAAGGAGCCCCAGTCGGTCGCGAACTGCTGAATCTGCATCAGGTTGGAGAGGCCGATCGGCACCGTCTTCCTGGCGTCGTCGGTGATGAGCGTCATGGCGAGCACGTACTCGTTCCAGAAGTCGAAGAAGCTGAACACGAACAGCGTGATGATCGCCGGGCGCGTCATCGGCAGAATGACCTTGAACAGGGTGCCGAAGTAGCCGCAGCCGTCGATCATCGCCGCTTCCTCGAAGTCGTGCGGGATCGCCTTCATGAAGCCGGTCATCAGGTAGACGGCGAAGGGCAGCGTGCCCGTCGCGTAGACCGCGCTGAGCCAGAAGCGGCTGTCGAGCATGTGCATCTGGTTCATCAGGATGAACAGCGGCACGATGATGTAGACGCTGCCGATGAACAGGCCGGCCATGTAGAAGTTGGTCAGAAACGCCCGCCCCCGGAACCGCATGCGGCCAAGCACGTAGGCGGTCGGCATGGCGGCCAGCAGCAGGATCGCGATCGACAGGATCACGACGAACGCCGAATTGAACATGTAGTCGCCGATGCGCGCGGCCTTGAAGGCCCGGGAGTAGTTATCCCATTGCAGCGAGGTCGGCAGGCTCCAGGGGCTCTCCATAACTTCTTCGTTCGTCTTGAAGGAGGCGAGCACGTTCCACAGGATCGGGTACACGACGGCGAGCGCCTGGACGATCAGGAAAACGCGAAGCAGGAGCCGTCCGAAGGAGAAACCGGGCTTGCGCGCCTGTGCGTAGGCAGCGGGAGATGCGGGAGATGCAGGGGTTGCGGAGTAGCCGGCCATTTAGTGGGACCCCCTTTGCGTCAGGCGATTGCTGATGAAGGCCAGCAGGATCGAGACGACGAAGATGAACACGCCGATCGCCATCGCGTAGCCGAAGTTGGAATTGGTGAAGGCCTGCCCGTACAGGTAGGTCATGACGACCTCCGAATGCCGGTCGGGACCGCCGGCCGTCATGACGGCGACGAGCACGAAGCTGATCGTGAGAACGCCGTTGATGCTGAAGATGATCGTCACGCGGATGATCTCCCAGAGCATTGGGACGGTGATGTGGAAAAACTTTTGAAATGCCGTCGCGCCGTCGATCGATGCCGCCTCGTACAGGTCTGGCGAGATGCTGTCGATGCCCGCCATGTACATGACCATGTAGTAGCCGGCCGCCTGCCAGACGAGCGTGACCGCCAGCGCCCATAGCACCGTGCGTTGATCGCCGAGCCACGGCAGCGCCCAGTCGCCGAGACCGAGCATCTCGAGGCCCGAATTGACGAAGCCCATCGTCGGGTGGTAGATGAACGACCACAAAATCGCGATAACGACGAACGAGAGGATACTGGGGAAGAAAAAGACCGTGCGGTAGAAGCCCCGCTCGCGCAGCTTGCTCTGCGTGAGGATCGAAGCGTTGACGAGCGCGATTAGCAAGGTGACGGCCGGGACGACCAGCATAAGCAGCCCCGTATTGCGCACCGACAGCAAAAACGCGTCGTCATGGAACATATCCCGGAAGTTCTGCAGTCCGATAAACTTCGGCTTGTCGGCCACGCCTGTCCAGAGGTACAGCGACTTCTGGAACACCTGCACGGCCGGATATACTTTGAACAGGAGATACATCGCGAGCCCCGGGAGAAGGCAGGCCGCGATGAACCAGCCACGTCTCATTTTCATCGTCATGTCCGAATCCCTTCCTTTCTGCTCCCAAGAACGGGGAAAGCCCGCCGGTCGAACGCGGCAGGCCTTCCTGCTTCTTCAGGAGTCGGTCGTGCCGGACGGTCATTCGCCGCCGCTGGCCTTGAGCTCCTTCTGAATGTCCTCGTAGATCTTGAACAGCTTGTCGCCGTACTGGTCGATGGTCATCTGCTTGTTCATGATGGAAGAGATCGGCTTGTAAACTTCGTCGGACGGATTGTACTTGCTGCCCTTGGCGACGGCCTTGAACGTGCCGTTCACGGCCACCATGCCGCCGTCGACGGCTTTGTAGACGTTATACGTCGTCTCGGAAAGGAACGACTTGCCGAGGTCCGGCGCGCCTTTGACGGCGAGCACGCCCTTGGACGTCTCCGCGTTCAGCTGGACGCTCTTGTCGGTGTACAGGTAGCGCAGGAATTCCTTGGCCAGCTCGGGGTTCTTCGCCTTGGCCGGGATCGCGATCTGCTCGACGTTGGTCATCGCGAGCGGCGGTTGGCCCGCTTGGCCGGACGGCACGCCGAGGAAGCCGAATTGGAAGCCGTCCTCGCGCGGCGCGTCCTTCATCTCGTCCTCGAACCACGTGCCGTTCGGGATGAACATTGCCTTGCCCTGCAGGAACGAAGTCTGCGCCTGCGTATGATTGAGCGCGACCGTGCCTTTCATGAGGGCGTTGTCGTCCGTCGCGATGCGTTCGAGGATGCCCCATACCTTCTTGAACGTCTCGCTCTTCCAGAACTGCGGGTCATAGTTGAAAAATTGGTCGAGCGCTTCTTGTCCGCCGTAGCTATAGATGGACGGCACGATGATCTGCTCCAGGTAGCCCGGATACAGGCCTTGGTAGGTGAACAGCGCGCGGCCGTTTCCCTTGGCCGTGGCGTTCGCGGCGAAGAAGTCGTCCCACGTCTTCGGCAGCTCGATGCCCTTCTTGTCGACAAGGTCCTTGTTATACCAGAAGCCCAGGACGCCGAAGTTGTAAGGCGCGAGGTACACCTTGCCGTCGCCGTACGGCGACATGGCGCGGGATTCGAGCACGCCCGGGAGAATCTTATCCTTCAGCGGCGCGCCGCCGTCCGCGGCCGGCTCGTTGAATAGATCGGTCAGGTCGAGGAGCGCGTTGTCCTTGATCAGGCCGTTGAGGAACGGCACGTTGTCGCCGCCAGCCATGTACAGGAAGTCGGGCGGATTGCCGGCGACCGCCTTGGGGCGGACGAGCTCGGCAATCTTCGGGCTCGCGGTAATGTTGATTTTGGTGCCGGGATAGTCCTTCATGAAGTCTTCGGCGATCCGGTCCCAGTACTCGCGGCCGTAACCGCCCTGGAAAACGGCGATGTTCAGCTCCGTATTCTCGAACGTCTTGGTGCCGGCCGCGCTCGGCGAAGCGGATTCGCCGGCGCTTGCGGATGCGCTTGCATTTGCTGGCGCGCCGGCACTCGGCGAAGCTGAACCATTGGCGTTTCCGTTGCCATTATTGCCATTCGAGCCGCAAGCTGCCAGCATCGACACCGCCAGCGCCGACGCGCCTACGGCGGTCAACCATTTCTTTGTACTCATTTCTGGACCCCCTCGGATGAGATGGCTTCATTATACGTGCATGGGGGCAGCCGCCATATGAACGATTCGAATGAGAAGCATGGAGAATATTATGGAGTTCGCATGTCGCGTTCCGTGACATGGAGATTTGCATGAAAGCGTAATCTTAAAATCGTCCAGGTTTGCAACCGCTTAAAGCTGACATAGGCTTGGCCTGCGAATGACGCTCCACAGTGCAGGGACGTCGGAGCGCCGCGCGGATGGATCATCGGCAGTGCGCCTCGATTTGCCGAATTTCCACTTCAGCTACGGCGGCGCTCAGTGGCGCGGAACCGCTCTTCCTTCTTCTATCAGCGGGCTCAGTCCGCCGGCTTCACGTTCTTCGGCGCGATGCCGAAGCGCTTCTTGAACAGGCGGTTGAAGTAGAACGGATCGTGGATGCCGACTTCGGCCGCCGCCTGCTTCACGAGGTAGCGGCCGGTCTCGAGCAGCGCGTGCGCCTTCAGCATCCGAACCTCGTTCAGGTGCGTCAGCAAGCTGCGGCCCGTCTCCGCCTTGAAGACGTGGCACAGGTAGGGCTCGGACAGGCCGACATGCGCGGCTACGTCCGCGATGGCGAGCCGCTCCGCGTACCGGTCCTCGAGGTACCGGAGCGCCTGCCGCACTTCTTCCCGAACGGCCGGATACGCGTCCCGCTTCGCTTCCGTCTGCTCGGCCGCATCCTCCGCCAGCTCACGCACCGCCTCCTTGAGCTGCGTATCCGTCGCTGCGGCGGACACGCGCGCCAGCCAAGGCGCTTCGTCCCAGTCCCCGCGGATGCCGAAGCCTTGCGCGTTGGCGAGCCCGAGCACGCTTCCGCCAAGCGACCGCTTCAGCACGCGGGCGGCGATGCGCCGTTCGGCAGCGGTCTCGATCAACCGCAGCGCCCCCTCGACCCACAGATCGGTCGAGCCCGCCTGCGGCTTGGCCCGCACCGACTCTCGCAGGCTCGCTTCGGCCCGGCGGTACTCGTCGTCCGCTTCGGCCGGCAGCGTCCGGTTCGACAACCCCGCCGCGCTGAGCTGCGCATAGAACAGCAGCTGCTCCGCGCGCCGGCAGCCGCGCAGCTGCGCAAGCAGCGCTCCCGCATCGGACGCCGGCTCGGCGAACACGACCTGCGTGTGCGCGTTGTAATACATCGCGCACAAACTCTGGATCCGCCGTGCCGCATCCCCCGCCTCCGGCACGGCCTGGGCGGCCGAATACCCTGCCGCGAGCACGAAGCAGCCGTCGTCGGCCCGGACGGCATGCGCCCACCTGCGGCCGGGGAACAAGCTGTCCGCGAGATCGCCCAGCTTGTCCGCGAAGCGTTCGCCCTCCGGCCTCGCGGGCTCCTCCTCCCGCAGCCGGACGAGGAAGGCCAGCACGCGCTCGCCCTTGTCCCGCCAGAGTTCGTCAGAGACGCCCGCATCCGCTTCCCCTGGCAGGCCGCCGCCGTCCGCTTCGCTCCGCGCCTCCGCGTCCAACGCGGCGAGCCAGGTCTTAATCTTGGCCGCGCGCTCCCGCTCCGTCCCAGCCTGCTCCCGGTCCCCCAACGCCCGATCCGTGCCTGCTTGCGCTCCCGCCTCCGCGCCATGCGCGCCGCTCGCCGCCCCGCCGGCAACGCCCCTGCGCGCGTCAAGCTTGGCCGCGATCTCGCCGAGCGCCTCCATAAAACTCTCGCTTTTCAGCGTCAGCTTGAGCATGTAGTCGTGCGCGCCGCACTTCAGCGCCTCCCGGACGAGGTCGAAGTCGTTGTAGTTGCTCAGCACGAGCACTTCCCCGCCGAAGCCTTCCGACGCGAGCGCCTTGATCAGCCCGATGCCGTCGAGCTCCGGCATCTTGATATCCGTGATGACGATATCCGCCCGGCCGTCCCGCGCCAGCTCCAGCGCGGCGCGGCCGTTCGCGGCGGCGCCGACGTATTCGAAGCGGCCGTCGTCCCAGCGGATCATCGATTTGACCGCATGCCTCACGATCATCTCGTCATCCGCGATCAGAATCTTGTACATCGTCCCTCTCTCCTTTCAGCACGATCGGCAGTACGATCGTCGTCTCCGTCCCTTCCTGCACGACGCTCACCGTCGTCAGCCCGTACGGGGCGCCGAAGTGCAAGCGAATCCGCTCGTCCACGTTTCCGATGCCGATGCCCGACAGCTTGGCATGCGTCGTGCCGCGCGCGCCCGCCTCCGCCGCATCGAAACCCTTCCCGTCGTCCCGAATCCGGATCCGCACCCGCGCTCCGTCCCGCTCGCCGGTCACTTTGATCCGCACGCTCCGCCCCTCGTCGCCGCCTCCGTGCAAAATCGAATTTTCCACGATCGGCTGCAAAATGAACTTCGGCACGAGGCAATCGCGCAGCTCGTCTTCGATCGCGAGCGCAAGCTCGAACGAGTCCCCGTAGCGGATGCGCTGGATCGTCGCGTAGTGCGTCAGATTGTCCAGCTCGCGGTCGAGCGGGATGAGCTCCTCCTTGACCAGGATCGTGTTGCGCAGCAGCTCGGACAGCGACGCGATGCCTTGGGAGACGGCGTCGTTGCCGCCCAGCATCGCGCTCCATTTGAGCGAGTTCAGCGTGTTGAACAAAAAATGCGGATTGATCTGCGCCTGCAGCATCGCGAGCTCCGCGTCCCGCTTGGCCTGCTGCTCCGATTCGACCTGGTAGATGAGCTCCTTGAGCCGTCCGACCATGCGGTCGATCGTCTCCGCGAGGATGCCCATCTCGTCGGGATACGAAGGCCCGATCTTCTGCTGCAGCTGGCCCATCCGCACCTGGTTCGCGTATTGCAGCAGCTTGCGCACGGGACCGCTGATGCTGATGTAGATCCACATTGCGAGCATGCCTGCGAGCAGCAGGATCAAGAAGCAGATGAGCACGACGTTGTGGCGCAGCACCGACAGCTCCGAGACCAGGAACGATCGGGGAATCATCCCGACCAGGTACCAGTCCGCCGACCGAATGTACGAGCTGGTCACGAGCGTGCGCTGACCGCCGACATCCGCATAGAAGGCCCGCGCCGCGCGGGACGCCTGCCTGCGGTCCTTGACGCCTTCGAACACCTTTTCCTGGTAAAGAGAGCCTTGTCCGATCGCGGGAGAGAGAGAAGAGACGACGACGCCGGCGGCATCCGACAGGTAGATCGAGCTTCCTTCCCCCAGATCCACGGACTCGTAGGTGTTGCGGGAGAACACCTTCTCGTCGATGACGATGATCAGGTAGCCGATCTGCCGGTTCAGGTTATTCTCGGCGAAAATCCGCCGGCTGAGCGCGATCCGGCTGGAACCGCGGTTGTTGCGGATGCCCGTCCAGTACGCATTGCTCTTGCTGTCCGCCACCAGCGCCGTCAGCTCGCGGATCCGCGTCTCGGGGTACAGTTCGAAGCCCAGATCGAACATCGACTGGCCGTCGTTGGTCAGCACGATGACGTTCGATAGGTTGCTTATGCTGAAGATCTGCTGCCCGAGCTCGTCCTTGATCCGGGTGCGCAGCTCGCTCTTCTCGATGTCGGCCATTTTCGAAAACTTGGGCAGGCCGCCCTGAATCAGCTTGCTGATGATGATCGTCTCGCTCAGCGTCTCGTACTGCTCGAGCTCGCGCGTCGTGTTCTGGGCGAGCTGATCGAGCACCTGCGTCGACGAAGCGCTGAGCTTGTCCGTAATCGAGGCCTCGTACTTCTGGTTGGAGTAGATCGCCACGACGGCGACGGGGAGCAGAGAGGTGATGAGAAAGGCGGCCAGCAGCCGCCGCTTGATGGACAACCGCCGCAGCGAGAGGGCGGATCGTCCGAGTGCGAGCAAAGAAGAGAGCCGCGGCATGCCGTTCACCTGCTTGGTTCGTTTTTTCTAATCTTATACGCAAACGCGTACATCCGCCAACCCGCAATCGCTAGCAGTCGGATCGGCGCCGCCCGCCTATGAATAGCACATCCGACAGTTCTTCCGATGGGTGGCAGATCGTCGGTCGCGTCGACCGTTCGCTGCAACGCCTGCAAATATACATCTATTTCCGCCAATCTCGGCCCTTTTGGACAGGATAGCTGCAAAAGTGCATTTAATTTCCTCCATCCGCCTCATTTCCGGCTTGTGCTTTGAATTTAAATGCATATTTGCAGGTATTATATCGCCTATCGCGGGTCGGCAGAAAATAAATGTATAAATGCAGTTATCAACCCGCAAAACGCCCGAAGAGCAACCGTTAAGCCTCCGAAGAGCCCCCGATAAGCCAACGCGCGCATGCCTGTCCACGATTCGCCGTCGCCCTAGCCTGGATGGCAAGCAGGACTCCTTCTCTCTCGCTTCCTTCTCTGCCGTCTGCGATGCTCCGTTCATGAATGGGCCCAACCTTGCGGAATTCGCCGGTGGTATAGTCTGATCGCCAAAAGCGCAAAGAAGCCGGCTCTCGCGAGCCGGCTTGCGGCGCAGCGCGCCTTATAGATTCAGTTGGATTTTCCGCGTGTTCAGCATGCCTTCGAGTCCCGTCGGATCTTGGCTGGTCTTGAAGCGCGCGAACGTCTCGGCGGCCTCGGAGGTCCGGATCCGCAGGGGCTTGGTCTCCAGGCGCAGCAGCCCGCCCACGACGTCCGCGACCGATTCCGCTGTCTGCGGCACGGAATTACGGCTCGCGAATCCGTCCAGGTAGCGCTGGACGACCGGCTTGTACTCGTCGTCGAGAATGCCGCCCGTCGCGTTGACCTGCTCCATCACGGTTCCGACGAATTGCGTCGCGATCGCGCCCGGCTCCAGCAGCGTGATGTCGATGTTGAACGTCGGCTTGTAGTATGTCGCCAGACTCTCCAGCAGTCCCTCCACCGCAAACTTGCTGGCGCAATAGATCTCGTTGAGCGGCTGTCCGACCAGCCCGCCGACACTCGAGGTGGCGATGATATAGCCGCCGTTCGCCGCTTGGCGGAGCAGCGGCAGCGCCGCCCGAATCGTGTGCATCACGCCGTAGACGTTGGTGTCGAACACCCGCTGGATATCTGCCGGATCGGCTTGTCCCAATGCGCGGAGGAATCCGAAGCCCGCATTGCAGAACAGCACGTCAAGCGAGCCCCGCTCCCGTTCGATCAACCCAAAAGCGGCCTCCAGCGAGGAGACGTCCGTGACCTCCATTTCGACCCAATGCAGGTTGTCCTGTCCGGCATAACGCTCCCGGTCCCGCTCGACATGGCGGGTTCCCGCGTATACGATCCAACCCTCTTGCGCCAGCTTAAGCGCCGTCGCCAGCCCGATTCCGGACGAAGCGCCCGTGATTGCGATAATGCCGCTCATCTCATAGTCCCCCTTATACGGTTTTACCTTCGCTCAGCGCTTGCACGGCCTTGTCGATACGGCGCAGGCGCGTCTCTTCGGTCTTGGCGCCTTCGACGGAGAGGACGACGCGGCTCTTGTTGCTGTTCGAGAGTCCGTCGAAAAAAGCGCGCGCCTCGGGCGCTCCCGCAAGCGCGGCTGCCAGATCGTCCGGCACCTTCACCTCGCGCGGATCCGTATCCGGCTTGAGCTCCACCTCGACCTCGTCGCCGGCCGCAACGCCGGCGGAGCCGCGATGCTCCGCGCTCAGCGGCAGCATGTAGCGTCCGCCCATCGACGCAACCGTGCTGCGATACGTATACCCGCCGACCGTCGCGTATACCGCCGGCTTTTTGCCCGAACCCAGCGCTTCGACCGCTTCCGCCGGCACCTCGATGCCCGTCGCCGTCTTGCCGTTCAATTCAACCGTCGCTTTGAATTTCAACGTCGCCCGCTCCTTTGCTTGATCGCTTCCTCACCAGTATAGCAGGCCGGCGTACGACTCGTCAGAACGAAGCGAAGCTATATCTTCCCCCCGCCGGTCTCCTTGATTTTCTTGTTCATTTTGGCGATCCCATAGCCGAGCAGGGCGAATAAGCTTGCATAGACGACGATCACCGGCACGCCGACTCCCCATCGCATCGCGCCATGGAGCCTGGAGAAGATATTCGTGAAGTTGGCAAGCACAATCGCGACATTCGCGAGCAGCACCACCGCCATCACGCGCTGGATCTTCTTATAGTGCTCGACGAGAGACTCCCGGTCGGTATACAGCTTCGGCATTTCTCCCGGCTCCCACGGCCTTCGGAAATAATGCCAGATGCCGCTGGTCGTGCTCACGTACTCCCATCCGATATCCCGATACAGCTCAATGTATTCGTCCAGCTTGCCGTTTTTCTTGGTGAGGCCGCCCTGATAGTCGAGACCGTAGGTGTACCGGACCGTCTCGTCGCGTTCGAATTCGCTGCTGAACGCGCCTCCCTTCGTGAGGTGCAGCCCTTGGGCCGACAGCTCGTTCAACCAACGTTCTTCCTTTTCGTAGTCCCAGCTCATCCACGCATGCCTTCTTTTCTCCGTCCGCGCCATCGTTAATCCCCCCCGCTCAGCGCTTGCCTGCCGACCACGAGCAGCTCCTCCAGCCGCTCGACCTCCGCCGCCAGGACCGTCCGCCCATCCGTCGTGATCGCGTACATCTTGCGCCGGGCGTCCGCCCCCTCCGCACCTGGATGCGGCTCGATGAGTCCCTTGCCCTGCAGCGTGTTCAGCGCCGTGTACAGCGTACCCGCCCCCAGCTTCAGCCGGCCGCCGCTCATCCGCTCGACCTCCTGCATCATGCCGTAACCGTGCGACGGCTCCGCGCAGAGCGTCACCAGAATGTAGTAGAATGCCTCCGTCAACGGCAGCATTTGCATTTGCTTCGCTTTGTCCAAGTTCGTTCCTCCGCATCGCATCGCATCGCATCTATATCGTATAGCGATATATCGTATAACGGTATAATACAATGCGATATATCGACTGTCAATATAGTCGGCAAACGAATGAACGCAAAATAGGCGCCTCATTGTCGTATCCGACCTGAAGCGCCTGCGTGCCTATGATGTTAGGGTCGTACGTGAGCGTCCGGCGCCTTGTCTGCGACGAGGTTCAATGCGATGCCGCGCTCCAGCAGCGCCTTCAGCCCGCATAACACCAAGTTGAAGCCGCCGGTCGAATCGAGCGCCTGTGCGACCCTGGCATCCCCGTCCCCCTGAAACCCCGCGTTCACGATGCTAACGAAGGTTTCATTTTCCGCCCGACGCTCAAAAGTCCACTCGACGCTCGTGAAGCCATTCTCTTCGTCGCCCCAACGAATCGCCAGCAGCCGGTCCTGCTCGATTGTTACCACTTCGACTTGGGCAGAAGCGCCATACATCTCCCAATCCCACTGGACGCGCGCGCCCGAAGACAGCCTGCCGCTGCTCCTGGTGAACCAGAATCGCGTCGTGACCGCCGGATCGACGAAGGCTTCGAATACTTCCGCCGCCGGCCTGCGAATGAGCATCTCGGCCTTGGCGACCGGCTCCTGATTAAGAAAAAGGTTAAGAGAAGTCAACGTTCATCTCTCCTCGGAACGAAAATGGACTTGCATGGCCTAGTGTAGCATGTCCATCAAACGCGCGCTTCTTATCGATTGCCGGCTCCTCTTATTGCCTGTCCAGAGCCAGGATCAGCTCCGCCACCGCGTCTTCGAGCGGACGCATCGGATGGCCTACCCGGATGCCCCGCGCATGCTCCGTACGAATGGCTGCGTCGACCATCGACAGCTGTGCGGCTAAGACGGGCCTCGCCGGGTCGGTGTCCACGAGCCGCCGCAACTCCCGCTCCACGGCGTCCTGATACGCTTCCTGCTGCCCGCGCATGATGAGGTCGAACGCTTCCGGCAGCACGACGGTTTCGATCTGCGGGCGCGCATAGCCATTCCCCTCCGCATAGTCGTACAAGCGGCTCGTCGTTCCCTCGACGGTCGCCGGGTTCGTGAAGAGCAGCGCCTGACGGCCGGCGTGCCGGCAGATCTCCTCGAAAAACGGCTCGTCGATTTTGAGAATCGGCAGCTTGACCGCCAGCCGCGCGTCGTCGAGCAGGGCGATATAGTTCGTACAGGTCACGAGGATCGCGTCCGCGCCGGCCTTCGCCATCCATTCCAGCTGTTCAAGGACATGCGTTCCGGCCTGCTCGTCCGTAAACGATGCGTCCGACCCTCGGCGGGCGAGCAGCCCCGGATCGACGTAATGGACCCACGACAACGACAGTCCTTCGGGCAAGCGAATTCTGTTGATGTAGGCAATATTCGACTCATGCGCATGCAGGCAGGCGATTTTCAGCGTCACTCGAGGTTCCTCCTACGATTTCGATCGGACGTTATCCAGGGACAGACGTTTCTCTATGATCCCTTAGAGCGTCAGCCGCCAATCATTGCACTGCATCCAGCTGCCCGGCGGATATTCAAATTCGCATTCCCCGAGCAGCGTAAAGCCGAGCTTGCGGCAGACAGCATTTGACGCAGGGTTGCCGGCACCCGGGAACGCATGAATGGTACGTCGGGCGCCCTGCGCGCGCACATGTTCAATGGTCTTCGCGACGGCGTATGTCGCAAGACCTCTACCCTGATAGGCAGGCAGTATGCCCCAGCCCATCTCATAGATCTGTTCTCCGGCCCACGTCCGGTCCCAGTAGCCGACGGTTCCGACCGGCTCGCGCCCAGGGAGCAGGACGACGGCGAACATGCGGCCCGTCCCTTTCCCGGCTATCCGCATATAACGCTCGTGACGCTCCGCGATCTGCGCCTCGGTCTCCTGTCCGCCCAGATGCGCTGTCATCTCCGGCGCGTTCATATAATGCAGCAGCTCGAGATGGCCCGCCGACCATGGTACGATTTCCGCTTGCGTTCGTTCGCTCATTCGTGTCTCCTCCTTCGGGGTTGCTGTGCTGTTATCCCATTCTATCAGCCTTAACCGTCATCAGCCATTCAACCGAAGGCGATCGTCCGGTCGTTCGAATAGAAGCGCAACATCGCAAAGGAGGCCTCGTGCTATAACTGGTCTTGTAAAAAAGAGAAGGAGCTGATCGAATATGGCGAGACTGAACGGTAAGGTCGCATTGGTAACGGGGGCGAGCAGAGGAATCGGCCGGGGCATCGCGCTGCGCCTCGCCGCGGATGGGGCGACCGTCGCGGTGCATTACGGGAGCAATCGGGAGCTGGCGGAGGACGTCGTGCGCGAGATCCGGTCAGGCGGCGGCTTGGCCTTCGCCATCGGCGCCGATCTTGTCTGTGCCGGCGGCATCGAAGCCTTGTTCGAGGAGTTCGACGGACGCTTGGACGGGCCGGCGGCAGGCACCAGGCTTGATATTTTGGTCAATAACGCGGGGATCGGCCAACAGCTCGGTATCGAGGATACGACCGCCGCAACCCTTGACGAAGTGCTGGGGATCAACGTCAAAGCGCCGATTCTCGTCATTCGGGAGGCGCTGAAGCGCATGAACGACGGCGGCAGCATCATTAATCTGTCTTCCGCCGTGACGCGGATTCCGCTGCCGAACCTGCTCGGATACAGCGTGTCCAAGGGCGCGATCAACACGCTCACGCTGAACCTGGCGCAAGAGCTTGGTGGCCGCGGCATCCGGGTCAACGCCATCCAGCCCGGCATCATCGACACCGACATGAACGCAGAGACGCTGCAGGACCCCGGAGGACGGGCGTTTGCCGCCGGGCTCTCGGTGTTCGGCCGATGGGGCCAGCCCGAGGACGTCGCCGACATCGCCGCGTTCCTCGCTTCCCCGGACAGCCGCTGGGTGACGGGCCAGCTGATCGACGCGAGCGGGGGATCGAGGCTTTGATTTTTATCGGGAAGACACGAATGCGCTAAGTGCTGCCGTACGAAAGCACATCATGCGATGCGGCGCCCTTCGCGGGCCAAGTGCTTTCGTGCGAAAGCACATCATGCGATGCGGCGCCCTTCGCGGGCCATATGCTTTCATTCGAAAGCACATCATGCGATGCGGCGCCCTTCGCGGGCCATGTGCTTTCGTTCGAAAGCACATCATGCGACGCGGCACCCTTCGCGGGCCAAGTGCTTTCGTGCGAAAGCACATCATGCGATGCGGCACCCTTCGCGGGCCATGTGCTTTCGTTCGAAAGCACATCATGCGATGCGGCGCCCTTCGCGGGCCATGTGCTTTCGTTCGAAAGCACATCATGCGACGCGGCGCCCTTCGCGGGCCAAGTGCTTTCGTGCGAAAGCACATCATGCAATGCGGCGCCCTTCGCGGGCCATGTGCTTTCGTTCGAAAGCACATCATGCGATGCGGCGCCCTTCGCAGGCCATGTGCTTTCGTTCGAAAGCACATCATGCGGTGCGGCACCCTTCGCGGGCCATGTGCTTTCGTGCGAAAGCACATCATGCAATGCGGCGCCCTTCGCGGGCCAAGTGCTTTCGTGCGAAAGCACATCATGCGATGCGGCGCCCTTCGCGGGCCATGTGCTTTCGTGCGAAAGCACATCATGCGGTGCGGCGCCCTTCGCGGATAGCTACTCCCCCTCTGGCCTCAGCAGCGCGTCCAAAATCGGCATCGCCCGGTCATAGTCGTTCCGGTAAGAAGCGAAGGTCTCGCCGCGTACGATCTCGAATCCGAACCGGCTATAGAGCCGCACGGCTTTATAGCTCCAGGTTTGGGTATGCAGGTAGATGCTGAGATTGCCTTCCAAGCCTATCATTTCTCACAAACAAGCTGCCACCAGCGCTTTCCCCAGACCTCTCCCCTGACACGCGCGCTTGACCGCGAACCAGTGAATGGACGGATCTCGTCTTCCTCCCGTGTAGTCCCACCAGCACATGATGGTACCGACCGCCTCACCCCGCGCATTCTCCACGAACAATAGTCGCCTTTCCAGCTCATCGGAAAAGGGCAGGTACGTCCTCTTAAAAGCATTTTTGGAATCACTTCCTGCTTTTCTATTATGTAACGCATTCAAAAATCCGATATATTTACATTATTTATCCATTATAAATTCGGAGGTTTATATGCGCAAAGAAGAAGTATCCGCCGCCGGCAGTATCATCTATCGACATGAATCCCAAGACAGCCCGCCCGTCCCCGCCAAGGAAGACGCCGATTATCTTGCGCTTGTCACGCAGCATGTCGAGACCCACATCGGCCCGGTGCAGAACGTCTTTCATGAGATCGTCTCCGAACACGTCCACCTCGACATCCTTATCGTCGCACCGACGCCCAGCCGGAATTTCTACACGCTCGTCACCTGCGGTATGGGCCTGCGGCCGATGACGGTCCCAAAAGGAGCGGAGGCGTACCGCTATGCCGAACTCCTGCTGTGCCTCCCTTCCAACTGGCCCTTGTCCGAAGCCGCCTTTAGGGACGAGGACCATTACTGGCCCGTCCGTATGTTAAAATCGCTTGCCCGGCTACCTCATCAATACAATACCTGGCTGTACCTGGCCCACACGATCCCGAACGGCGACCCGGCCGAGCCATATGCGGACAACACGAAGCTATCCGGCATGATCTTGTCGGTTCCGTCCACGGTGTCATCGGCCAAGGAATTCTTCACGCTCGCGGCAGCTCCCGGCAAGGACGTTCATTTCTTCAGCCTGCTCCCGCTGTACAAGGAGGAGATGGACTTCAAGCTGAAGCAAGGTCCGGAGGCGTTGTTCGAAAAGCTGGAGGCAGCCGGCGTCAACGAGCTCCTGCGCGCGGACCGCAAAAACGTATGCAAGAAACGCTTCGGCCTATTTTGAACGCCAGGCGTTAACAAACAGCTGCATTGCCCGCCGCCGATCGACAAGATATACTAAATGGATATCATGATCGGTAACGATTCAAAGGAGATTGCCTCAATGCCCGACCTGCCTCTCGCCGAAGTCGCCTACCAGGAACTCCGGCAGCGGCTGCTCGGCGGTCAGTACCTGCCCGGCCAACTGCTCTCGGAGAGCGAGCTCGCGAGCGGGCTCGGCATGAGCAGGACGCCCGTCCGGGCCGCCGTCATGCAGCTGGAAAAGGAAGGATTCCTGGAAACGCTGGTCAAGCGCGGGATCCTCGTCAAGGGAATCGACGTCAAGGAATTGTACGATATGTTCGATCTGTTGAACGCGCTTTATTTGTTCGTGCTGGAACGCATGGAGCAGGATCAATACGAGCCGGACTTCGAACGCCTGCGTTACTATCTGGACCAGTTGATCGAAGCCAGCGAGCGCAAGATGCACCGCGAGTATTACGAATCGGGCCTTATGTTCATGAGAACGCTGCTCTCCACGATCGGCAACCGCAGCATCATGGAGACGTTCGACCGCTACAAGGACAAAGTGCTGTACGTCGTCGTCGCCTATCGGTCGACCGAAGGCTCGAACCGCCCCTACACGGGCAAGAAGCTTTACGCCGAAATTTACCGTCACTTAACGGAAGGCAACTACGTGGAGGCCAAAGCCGCCGTCCAAGCCTCCAAACGCAACTCGCGGGAAGAGCTGCTCAGAAACGGCTACAAAGTATAAAAACGTATAGCGCCGCCGTTTTCCGGCACCGCCGCATCGCCGAACCAGCCCCGAAACCTCTCGTTTCGGGGCTTTTTTGCGTGTCCGTCACTTTTTACACAACTCCGAACGCTCGTTTATACCTACCTTACATACAAGATTGATAATTCTTGTATACAAGATAACTTTTCAAAAACAAAGGAGGCTGATTGAAAATGACCAACATGAAATTCGTCCACCTGACCGACACGCACATGAACGCGCCGAGCTCCGACGGTCCTTTCGCCAAGTTCAAGCTTGCCGAGAAGGTCAAGCAGACGTTCCGCCACCTTCGCGACGCGAACGTCGCGCCCGACTTCGTGCTCATCACGGGCGACCTGTCGCATGAAGGCGACGCAGCCGACTATGCATACATCCGCACCGTGCTCGACGAATGCTCGGCCCTGATCGGCGCCCCCGTGCACGTCGTACTCGGCAACCACGATCATCGCTCCGCGTTCCGCCAAGGCTACCTCGGCGAGACGCCGTCCGAAGAAGCCTACTACTACTCGCTCGACATTAAGGGCTTGCGCCTGATCGGCCTGAACACCCAAGTCGCCGGCCGCCACGACGGCGAGCTCGACGCCGCGCAGCTCGCTTGGCTCAAGGACGAGCTTGCTGCCCCCGCCCCGCTTGGCACGATTATCGGGATTCACCATCCGATGATGAGCGTCCGCGGCATGCCCGGCGACCATCTGCTGGCGAACCGCGTGCAGCTCGGCGACGCGATCGAAGGCACCGACGTCATCGGCGTCATGGCCGGACACGTTCACTCCAACAACGTCGGCACCTACCGCGGCATCGTCAACGTCGCGGCCGCAGGCACGGCGTTCACCGGCGAACTCGCGGACGCCGAGAATTACAAAATGGTCGACTTCTGCGGCTTCAACATCGTCGACGTGACCGAGGAAGGCATCTCGATCCAAACGACCGTGCTGCCGACTTCCGGCGAAGAGTACTTCCGCTTCCCGATCTCCATGCTCGTCGCCCAACACTGATTCCTGCAGGCGCCAGGCCGCCGGCGCAAGCGCTATTCCATAGAACGCCGGACGCCGGCAGCCGGCTCTACCGACATCGATAACCGAGGAGAGACGCATCATGACGACGATTCAAATGCCGGCCTGCCTGCTCCCGCTGGAAGGCGCCTTTAACTTCCGCGACATGGGCGGACTGCGCACCGAAGACGGACGGACGGTCAAGAAGGGCCTGTTGTTCCGCGCCGCCGAGCTAACAGGCCTGACGGAAGCCGACCACGAGGCGCTGCGCGCCATCGGCCTGAAGCACGTTTTCGACTACCGCAACCGTGCCGAAGCCGAAGAAAAGCCGGACCCGGCCATCGGCGAGGCGCTCTACATCCGCGTACCGGCCAACGAAGCCGCCGAGGACGCGCCGCATGTGACGATGGAGCAGCTGTTCAAGAGCGGCATGCACAAGGCGTTCTCGGACAACATGCTGGACAGGCTGTACGCCAGCCTGCCCATCAACAACGCCTCCTACAAGCAGCTCATGTCTCTGCTCCGCACGCCGGAAACGAGCCTGCCGCTCGTCCATCACTGCGCGGGCGGACGGGATCGCACGGGCGTCGGCGCCCTGCTCATCCTGCTCACGCTGGGCGTGCCGTACGAGACGATCATGGAGGACTACCTGCTGTCGAACGTGACGCTCGAGAAATTCCATGCGCAAATGTTCGACATGGCCGCCCAATATCTCGACGAAGCGTCGCTCGAGACGATGCGCCGCACGATGGCGCTGCAAGAGCGGTATCTCGACGCTTCGATGAACGCCATTTTGTCCGCGCACGGTACGTTCGAACAGTATCTGCTCGCCGAATTCGGCATCGACGCCCAAGATCGGGCGCGTATACAAGCTTACTGCCTGGAAGCTTAGTCGCTTAGACGAACTGGCATCCACTATTGAAAAGGGGGACTCATGATTTTTATGAAACCGTTCATGAAAGGCACCGCCCTGGTACTCGCTATCGCATCCGCAGCCAGCCTGTCCGCGTGCGGCTCCGCCGCAAACGGCGAATCCGACGCCGCTGCCGCAACCGCGCCTACCCAAACCGAGCTCGCCAAGCTTGACCCCGCGAATCCGACCAAGGTTACATTCTATTCGTACAGCCTGGCCTACCCGACGATGAAGCCGGGCATGGAGCAGTTGATCAAGGAATTCAACGACACGGTCGGCAAGGAAAAAGGCGTCGTCGTCGAAGGCGTCGCGGACACGACGATGCAGCAGTACAAGGCGGACATCTCCGCGGGCAAAGAAGTCGACGTCGTGCAGCATCCGTTCGGCACACTCGACGCCTCCCGCCTGAGCCTCGGCTTCAAGGCCTACGAGGACGTCTTCCCGAAGGCGGAGCTGGACGCGCATCTCCAGGGCATCTCGCCCAACGCGCTTGAGCTGGGCAAGATCGACGGCAAGATGTACGGACTGGCATTTACGTTCAGCACGCCGATCGTCTTCATCAACGGCAAGCTGTTCGAAGAGGCGGGACTCGATCCGGCGAAGCCGCCGAAGACTTGGGCCGAGATCAAGGAAGCCTCCCTCAAGATCAAGGCCGCTACGGGCAAGGACGGCTTCGGCCTGACGCCGACCAACGGCTGGATTACCGAAGGCCTCATCCTGAGCAACGGCGGTAGCGTGCTGTCGAAGGACCGCAAGTCGGCGGAATTCGCGAGCCCCGAGAGCGTCGAGGCGATCGAGACGTGGAAGGATCTATACCAGAACGGCGCATCCGCGCCAGGCACGGAGACCGAGCTGGCAGAACAGTTCATGGCCGGCAACCTCGGCATGTACGCCTCTTCGACTTCGCTTTACAGCGGCATCAAGAAAGCGTCCGAAACCGGCGGCTGGAAGGTATACGGCGCAGGTCTGCCGCAATTCGGCGACAAGCCGGCCGTCCCGGTCAACTCGGGCAGCGTGCTCGCGGTCCGCTCGGATAAGCCTGAGAAGAGCGCGGCGATCTGGGAGTTCATCCGCTTCGTGACAGGCGACCGCGGCTATACGATCATCACCTCGCAGATCGGCTACCTCCCGCTGCGCACCGCACTTGCGGACGATCCGAACGGTCTGAAGGACTTTGTCGAGCAGAACCCGCTCTACCGGATCAACCTCGAGCAGTTGTCCCATATCCAGCCTGTCGCCATCTGGCCGGGCGAATACGCCACCGAAGCGGCTACCGCATTCACGGACGCCATCGTCAAGTCCGTCATGACCAAGGACGGCGACGTCAAGGCGACGCTGCAGAAGGCCCAAGACGACATCAACCAGATGATCCAGTAACGAAAGGAAAGGAGCCGTCATGAGCCAAGCGATCGAAAACGCCTACGCGCCCCCCCTTGCGGGGAAGCCGCCCGTAGCCTTGGACCGGCCACGTACCCGGACCAGGGCGCTTCGCATGCTGAAGCCCTGGCTGTACCTGCTGCCTGCGCTGGTCCTGCTCGGCATTTTTATGTACAGGCCGCTGCTGTACACGTTTTATTTGGCTTTCCACAAATGGAGCATGGTCCCCGGCACCGAGCCGTTGTACGTCGGGTTCGACAATTTCTCTCGGCTGCTCGCGAACAAGAGCTTCGCCGACTCGATCGGCAACACCGTGTTCTACACGGCGCTGCTGCTGCCGTTCTCCATCGTCATCCCGCTCGCGCTGGCCGCGGTCACCCATCACATGGAAGGCCGCATGAAAAACGTGTACCGCGCGCTGTTTTTCATCCCGATGATTCTGGCGCCGGTGTCCGTTAGCGCGATCTGGCGCTGGCTGTTCCATCCGTCCGGCGGTCTCGTGAACACCGCGCTGATGAAGCTCGGCCTGATCGAGACGCCGATCGCCTACTTCTCGGATCCATCCTTCGCGAAGTGGATCATCCTGCTCATCACGGGGTGGAAGATGATCGGCTTCAGCACGATCATGTTCTCCGCCGCGCTGACCGGGATCAACAGCGAATACTACGAAGCCGCCTCGCAGGACGGCGCCGGCAGCATGCGCCAGTTCTGGAACATCACCGTGCCGCTCATGTCGCCGATGATCATTTTCATGCTGACGATGAGCATTTTGTTTTCCAGCCAATGGACGTTCGCTTACATCGACATCCTGACGACCGGCGGTCCGTACGGCACGTCGACAAACGTTTACTACGAAATGTACAAGTTCGCCTTCTCCAACCTGAACGCGGGCTTCAGCTCGGCGGCGTCGCTTCTGTTCTTCGTCGTCTTCGGCGTCATCTCGCTCGCGCTCAATTCGCTGTCGCGCCGATTTTCCTTTTACGATAACTAAGCCGGGAGGAGCCGACCATGAAAAGAAAACCGCCGGCGGTCTCGGTCCTGCAGCACGGACTGCTGTCGCTCATGTGCGTGATCGCGCTGTTCCCGCTGTACTGGATGCTGAATTCGTCGTTCAAAAACGAATCGGACATCTTCAAGTCCGATTTTCTGCCGCCCAGCCCGATCCTGAGCAACTACAGCTACGCGTTCGAGCAGATGCCGATCTTCCGCATGATGTTCAACTCGTTCGGCGTCTCGATCCTGATGACCGCGCTGCAGCTGTTCACGGGCCTGCTCGCGGCGTACGCGCTCGTTCGCTGGCGCTTCCGCGGGCAGACGCTCATCTTCACGCTGCTGAGCCTGACGTGGCTTATCCCTTTCCAGTCGATCATGATCCCCAACTACGTGCTCGTCAACGACATGGGCATGAACGAAACGCTCATGGGCATCGTGCTGCCGTTCGCCGTGTCCACCTTCGCGATCCTGTCGCTGTACCAGAGCTTCCAGTCGTTCCCCAAAGTGCTCATCGAGGCGGCATGCATCGACGGACAGAGCGACTTCGGCATCCTGACGCGGCTCATCCTGCCGAACATCAAGTCCTCGGTCGCCTCGCTTGGCATCATCCTGTTCATCAACGGGTGGAACGAATACCTCTGGCCGATGCTCATCACCAAGAAGATGGAGAACGCGCCGCTGCAGATCGGACTCAAGCTGTTCGTCAACTCCGACTCCAACATGTGGGGCTCGCTAATGGCGGCCACGACGGTGTCCTGCCTGCCCATCCTGATCATCTACCTGCTGCTGCGCCGCCAGATCGTGGACTCGTTCGTGCGGTTCGGGATCAAGTAATAGGAAGCGTGACGGGAAAAGAAATCGCCCTCCGGCGGCCATGTATGTGGCGGGAGGGCGATTTTGCCGTTGGCGCGGGCGGATACGCAGACGCAAACGCAGCGAAATAGTTGCCAAAAGGCAGTTATATTCGCCGATTTTCCGAATCGAGAAGCGATAAGTGTTAAAAAGCAGTTATTTCGACGGGTGGAGGCGGATATGCGGCTAAGAGCGAGGAAATAACTTCCTTTTGACAGCTATTCGTGCACACCGCCGGACTGGCGTAAAATTAGATGCCTTTTGACAACTATCCGGCCCGCATCAACCGACGCCTACCGCCCAATCCCGCCTCACTCTCATCTCACATCACCACACCTCGCACACCTCACACCGCCACACCTCATCTCATCTCACCGGCCCTCATCTCACCCCACCTCACACCGCCACACCTCAGACACCTCACTGCCCCGCCTTGATCACCTTATCATGCGCGGTCGCGAACGCATCGGGCGTGACGGCTTTGCCGAACAGGGCCTGAATCTGGTTCAGATGCGTCTCGGCGGCGCCCGGCTTCAGCTGTACGTCGGCGAACAGCGTGATGCTCGTCGCTTTGTTCATCTCGTTGAGCAGGTCGACGTACAGCTGCGGCAGCTTGACGGCCGCCGTGTCGACCTTGGTCGCCGGGATGACGCCCGCGTCGCTGACGGACCGCTCGCCCCAGCGCTTGACGAAGTACTCGACGAACGACTTGGCCTCCTCCTTCACCTCGGAGTTCTCGGCGACGAACAAGCCGACGCCGGGGCCGCCGACCCAGCCGTCGATGTCCCCTTTGCCGCCGTCGACCGTCGGGAACTTGAAGAAGCCGACGTTGTCGCGGAAGTCTTGGGGAATATCCTGGTTCGTCGTAAAATTCGGCAGCTCCCAGGCGCCGATCATATACATGGCGGCTTTGCCGTTCAGGAACATCGCCTTGGCCTCATCGTTGGACAAGCCGTTGAAGTCCGGGTTGAATGCACCTGCATCCACCAGTTCCTGCACGCTTCGGGCCGCTCGGACGAGCCCCGGATCGGCGAAGGAGCGCCGGCCGTCGATGGCTTCCGCCAGCGTCCGGGCGCCCGCGATGCGGTCGGCCATGTACATGTACCACATCGAGCCGGTCCAGCGGTCCTGATTGCCGAGCGCGATCGGCGCGACGCCGCCTGCGGCCAGAACCCCAATGACGCTGCGGAGCTCGTCGTACGTCTTGGGGACCTCGAGATGGAATTCGCGGAACAGCTCTTTATTATAGTAGATCGGCGCGATATTGAATTCGAGCGGCAGCGCGTACGTCTTGCCGTCCACGGCATAGGCTTCCGTCGTGCCCGCCACGAACGAGTCCTTGAGCTCGCCGTGCAGCAGATCGTCGAGCGGCGTGAACAGGCCGCCTTCCACGAACGGCTGCAGCGCGCCCGCCGCCCACGTCAAGCCGACGTCCGGCAGCTCGTTGACGGCGGAGAGAACCCGGAGCTTCGCCTTGTACTGCTCGTTGTCGAGCACTTCCTGCTTGACGACCACGTTCGGATGCGCCGCCTGGTACTCCTCGATGATCTTGTTCACGATCCGGTGCTGGCCGAGCGCGCCGGCTTCTGGCCACAGATGCATCATCCTGATCGTCACCTGGTCGCCCGTGCCTTGCTCCGCGGCAAGACGATCGCCGGTCGTCCCGCCGCATCCGGCTGTCCCGAGGGCCAAACCGGCTGCCGCCAGCGCCGATACTGCCCGAATGGTTATGCGCACGTTCATTGCCTCCACGATGCAGCATGACGATCCGCCAGGCGCTCAGCCGGACGGATCGTTTTTTGACCTTCTTATTCTTTGACGCCGCCAAGCGCGACACCCGCGATAATATACCTGGACAGCAGGAAGTATATCACGAAGAGCGGCAGGGCCGTAAGGGCGAGTCCCATGTAGATCGAGCCGAACTCCGTCTTGTAAATATCCCCTTTAAGCAGGCTGACCATGATCGGCAGCGTGTATTTATCCTTCTGCGTGAGCAGGATGAGCGGCATGAACAGGTTGTTCCAGCTGGCTACAAAAGCGAAAATCGCCTGGGTGGCGATGGCCGGCACCATGATCGGCAGCACGATCCGGTTAAACGTGTAGAGCTCCCCGGCCCCGTCGATTCGCGCGGCTTCCACCATTTCGATCGACAGCGTCGCGAGCAGGTACTGTCGCATGAAGAACACGATGGCCGGCGCCGCGATCGCCGGCAAGATCAGCGGCAGCAGACTGTTCGTCCAGTGCAGCTGGTACATGAACTTGTAGAAGCCGATGGCGCTGGCCTGCGCCGGGATCATCATGACGAGCAGGATAAAGGTAAAGAACGCCTGGCGAAGCTTCCAATTGTACGCGACCAGCGCATAGGCGGTGAGCGAGGAGAAGTAAACCGCGCAGATGGTCGAGAAGCCTGAGATGATGAGCGAATTAAAGAAACCCTTGAGCGGGTCGAAGCTTTTGCTCAGCAGCACGTTCAGATTGGTTTTCATATGCGTGGAAGGCAGCAGCGACAGCCCGCTCTGGATCTCCGCCGTCGAACGCGTGGCATTGACGAACATGATCCAGAACGGCAGGATGCTGAGCAGCGCCAGGACGATGCAGACGATATAAACGATGGTGCGGTTGACGTTAAGGGAGACGCGGGACTCCTGCTGCACGTTTTCCACGGATTACATCCCCCTTGCCGCCGCTTGCGCAGCCTTTTGGATTCTTTTTTGCGCTTTCCTGAGCCGGGACGCATCGCGGTCGCGCATGAGGTAGAACAAGAGACCCGACAGGATCGCCGCAATAACGAACATGATCATGCTCGCTGCCGCCGCTTTATTGAACATATAGCTGCCCTTGAAAGCCTGCCCGTAGATAAACACGGACGTCGTAAGCGTCGCGTCGTCGGGACCGCCGAACAGGAACAGCTGCGGGATGTCGAACAGCTGCAGGCCTCCGAGCATCGACGTGATCAGCGTGTAGAGCATAATCGTCTTGAGGCTCGGCAGCGTGATTCGCATGAAGGTCTGCCAGCCGTTCGCGCCGTCGATGGCGGCCGCTTCGAACAGCGCGGGATTGATGCCCATGACCCCTGCGATCAGAATGATCATCGTGTTGCCGTACCACATCCAGAATTGGATAAAGGCGACGATGCCCCGCGCGGTCGTCTTATCCTGCAGGAAGTTGACCGGCGCGTCGATCCAGCCCAGGCTCTCGAACAGACTGTTCACGGGGCCCATCGGGTAGGAAAACAAAGAGTTAAAAAGCACGGCGATCGTGCTCGCCGTGATAATATTCGGCATATAGAGCAGCACTTTGAACGCGCCTTGCCCCCGCACCTTCAGGCGCTGGTTGGTGAACCAGGCGGTGAGCAGCAGTGCGAGTCCGATCTGTGGAATGAAGTTGAGCATCCAGATCAATGCGGTGTTCGTTAAAGAAATGCGAAACGACGTGTTGTGCAAAATGAGATCCGTGAAGTTGCCGAAGGGATTGTCCAGCATATGGACCGGCTTCGGGATGACGCCCTTCATGTCGGTGAAGCCGATCACCGCCGTATACAGTACCGGGTAGAACGAGAAGACAAGGAACGCGAGAATGAAAGGCAAGCTGAACATGTAGCCGAATCTCGAATAGCTGACGCTCTTGCGGCGCATGGCTACCACCTCGTTTATTCATATAAAGGGACGGGGTATCGCACCCGCCCCTTCGGCGCAAAGAGCCGTATTATTCGCTGTCGATGTCGAGCTGGTCCTTGACCTTCTGCTTGAAGTCGGCGATCGTCTTGTCCCGGCTCTTGGTGCCGTTCGCGTATTCGCGCACTTGATCGCGCCAGATGAGGTTGATCGACTCGTCGTACTGCGTCAGGTTCTTGCCCGTCGCGTTGGCGTTGGCCGGTACGAATACGTCGAACATGTTCTGCCCGCCGAGCAGCGTGACCTCGCCGTTCGACTTGGACATGACGACGCTCGACGCGACGCTGTCCTTGGTCCCCTGCTCGCCCGTTTTCATCGTGCCGTTCGCCCAATAATATTGGAGTCCCGTCTCGGACGTATCGAGCGTCACCCACTTGACGAAATCGGCGATGGCGGCCTTTTTGGCGTCATCCTTGACGACGTTCTTGTTCGCGAGCAGCCACGTGCCGCCCCAGAAGAAGCCGGTCGGCGGTTCGGTCACGGCCCAGTCGCCGTTCGTGTCCTTGACCTGTCCGTTCATGACGTAGTTGATGAGCCATGCCGGGCCGAAGAAGCCGAAGATCGGCTGCTTGCCGGTGCCGGACATGTCCGCGTACCAGGCTTCGGTCCAATCCTTCGTATCGTTCGAATAGCCGTTCGTCTTAAGCTGCTTGGAGTAGTCGAGGAACTGCTCGCGCTTCGGATCGATATGGAGCTTGCCGTCTACGATCCAGCCTTTGTCGGAGCTGTTCTCGATCGGGTGCCAGATGTCGCCGTCGCCGGATACGATGCCGTAGCCTTTGGCTTTGAGCTTCGCAGCCGCGTCGAAAAATTTGTCCCAGCCCGGTCCGACCGCGGTCTTGATCGTCGCCGGATCGTCCGTGCCGAACACGTCCTTGGCGATCGAACGGCGGTAGATGAAGGCGCCGCCAGTCGCCTGGTAGGCGAGGCCTTTCAGTTGGCCGTCCTTGCTGCCGATGTCGACCGAATATTGGGCGATGCCGGCGTCCTTCACCAGGTCGTCGCCCAGACCCAGGTCCGCGTAGTTCGCGGCGTAATCCGAGGCGTCGCCTTGCGTGTACTTCAGGACGAAGGCCGACTCGGCCGCGTAGAGGTCCGGGGCGTCCTTGCCGCCGCCGGCGAGCGCCTGGTCGAGCGCGGGCTGGTAAGCGCCGTCCGTCGTCGCGATGACGGTCGTCTTGAACTCGACGTTCGCGTCGGGGTGGGTTTCCATGTACTTTTTCGTCATGTTGGGAATCTCGTCGGTGAAGCTCCAGAGGTTGATCGTTACTTTTTCCTTCGGCGTGCCGTTGTCCGAAGGGGCGGCGCTGCTCGAGGCGGCGCCGCCCGTGCTAGGGCTGGCCGATTGGCTGGCGCCTGCGTTGTTGGAGGCGTCCGAGCCGCATGCGGCCAGGACGGAGGACAAGAGGACAATCGCAGTGCTTGCGGATAAAACGCGTTTCATTTTTTAGCCTCCCTTTTTACGAGCACAGTCACTTTGTAATCGCATACACAGTATAAAACCGGAAATGTAAGCGCAACAGTTAACTGTCGTTGGGAGAAATTCCACTTTTATTGGTTCGACTATCAGATCGACGGATCTTCGTCCGCCGCTTGCTGCCTGTACTGCCTGGGACTCATCTCCTCGCTGTCTTTGAACACTTTGATGAAATACTTGACCGTCTGATAGCCGACCTTCTCCGCGATCTCCCACACCGGCAGCCGGGTCGAGACGAGCAGCTCCTTCGCCTTCTGCAGCCGGATGCGCGTCAGATAATCGCTGAACGTCACGCCCGTCTGCTCCTTGAACAGCACGCTGAAGTAGCTAGCGTTCAGGTGGAGCCGCTCCGCGACCTGCTTCATCGTGATGGCTTCATGCAGATGGCCGTAAATAAAGTCGATCGCGTCCTTAATGGAGGAACCGTAGCGCGCCTCGTCGCGGCCTACTTCGAGCAGCTTCCGGTCCACGAGCTTCTCCATCGCGCCCATGCGATCCTTGTCGCTGTCGCGTTCGAACGCCCGCTGCACCGTATCGATGAGCGCCGCTTTGTCGAGCGGCTTGAGAATATAGTCGAACGCGCCGAGCTGCAGCGACTTTTTCGCATACTCGAACTCGGCATGGCCGGAGATGACGATGACGACGGGCAGCGGCCCGCGCTTCGCGAGGGCCTCCAGCATCTGCAGGCCGTCGATCTCCGGCATCCGCACGTCCGTGATGAGGATATGAACCGGATTCGTCTTCAGCCATTCGAGCGCTTCGACGCCGCTCGCGGCGCATTCGATCCGGTATTTGCCCGCCGCCCAGGCGACGAGGGTCTTCTGGATGCCAAGACGCGTACGCGGCTCGTCGTCGACGATCAGTAACGTTTTCACAACGGTTCGACTCCCCCAGTAGGAATGGTGATATCAAAGCGGACGATCGTGCCGACGCCGGCCTTGCTCTCGATGCGCAAGCCGCTGCCGGTTCCTGCCGCGTCAGGATAATAGAGCTTGAGGCGGCGCTGCACGTTGGACATGGCCACCCCCGCTCCTTTTTTAGAAGAGGGCTGCCGGCCCCCGCCCTCGATTTTTTGCATGAGCTTGGCCAGCGTCTCCTCGTCCATCCCGAGGCCGTCGTCGATGACGGCGATCGTCGCGACGCCCGGCTTGCCCGACGACACCTGGATCGTGACCGACCCGGGACCGATACGGCTCTCTACGCCATGCAAGATCGCATTCTCGACGAGCGGCTGAATGATCAGCTTGGGGATCGGCACGTGCATGAGCCCCTCGTCCGCGGCGATGCGCCAGTCTAGCCGGTCGATCAGCCGCATCTTCATGATCTGCAAATACCGCTGCGCGTGCTCGAGCTCGTCGCGGACAGTGACCCACTCGTCGTCTCCGCCTGCGCCGCCGATGACGTAGCGGAACAAGCCGGACATGGCGACGACGATGGCCGCCAGTTCCTCGTCTCCTTTGTCCTCGAGCGACCAATAGAACGCTTCCAACGTGTTGAACAAGAAGTGCGGATTGATCTGCGCCTGCAGCGCCTTGAGCTCGGTGCGGCTCTGCGTGATTTCTTTTTCGTACACGACCTGGATCAGCTCGTTCATGTGCGTCACCATCTGGTTGTAGGTGTTGTTCAGCTCCCTGATCTCCAGGGACGCAATGGGCGGCGAAGGCGACAGGTTCTGCTTGAGGCCGCCGAGCCTTGCGCCCCGCATCGTGCGCATCAGCTTGAGCATCGGCCGCGTGATAAGCGTGGACAGCAGCAGGGTGAGCAGCAAAAACGCCACCGCGCCGATGCCGATCGACACCAGAATCGCGGTGCGGAGCACCGAGATGCCCTCGGTCGAAGCGCGAACCGGCGTGAGCAGGACAAGCGTCCAGCCCGTCGTGCGAGACTGCTGCCGTACGGACAACAGCTCCTCGCCGCCGACGGAGACGGTGGAGCCGGTCTGCGCGAGCACTTCCTTGGCCTCATCGGCGGTGAGGTCCGAGGTGATCGGCGCTCCTTGCCCGTCCGCGAGCAGCATGTATTCGTCGTCGCCGCGCGCCTCTCCCTCTGCCACGGTCTGCGCGTTCATCTCGAAGTAGTCGCGGCTGAGCCGGACCGCCAGGTAGCCGCCCGCCGCGTAGCCGCGGTCGATGAGGCTGATGCGGCGCAAGGCCAGCACGGTATCCGGCTGCGTCGGATCGAGTCCGAACCAGACGAGCCGTCCCTTCACGCGGTCGGTCTGCCAGATCATCTCCTGCGAGACCCGCGCATTCAGGCTGGTCTGGTCGAGCGGGAATAACCGCCGATAGTCCCTGGTGTAGAGCTCCATCGAGCGAATGCCCGTCGAATAGGCCATATAGGTGCTCGCAATCTGCAGCAGCGACTGGCGCTGGGCGAACGCGGATCGGACGCCGTCCGCTTCCTGGAGCAGCAGCTTTTGCACGTAATCGTTGGTCGCCACCTGGGTCGTCAGCGAGTCGATCTGGTCGAGCATCGCGTCGAGACGACCGTTCGCCTGGACCGCCGTCTGCTGGATATGCTTCTCCGCGCTGTTGCGCAGCAGGTTGGATACCTGGCCGTAAATATAAATGCCCGCAAAGGTCAGCACGACGATCATCGTCAACGTAAACGCGGCGAAAATCTGGTTTCGCAGCGTGTTCATCTCGCTCCATTTGGCCAATCGAATCGCCCGCCCGTTTTTCGCATGAGTCCAATCCCGTCTACTGTATCACAAAGATCGATTTGTCGGCCAACCGTTCTCTGCCGGCGGCAAAGTCCTAAAAGTTGTAGGTATAAAACCAAATCGTTGTGCCGTTTCGGCACGAGTTTTTATTTGTTACGATGATGGGAAAATCACTGGATAGCGCTTACAAGGAGGGTCCGGAATGACGATGGAATCGCGGGGCGGCGCTCCGCTTGTGACGCATATTTATACGGCGGATCCTTCCGCCCACGTATTCGAGGGCAAGCTGTACGTGTATCCCTCGCACGATCTGGACCACGAGATGGCGTCGAACGACAACGGCGACCAGTACGATATGGAGGACTACCACGTTCTCTCGCTGAACGAGGATCTCACGCAGGCGCTCGACCACGGAGAGGCGTTGCATCTGCAGGATATTCCCTGGGCGAAAAAGCAGCTGTGGGCGCCGGATGCCGCCTACAAGGACGGCACGTACTATTTATTTTTCCCGGCGCGGGACTATAACGACGTCTTCCGCATCGGCGTCGCGACGGGCATCTCGCCGCAAGGGCCTTTTCGCGCGGAGCCGAGCTACATTCCCGGCAGCTACAGCATCGACCCGGCCGTCTTCGCGGACGAGGACGGCAAGTTTTATGTGTACTTCGGCGGGCTGTGGGGCGGCCAGCTGGAAAAGTGGCAGACCGGCGCATTCCGGCCCGATGCCGAAGGGCCTTCCGGCGACGAGCCGGCGCTTGGGCCGCGGATCGCGGAATTGTCCCGCGACATGCTGGGGTTCGGCGAAATGCCGCGCGAGATCGTTATTAAGGGCGAGGACGGAGAACCGATCCGCGCCGGGGACGAGGAACGCAGATATTTCGAGGGGCCTTGGGTTCACAAGCACGAAGGCCGGTATTACCTTTCCTACTCGACGGGGACGACGCACAAGATCGTCTATGCGGTCGGGGATAACCCGTACGGCCCGTTTACGTTCAAGGGTACGATTTTGAAGCCCGTGGTCGGCTGGACCACGCACCATTCGATCGTCCGGTACCGGGACAAATGGTATCTGTTCTATCACGACAGCTCGCTGTCAGGCGGGGCGGACAACAAGCGCTGCGTGAAAATGGCCGAGCTGCACTACGACGCGGACGGCTCCATTCGCACGGTCGACCCTTATCCCGAGAAGCGTTAAACGGGTTCCCGTTTACGGCTTTATTTTGGCGGATTATCCCATGGCGAAGCGCTCTCCCGGGGCGCATCCTCCTAAATTCTTGTTGGAAACGCACATAAGAATCGGCGGGATTGCGTAACTTATGAATAGAATTCGCCTCAATGGGGTATTTTCTCGATGAACCGCCAAATTCGGCTGAAGGAGTGGATCCGGTATGAAAACGCTAAACGCAATCGCGCTCGCCATTCTGATCATCGGAGGCATCAACTGGCTGTTGGTCGGTCTGTTCAAGTACGATCTCGTCGCCGAGTTGTTCGGGGGTCAGGAAGAAGTCGCTTCCCGCATCGTTTATACGATCGTTGGCATCTGCGCGCTGTATGCGATCAAATTTTTCAATGACGTCAGCAGTGATTCGCGTGCCCGTTAATACGCGCCTGCCGTTCCGCGAAGAGCCGGGCGGCCGCCTTCAGTGGCGGCTGTCCGGCTCTCGTCGTTCGGGATGAGGCTCAAGACGCCTCGGATTCGCTCCGCAGGGCGTCGCCGAGCATATTAAGCAGCTCATTTGTACCGTGCTCGCGCTGTTCCGCCGTATCGAGACCGTCGAGGAAAACGCCCTGCTCGGTAAAAACCAGCCGCGTGCCGTCTTCGGCCGGATGCAGCTCGACCGTCGTCACCGAAGCCGAGATGCGCCTGCCGTCCATGTCCATGACGTACGAATAGACGATGCGTTCGTTCGGCACGATATCCTGATAACAGGCATCGAACGTAAAGACGGGGCCGTCCGGCGGTCCGCCGTTACTATACTCCCGGCCGCCGACGCGGAAGTCGAAGATCTCCGCTCCGGAAAACCAGCGTGCCTTCGCTTCGACATCGGACCAGGCGCGGAAGACGCGCTCGGGCTTCGCAGGGTACGTTCTTTCCAATGTAAAGGTGGCGTGATGCGTCGATCTTTTCTCCATTTCGTTCATCCTCTCCGATTGTGGTCTTCCGACTGCTTGCCGTGCTCGTTTTCGGGTTCGTTTTCGGGTTCGTTTTCGGACTTGTCTTCAGGCTCGTTTTCGGACTTGTCTTCAGGCTCGTTCGCCAACCACTCGCCCAACCGGTCGAGCGCTCGTTCGGCGTGCGTTCGCCTCTCCCAAAAATACTTTTCATGGCTCTGCTTCATCATACCCAGCAGCTTCGTGAACGCCTCCACCCCAAGCGGCGCTCGCGCGCGCACGGCGGCCGACGCCTGCTCCAGCTCGCTCAGCAGCTTCTGCTGGACGCGGATCTTCTCCCGCAAGCGGCCGATCTGCGCGGCGATGATCTCGGACAAGTCGGGCGCGTCCCGCTCCAGAACGGACTGGATCTCCGTGAGCGGCAGGCCCAGCTCCTTGAGCGCTAGAATCTGATGCAGGCGGGACAGATCGGCTTCGTCGTACAGCCTGTGCCCCGAGTCGGTCTGACCGGAGGGCGAAAAGAGGCCGATCTGGTCGTAATAGCGCAGCGTCCGAATCGTAAGCCCCGTCAGCGCGGCGATGTCTCCCACCTTCCAGCGGGGGCTAGCCGCGCCTGGCGCGCCGTCGTCCGCACCTTCGCGATGCTTGGCCATGTTTTCCGCCTCCCCGTCCTGCCTTCTCTATGCCCGTAACTTTACTATAAGACGTGACGTAACGTAAGGTGCAAGGGGGAATTTTTAAATAGCTGGTGCGGCGGAGAGCGTCAGGGAGCTGGATGCGCTGGCCGGTCGTGGCGGCGCTGCGGAAATCGTCGGTGAGTTGGCGATTGCGGTGGGCGGTTGGAGGTGGGCGGTTGGAGGTGGGCGGTTGGAGGTGGGCGGTTGGAGGTGGACGGTTGGAGGTGGGCGGTTGGAGATGGGCGGTTGGAGGTGGGCGATTGGAGGTGGGCGGTTGGAGGTAGCAGATGGCAGCGCGAGAGCGCGGCGTACTTACAGCCAACGACCAACAGTTGCTAAAAGGCAGCTATTTGCGGCGGAACAGCGCGTTGCCGTCCGATAGTTGCTGGAAGGCAGTTATTCTCCGAAAAATGGGTCCCGGGAACGGCCGATGGTCCTATTAAATGCTTTTCAACAACTATTTGCGCCGGACACCCTACCCTGGGTCAGATTAACTGCTTTCTGACCATTAACTCGGGTCCCGAGCCAATAAGTCGCACGCAAAAAGCCGGGCGGTTGGCCCGCCCGGCCCTCAGATGCAATGCGTTAGAGATCAGCCAAGCGTAGCGGCAAAGCCCTCTCGCCAATCGGCCAAACGCGGCTGCCAGCCGAGCCGCTTGGCCTTGGCGCCTGCCGCGCCGCGTTCGCCGCGGGCGGCACCCGGCTGTCGCGGCGGCGCCGGCGCGCCAAGCAGCGCGGCGAATTGCGGGAGCCACTCGCTGCCCGGCGCTGGGCGATCGTCGACGATGTTCACGGCGCCGGACGGCCAGCCCAGCGCGAGCAGCGCGGCGCGAGCAGCGTCGTGGACGTGGACGAACGATGCCACGCCGTCGGTCGCAGGCAGACCGCCGCGGCGAGCCTCTTCGGCCATGAAGCCGTTCGGCGCGTACCATGTACCCGGGCCGTAGAACAGCCCGTACCGCAGGATGACGGCTTCGGGCATTTCCAGCGCTGCCGTCTCCAGAGCGTGGACGCCTTGGATCGTGCCGCTTCGCGGCGCCGGCGCCTCCAGGTCGAGCGGCTCCTCCTCGGAAGCCGGCCCTTCGCCGGGCGCGTACGCCCAGGAGATGCTCTGCGCGATCATCCGGCGCACGCCCGCGGCCAGCGCGGCGTCGACCAGATGTCGGGTGCCAAGCGTCCGAATCTGCGCATTCGCTGCGAAGTCGCGCTCGCCAAGGGCCGTGAGCTGGTGGATCACCGTCTCCGGCTGCGCCTCGCGAACCGCCGCGAATACGGCTTTGCGATCGAAAATATCGAGCACGACGGCCTTCGCGCCCTGCGCTTCTAATCGCGCCGCGCTCGATGCGCGGCGCGTAAAACCCGTCACCTCGTGCCCGGCCTCGACGAGCAGCGGTATCAACAATCTTCCGACGGCGCCCGTGGCGCCAGCAACTGCGATTTTCATGAGCGATTGACCTCCCCGAGATCGGCTTTTTTGTGCATGGCGAAATGGCTTGGTTGCATGGTTCGCGAAACGGCGGCCGAAACGACGGGTTTGTTCTCTTTCGAGACATTCGTCGGCGGTTCAGCGCTCGCGGCGGCGCTTTTGTTCCTATCCGAGACTTTCGGCGGCGCCACGGTTGTGGAGACGACTATTTTGTTCCTGTCCGAGACTTTCGGCGGTGGTTCGGCGCTCACGATGACGCTCTTGTTCCCGTCCGAGACTTCTGACGGCGGCACAGTTGTTGAGACGACTATTTTGTTCCTATCTGAGACTTCCGGCGGCGGTTCGGCGCGCGCGGCGGCGCTCTTGTTCCCGTCCGAGACTTTCAGCGGCGGCGCGGTTGTTGAGAGGACTAATTTGTTCCTATCTGAGACCTCCTTCGGCGGTTCGGCCCTCGCGATGGCAATTTTGTTCCTATCCGAGACATTCGTCGGCGATTCAGCGCTTGCGGCGGCGCTTTTGTTCTCGTCCGAGACTTTCAGCGGCGACTCGCGAGCGCGATGGCGCTTTTGTTCCCGTCCGAGACTTCCTTCGCCACGCCCGTGCCTGTTACGCCAACTTTGATCCCGCCAGACTGGCCGTCATTCGAAGCCCCGCTGCTTGACGTGCCGGCGCCCGGCTCGCCGCTGCCGGCGGCCTTGCTTTTCCCGCCCCGGTAGTTCGCGCCGATTACGCCGGCCAGCATGCAGATCGTACCGATCGTCTGCGCGCCGCTCCATGCGTCGCCCATGATGAGGACGCCGGACAAGATAGAGACAAGGTTGCCCAGGTTGACGAACAGGCTTACCTTAAAGGCTTCGATGCGAGAGAGCGCGAAGTTCGATAGCCACGACGAGACGAGCGAGGACATGACGGCAATATAGAGCAGCGGCAGCCAGAAGCCCGGCTCGGCCGCCGGCGCGAGCAGCGCGGACATCGTGCCTTGCGTCAAGTGGCGAACGAGCGCGAGCGCGACAAAAAAGTAACATCCGGTCCTCATCATGGCGTAGCTCAGCTCTGCGGCGGAGTACGAGGTTCGCAGGCCGCGGGCCATCACGCCGTACAGCGCGAGCGCGACCGCCGACAGGAGGATCAGGCCGCCGCCGACGGCGCTCGTCCCCCGCAGCGCGTCCCCCGAGATCCCCGTCATGATCGCCAGGCCGAAGACCGACACGAGGACGGACAGCAGCTGCAGCTTGCTCGCCCGCTCCTTCAGGAGGAGCGCGCCCAGCAGCAGCGCGAAGATCGGCGACGTCGCCGAGAGGATGCCGGCGCCCGAGGTCGTCGAGGCGTCGAGACCGAACGATTGGAAGCCGAAGAAAGCGGTCGGATATACGAGGCTGACGAGCAACAGCGGAAGGCGCGGCCTTCCCTTCCGCTTGGGCGGCATGCGGACCCAGCCCGCCCGCACCGGAACCGCGAGGAGCGCGAACGACAGAGCGAATCGGTAAGCGAGCATGTCGAGCGGATCGGCGTGACGCAAGGCGAGCTTCGTAAACATAAAGGAAAATCCGATGATGATTGCGTATAATAGTGCCAACGGGTAGATGGCGGCGGTGCTTCTGGCGGTTGCGGGCAAGTCAGTCATGCCTCTTCCTCCCCTTGCTCGAGTGCGGAGCCGGCCGGCTTCATGCTCTCAGCATAAGGCAACGGCCACGCTGACGCTATCGATACATCTTCGATCTGTACCGGTACAGATCGCTGTCGGAGGAGCGATTATCCATGATGAAATATGAAGAGGTCCTTCAAGATATCGAGCTTAAACTCGAAGACGGACGCATCCGCGGCGGACAGAAGCTGCCTTCCGTCCGCGAAGCGTCCGACGCCTACGCTTGCAGCAAAAGCACCGTTATTCGCGCCTATGCCGAACTGGAGAAACGCCATCGGCTCTACTCCGTCCCCCAAAGCGGTTATTACGCGGTAACGCAAAAACAGGCCGAGACTTCGACCTCGGCCAACGCGGGATGGAACTTCTCGTCCGCCGCGCCGGATCCCGAGGTGTTCCCCTACTTGGACTTCCAGCATTGCATCAACAAGGCGATCGATCGGTACCGCAGCTATCTGTTCACCTACGGCACGCCGCAAGGTTTGCCTTCGCTGCTGCAAGTACTGAGCAAGCACCTTGCGGCCTACCAGGTTTTCGCATCCGCGGACAGAATTACGGTAACCTCCGGCGTGCAGCAGGCGCTGTCGATTCTTGCGCATATGCCGTTTCCCTCCGGCAAACGAACGGTCCTGGTAGAGCAGCCGACGTACATGATTTTGCTGGATATGCTCGCGCTCTTCGGCGTCCCCGTCCGGGGGATTGCCAGAACGGAGCGGGGCATCGACCTGGACGAGCTGGAGATGCTGATGCGGACCGGCGACATCAAATTTTTCTATACGATTCCGCGGTTTCAAAATCCGCTCGGCACTTCCTATGATACCGAGACGAAAAAAGCGATCGCAGCCCTGGCCAAGAAGCACGACGTCATCGTCGTGGAGGATGACTTCCTCGCCGACCTCGAGACAGATCCGAAGGCCGATCCGATCTACGCTTACGGCGCGTCGCATGTCGTCTATTTGAAAAGCTATTCGAAGATTTTGTTCCCTGGCCTCCGCGTCGGCGTCGCGGTGCTGCCCCCCGATCTGCAGGCCGTCTTCAGCCGGTACAAACGCTTCAGCGACATCGACAGCTCCATGCTGTCGCAGGCGGCCCTCGAGATCTATATTCAGAGCGGCATGTTCGAGCGCCGCAAACGCAAGATATCGGATTCTTACCGCAATCGCATGCTCCGGTTGGTCCGGGCGCTCGACGCGTGCAACGATACGCAGGACGTACGTCACCTTCGGCTGGAGGCCGGCATGCATACGCATATCGCGCTTCCGCCTACGCTGCGGACAAAGACGCTGATCGACCGCCTTGCCAAAAGGAAAATCGAGCTGCGGGACGCCGACGCGAGCTTCCTGCCTTCGTTTCCCAAACGTCCCCTGCTGCAGCTCAGCATCGCGCAGATCGCGGACGACCGGATCGACGAAGGAGCCGCGGCCCTCTTCGCGGAGATTGCGCGGATGCGGAGGGGCTGAGGCGTCAGCGCAGCTTCCACTCTTGCACGTTGATGAACATGCCAAAGTCCTTCGGCGTCGCCCCGATGACGCGCCCGTTCACCGCGCCAAGCGCCTTGGCCGCATACAGCGCCGGCATCGGCACGTCCTCGGCGAGGATGACTTGGAGCTCGTCGTACAGCGCCTTGATCTTGACCTCGTCGACTTCGGCGGCGACCGCCGCCAGCAGCTCGTTCACCTTTTCGTTTTTGTAGCCGTTCGGATTGCTGGCGCCGAGGAAGTACGCAAGATCCGGCAGCGGATTAACCGGCTTCATGGTCACGGGCAGAAGCGCCAGGTCGAAGTCCTGTTTCAGGAGCTTGTCCGTCAGATCGGCCGGCTCGGCAATCTTGACGCTGACCTTGATGCCGACCTTGCCGAGATTTTGCGCTACGATATATGCCGCTTGCGGGATCGCGTCGTCGCCTGACGACGCCGTCAGCGTCAGCGTCTTCCGCCCGTTCCAACCGGCTTCCTTGAGCAGGCGCTTCGCCCGCGCCGGATCGTAAGCAGCGGGCTTTACGGTTTCGCTGCGATACGGGCTGACGCTGCTGAAGTAGCCGTCCGCGACTTCCCCTGCTCCGCCCAGCAGCTTGTCGACAAGCTTACTACGGTCGATCGCAAGCGAGATCGCCCTGCGTTGTTTGACGTCGGGCACGGATTTTTCGTTCACGTACATGAAAGCGGTCGTCAGCGGCTGTCCGCCGACCGTCGTGACGCCCTGCATTTTTTGAATCCGACTGTAGTCTTTTGCCGGAATGACGCCCGCGGACGGGATGTTCATATCGATCTCTCCGCGTTCCAGGGCGTCCGCAAGCGCAGCCCCCGGCAGCACCTTGAAGTTAAGCCGCTCCACCGTTGGCGCTCCCCGGAAGTAATCCTTGTTCGCAACCAGCCCCACGAACCGGTCGGGCTCGTACCGCTCGAGCTTGAACGGACCCGACGTCACGTTCGGCTCGCGCATGAAGCGGCTCTTATTGACGTCCTGCGGGGCGACGCCCTCGAGCGCGCTGCGCGGCAGCGTCCGCAGATTGCGGCCCACCGTATCCTCGAATACCGTGAGCGTCGTCGGCTCCTTCGTCTTCATTTCCACCGTGTGGTCGTCGACTTTGCGTACGCCCGAGATGTCCGACTCCCCGTCCGGCAGAAACCCCGACGGGCCGAGTCCCTCGAGAATCGCAAACATATATGCATAATTGGAGGCGACAATCGCGTTCGCCATCAGCTTCAGCGTGAAAATAACGTCGTCGGCCGTGACTGACGTGCCGTCTGTCCACTTTGCCGTTTCGTTCAGCTTGACCCTGAACGTCCGGTTATCCGCCGTCTCGATCGAATCCGCGAGCATCGGCTTGTACCTGAGGTCCGCGTCGATCTCCATTAAAGGCAGGAAAAGCAATCCGGCGACATAGGCGGATACGAGGCCGACCGGCGACAGCGGATTGATGTCGCTCGGCGCATACGTGACACCAACATTCACCGTCTTATCGGAGTCAAGATCCGGGAATGTCTCGGCGGTCGGCGATGACGTTGGCTTACCTCCGCCCCCCTTGCCGGGCCGTCCGTCACAGGCTGACAGGACAACGAGCGCGAAAACCAGGGACAGCGCAGCGGCAAGCTTCAGGGCGGACTTGAATTTCATGAGGGTAACTCCTTATCGCAACTGCGATCCGAATCTATGGTTGTGTATCCATAGTATCGGATTTTGTCGAAAATTTCGCCACTAAAATAGGCAAAATTAACTACGGATTTGGCTAAATTCTTTCTATAGATTGTTTCCTTAAGATGCTTCGCCGGCTTGCCATTCGGTTTAGATAAAGGATAACGGGCGGAACTGACGCGTCCGCAAGGAGGCTACGATATGAATATGAAGCATAAAGTCGAAGAGATCGTCTCCAGGGTCAAGAGCGACAAGGACTTTTCGGAGAAATTCAAGAAAAATCCCGCTGCCGCGATCGAGACCGTGACCGGCGTCAATCTGCCGGACGACCAGGTGAACGCGATGATCGCGGGCGTCCGGGCCAAGCTGACCACGGAAAAAGCGGGAGAATTGATAGGCTCGTTCAAAAAGCTTTTCTGACGCACTTGTTGGAAGCTATGAATGCCTACGGGTCGAGGGGTTGCCGAAAGGTAGCCCTTACGGCCCTATTTGTGCTGCGAACAGCTTAAATACACGAACAATCGTCGCGTCCGTGCCTTCGATCGGCTATAATAGGCATAAATTAAATTTTATCGAATCAAATCGAATTTTGTCTTATTTTTATTGCCTTGGAGAGGGTACGCCGATGACGATCGATATTCTCGCAAGAAACAACGTGAAGGTGCTGGGCAACGGGGACCGGACGATCGTGTTCGCGCACGGCTTCGGCTGCGACCAGGACATGTGGCGCTATATCGTGCCCGGCTTCGAGGCGGATTACCGCATCGTCCTGTTCGATCACGTCGGCTCCGGACGATCGCAGATTCAATACTACGACGCCGGCAAGTACAACGACTTGAGCGGCTACGCCCAGGACGTCAACGAGATTTTGGATACGCTCGAGCTTCGGGATACGATATTCGTCGGCCATTCGGTCAGCAGCATGATCGGTCTGCTCGCGTCGATCCGCGACGGGAGCCGATTCGAACGAATCGTGATGATCGGCGCTTCCCCCCGCTACGTGAACGATGCGCCCGATTATTTTGGCGGGTTCGATGCGAACGAGATTCAGGATTTGCTGGGCATGATGGAGATGAACTTCATCGGCTGGGCCAGCTATATGGCGCCGATCGCGATGCAGAACCCCGATCGCGGGGAATTGACCGAAGAGCTCGAGCGAAGCTTCTGCTCCAAGGACCCGCATATCGCCAGGCAATTCGCGGAGGTCACGTTCCTGTCGGACTGCCGCCGCGCGCTCGAGCGCGCGCCCGTCCCAGCCCTGATCCTGCAATGCGCCGAGGACAGCATCGCGCCGATCGAGGTCGGCAACTATCTGCATGCCCACCTCAAGAACAGCACGCTGCGGATGATGAAAGCCAAAGGACACTACCCTCACCTCAGTCACCCGGAAGAAACGACATCCCTCATCCGGCAGTACTTAGCCCATGCATAGGCCCCGGAGAAAGGCAGTTTAATGGAACTGGACGCGCAACTTAATCACGCCCCTTGCGGCTACTTTTCGATTACCGCCGAAGGCTTGCTCCTACGGTCGGCCAATCAGACGCTGCTCGATATGCTCGGATACGAGAGCCGGGAGTTGGCGGATCGGCACGTCGAGTCGGTCCTGTCGGTCGCCAACAGACTTTTTTTCCATACTTATTTTTATCCTTACATACAGCTGTATGGGCTTGTCAAAGAGATGTATCTCGCCTTGCGGACCAAGGACGGACGGGATATTCCCGTACTGATGAACGGCGTGCGGCAGGAGCGCGGCGGCGAGCTCTTCATCGACTGCGTCGCGCTGGAGATGAACAAGCGCATCGAGCACGAGAAAGACATTATGCGGACGAAAACGCAGCTTGAAGCGCTCTATCAGGCTAAGCAAGAAGCGAACGTGCGGCTGGAGCTGCTGCATGCCGAATACGAGACCAAGCAGCAGGAGCTGCTGCGCCTTAACGCGCAGCTGGAGGCCCTCGCAACCACGGACCCGCTCACCGGCCTCCGCAACCGCCGCTTTTTCAAGGAAAGCCTGGCGGCGCTGCAGGAAGCCTACACGCAGAGCGGGCAGCCCTTTTCGCTGCTGATCCTGGACATCGACCACTTTAAGAAGATCAACGATACCTACGGACACCCGGTCGGCGATCTGGTGCTCGCGAGCCTGGCCGCGCTCCTCCGCTCGGAATCCGGCCCGGCCGACATCGCGGCCCGCTACGGCGGAGAAGAATTCGTCGTGCTCATGCCCGGCGCTGACCGCGCAAGCGTCATCGATGCCTCCGAGCGATACCGCGCCGGCGTAGAGGCCGCCTCCTGGGAAGGACTTCGTATCACAATTAGCGTCGGCGCAGCGACGATCTCTCCGGGCGATACCGACGAGACCCTGGTCAACCGGGCCGACCAAGCGCTTTACGCCTCCAAGAGCGGCGGGCGCAATCGCGTCACGCACGCGGAGGCGGGCGCTCGGGCGGAGTAGAATCGCCGAAGTTGGCGCGAGCGCCGGCTTCCGGTTCGCGCAGGACAACGGCTTTTTTTGTATTTTTACAGGTTCAGCTTTTCGACGATCGTCTTGGACATGTGCGCCTCCTGGTTCAACCGTTGTTATTAAGCGTCGATATCTCCAGATTTTATCGCAAAACCACCATAGAAATCTGTCCGCAGCTATCCGCCGTCCGGCACGATTGGCTTATTACGCGCTGTCTAGAACAAATAGAACGAAGTCGTGATGCTTCGTGCCGGGTTGGTCGTACCCAAGGTAGCCACATATGGCGGAGTGCCGCCGCCATTGACATCGTTTTCGATAATCATGGCGTACACCTCGGCATTATCGACAAGACGGTATTGATCGTGCGCACCCGTGGACAGGCTGCGGAACACGAGGGAATACCCTGGATTCTGGTCGTTGCCGATCAGGAACTCATAAGCGTAGTTGGCCTGAGAAGGGTCCATTTTCCAATGACGGTCTGGCCCCGCATAGTTCGTCCAGCTCCCTGTAGATGACGTGCGGTAATAAAGCTTGTTCAGCGTCGGATCGCCAGGGCGGTTCATGAAGAAGATAGGCATCTGTACAAAGTCGCCGTCGATCGGTCGGACGGCACTCGAGAAGTTGTTGACCTTCGTCGTCATCGAGAACAGATTGGTAACCGGATCGTATACCGTATCGCTGTCGAATTGAATGCCCATATCGTAGAAGCCGAGATTGCGCCAGTCCACATTGTTGTTGAAGTTCACAATGGCCGCGTAGTTGCCGTTGTAGCCGGCATCGGTTACATCGATTTTTTTGACGTCGTCAAGCCAGACTTGCAGATTCGAGCCGGCGGTGCGTACTTCGATCTGATAGGTCTGATTCAGAACGGCAAGCCCCGTGTTCACCCGTCCCAGCAACTGCGGTCCGGACGAGGATGCTTTCAACAAGTCGAGCGTACCGTCATATCGGAGAAGGGCCAGGTAACCGGACTGGTTGATGCCGTCGCCGGACGCGGTCTGTCTGAACTGGATGCCGAACCAGTTGTCCGCGGTATTCGCGGCAGTCACCTTGCCCTCCGCCTTCACGGCGACCTTGCCGTCGTAAAACTGGTACTTGGTTATGCTTGACGGATTGTTGGTCATATTCGGCCATGCGGTCGTCGAACCCGTCGCTCGAAATACATTAAAGGCAGGATTCGTCAGATTGCCGGCAACGCTGAGCTCCGGTATGCTTTCCTGAGCGATCTGCGCGATCCAGAGCGGCGCATGCAGGGCGACATGGTATCGCGTGGAGGTCGCCTGCAATTCTTCTCCGTAATACTGATAGATGGAACTGGCGGTATCTCCGTAAACTTTAATTCGGTTTTTCTGCACGCCGTTAGAGCTGGCTTGAGTAGGATCGTTGCCGATGCCGATAGCCATCTGCCACAGCCGCCCGTAATCCGTGCTGTCTACCATCTCGTGACCCTTGTTGGATGCGCTTACAATTGCTCCCCCGTAATTGGGATCGAACTTGATTGTGCCGTTGGCATGGCTCATTTGGAAGATACGGGATGAAGCGACTGAGCTGGACGCCTCCGCTACGGGGTCGACTGGATGTGAAATGCTTGCCGCGAACTGAATGGAAATGAATGCTGCAGCGATACTTAGAATCTTTCTTTTCATCGATACTCCTCCAATGTATAAAATAATAAGTTAAGTATACATAGAAATCTAAATATAAATAGTCAGAAAAGTCAATGTATATTTTGCAACTGTATAAATTGAATCCAAAAAAACACCGCGGCCTCATCCGAATTCCGGACGTGACTGCGGCGCTGCCGAGGTTGAACAAGCTTATTAATCAGGGTGCGATCAGCGGGGCGGTGCTGTGTCTGACGACGAGCTTGGGCACGATCTCGTCCTTAATATTGCCTGAGCCGTCCTCCCGCCATTCGGACAGCAGCAGCTTGGTCGCCCGTTTGCCCAGCAGCTCGGTATTCTGGTTGACCGTCGTCAGGCCGGGGTTCGAAAATCTGCTGATCAGAATGTCGTCGTAACCGACGATGCTGATGTCTCCCGGAATCGCTAGGCCGCGGGCGCCGGCAGCGCGGATCGCGCCGTGCGCTTTGTAGTCGCTGGTCGCGAAAATCGCGGTAGGCTGCTGCTCCAGATCCATGAGCTGATGGAATCCCTGCGCCCCCATCTCTTCCAGCTCTTCCTTCCCTTCTACAATGCACACCAGGTCCGGATCGAAAAGGATGCCATGCTGGGAGAGCGCCAGCCGGTATCCTTCCAGACGCAGCGAGAACTCCTGATTTAGATGGTTCTGCGCGTATGCGGTCAGAATAATGCCGATCCGCTTATGGCCAAGCGACAACAAATGCTCCGTGGCCAGATAACCGCCAGTCAAATTGTCCATAATGACGTATGGAATATTCAAATGCGGGTAGTAAAAATGCACGGTGACGAGCCTGCGGTTCTCTTCTCTCCAACTGCGCAGCTTGTCCATCGGGATCTCCGCCGGCGTAATCAGCACAAATCCGGCTTGCTCGTCTTTCGGCAACTCCAGGTCGTGATCGAGCTTGTGCGTATAAAACGAGATCCCGTTCTGCTCGCACTCCGCCTGCAAGCCGATCAACAGATCGCTGTAAAATTTGTGCATAAAAAAGGACAGCTCAACGTTGTAATAGATGCAGTAAATTCGCCGAACCGCGCCAGCTCGATCGTCAGCCTCGTCTTGAAAGGCCCGTCTCTTTACGAAGGTCCCCTTGCCTCGGACACGATAAATCAAATCTTCCTGCACAAGCTCGGATAAAGCTCTTCGCGAGGTAATCTCGCTGATGTTATAGAACCTCGACAGCTCGATTTGTGTGGGTACGGGCTCGTCGGGCTTCATGTCCCCCTGCAAGATTTTGGCTTTCAAATCTTGTGCGATTTGTTGATAAAGCGGTTTTTTTTCTTGTTTCTTCATTTCACGATCACTCCATTTGAACATTAGTATACTTTACCGTTTTGAGCTGTGCAAGAATAAAAGAACCGCTTCACATCTAGCAATAACCAACTAAAACCGCTCCAAGTGTAATGATCTAAATTTTATTTATGTATACATTGATAAGCAATTTCTTTATTTAATTATTGATAAACCGCTTACAGTGTTGTATCATACGCTTTGTATACTTAATAAATATTATCTTGTTGGTTTAGGGGGGCACATCTGAGCGTAATCTCAAGCTTGCCGCGATTTGTTAAGAGCAAAGCCAGCTCCAAATAACATTAGGGGGTTACCGCATGAGAAAAATCGTAGGCTTCAAACCCATTTTTCGGATGGCGCTCGTCATGATGGTCGCATCTGCAGTTGCGGCTTGCAGCAACAACAACGGCAATTCGTCCTCATCGCCGACCGCTTCGACGCAACCGAGCGCGAGCGACGCTGCGTCCGCGTCTCCCGAAGCGACCAAAGAGCTGGATCAGACGCCGGTCACGCTCCGCTTCGCGGCCTGGGTGCCGGCCGAAAACGAAGCATTCACCAAAATCGCCAGAGAATTCGAGAAAAAGTATCCTTGGGTGACGGTCGAGTGGAATTTTGTCAACGACAATATGATGCAGGCGGTGACGGAATCCATCGCCGGAGACAATCCGATCGACGTCTTCTGGGGCGCGACGTTCTATGATTATGTGGCGCAAGGCATTGCGGAAGATCTTTCTCCTTACATCGCGCAGGACAAAGATTTTCAGGCCTATGAATTTAACCCCGGCATCCTCGAGCCCTTCCAGGTAGACGGCGAGCAGTATGCGCTATCTCGCGGCAACGACACTTTCCTCGTTTATTACAACAAGGACTTGCTGAAAAAGTACGGCCTTGAGGCTCCCGCCAACGATTGGACGTGGGAGGATTTGAAGGAGATGGCCAAAACGGCGACCAATCCCGCGGAGAAGAACTACGGCATCGCGAACTCCGCGCTATGGTTCCAATACGGGGCGACCGTGCTGCCGAACGCGAACGGACACGCGCCCAAAAACCGGATGATGAACGAAGATTTCACGAAAAATCTGGCGGACGGCTCGAATCAAGACGTGCTGGACGATCTGCAGTGGATGCTGGACTGGGTCACCAAGGACGGCATCATGCTGAATACGAAGCGCGCCGCCGAGGCGGGCGTAGAGGGCGACACCTGGATGAACGGCCAGTCCCTGTTCATGCTGCACGTATCGCCGCTGATCCCGACCTACAAGGACCAGCTGAAATTCGATTGGGATATCGCTCCGATGCCGAAGGGTACCGCCAAACAAGTCGGCATGTCCTTCATCAACCCGATGATGATGACCAAAGCGTCGAAGCACAAGGAAATGGCCTGGGAATTCATGAAGTTCTGGACGGCGACGGTCGAAGGACAAAAGCTCGTCATGGATGCCGGCGGTACGCTGCTCAACACGCCGAACCAAGAGCTAACGGACTACTTCAACCAGTTGCCAGTATACGCAAACATCAATAAAGAAGCATTGATCACGGCGTCGAAAATCGGCGAGATCGATCCTGCCATTACGATGAAGGGCGGGGAAAAAGTGAGCGAGGCGATCAATGCCTGGGCCGGGGACAAAGGATATACGGAAGAAACATCTGCATTCGACTATTTCCCTGCGGCTATGCAAAAGGTTAACGAAGAATTGAGCAAGTAGAACCAGCTCGTTCGTCCTGAAGCCCCGGCGTCCTTTTCCCGGGGCTTTCGGTCAGCCGGGCCTGCATCGATGGGGGGATCACATATGGCCAGAGTCTTGTTTCAGCATGTCAGCAAACAATACCCCGGGGAACACCGCCTGTCCGTAAACGACTTTCATTTGGAAGTCGCGGACGGGGAGTTTCTCGTACTGGTCGGGCCGTCCGGCTGCGGAAAGTCTACGCTGCTGCGGATGCTGGCCGGGCTGGAGGACATCAGCGACGGCGAGATTTATATCGGCGACCGCTTGGTGAATTACGTATCGTCGAAGGACCGCAATATCTCCATGGTGTTCCAGAACTATGCGCTGTATCCGCACATGAACGTATACGAAAATATCGCGTTCGGCTTGCGTCTCCGCCGAATGCCCAAAGCAGAAATCCAGGAGCGCGTCGTTCGCGCAGCCAAAATTCTGGAGATCGAAGCGCTCCTGAACAAGCTCCCTGGCCAGATGTCGGGCGGTCAGCGGCAGCGCGTTGCGCTTGGGCGTGCCATCGTGCGCGAACCCGAGGTTTTCCTGATGGACGAGCCTCTCTCCAATCTGGACGCGAAGCTGCGCGTGCAGATGCGGGAAGAAATCGGCAAGCTATATAGGCGGCTTAAAACGACGATGATCTATGTAACTCACGATCAGGTCGAAGCGATGACCATGGGCACGCGAATCGTGGTGATGAAGGGCGGCCTGATTCAGCAAGCCGCATCTCCCCAGGAGATCTATGACAAGCCGGCCAACATGTTCGTGGCGGGCTTCATCGGATCGCCGCCCATGAACTTCGTCTCCGGCACCATTAGGGCGGACCGGGAAGGCTGCCTCTTCGAGACGCGGCGCTATTCTTTGCGCATCCCCGGCAGCCGAAGCGGCGCGCTGGCGGCGAAGTATGCGGGCAAGAAGATCGTCATGGGCGTGCGCGCCGAAGATATCCTGTACCGGCCGGAGGATCTGGAGCAGGAGCGGCATCGATCCGCGCGGCTCGATGCCGCAGTGACCATCAAGGAGCATATGGGCTCGGACGTCTACCTGTATCTGCACAACAAGGAGCATCGACTGGTCGTGCGCGTCGATCCCCGAATGGCCTACGAGGAGGGCCAGGCGGTGACGGTGGCGCCGGATATGGAGCGCGTACACTTTTTCGATCCTGACACGGAGGCGGCCATATGGTAGACCTCGGGAAGCTGAAGAGACGGATATTGCCCGCAGCCGCGCTGCTGATCATGGCGCTGGTCGGGACCGCCTCCGGCGCCGCGATCGCCGAGACGGTGAATAAAGAGACGGAAGCCCGCCCCGCCATCATCGACGATGGCATTACCAGCTATGCGGAGTGGCTCGGCATGCAGCCGACGAACGAGACGCGGAGCGATCTGGACCGGGTGGAGGTGCAGGCCGTTGACTATGCGAGCGTCTCGAACGAAGCGGCGTTTCAGGTTTCGGGCGACCAGCTGATCTGGTCGGAGAGCGAGACGGAAGAATGGGCGGAATGGGAAATCAATGTCGCGCAGGATGGGCTTTATAATATCGGACTGGTCTATGAGTCCGGCAACGACAGCGGGCTGGATATCGTGCGCAAGCTGGAGATCGACGGCGCCTCTCCGTACACGGAGGCTGAACGGATCGTATTGAAGCGGCAGTTCGCGGATGAAGCCTATCCGCCGCTGCGCGATGAGTTCGACAACGACATCCGTCCCCGCTCGGTGGAGCGGAAGGGTTGGCAAGACGCGTTGCTAACCGACTACTCGGCGGATACGGAGCCGCTGCTGTGGCGGCTCACGGCAGGCAAGCATACGATTCGTCTTCTGTCGGACCGCGAACCGATAACGCTGAAGTCTCTCTATATCGCCGCTCCGATCCAAACGCCGGACTACCAGGCCTACAAGGCCGCGATGCCGGCGGACACGACGGAAGGCGACTGGATCTCCATATATGAAGCGGAGCATACGGCCGCCAAGTCGAACACCTCGCTCACGCTGCAGTCGATCGACGCCTCGCTGATCTCGCCGCCGACCGACAGCTCAATCCGGTACAACACGATCGGCGGCGAGCAGTTCCGAAGCAGCGGCGAGTGGATCGAATGGGACTTCGAAGTTCCCCATGACGGCGTCTATCATATCGGCTTCAAGTTTTTGCAGGCCTATATCAACAATTCGTACGCTCACCGGACGATCGAGATCGACGGCACCTCCCCGTTCGCCGAGCTGCGCCAAGCGGCATTCCCCTACAACGCCAAGTGGAGCTGGAGCGGAATGACACTGTCCGACGAACAGGATGCGCCCTATGACATCTACTTGACCAAGGGCGCGCATCGGCTGCGCATGACCGTTACCGCAGCTCCGGTCAAAGGCGCCTACGACCGCCTGCTCGCCGGGATCGACCTGGCAGGGACGCTCGAGCAGAAGATCCGCAAGGTCACGGGCAACTTTGAGCGATCCGGCGCCAACGCCGACGTCGACCGCGACTGGCAGCTGGAAAAGTACATACCGGATCTGGGCGACCAGCTGTCGAACATCATCGAACAGTTGAACGATCTGGCCGACGAGATGCGGTCGCTGACGACGGGCAGCTCCGAGATGGAGAGCGCAATCCGACTGGCCGTACGCGACTTCATCCGTATGAAAAACAATCCGCGAGACATTCCGGGCAGCCTGGCCGACTTCACCAATCTGAGGCAAAACCTGGGGTTCTGGGCCTACCGGATGCTGGATCAGCCGCTGCTGCTGGATTACTTCTGGGTCGCCGAGCCCGACGCGAAGCTGCCGAAGGCCGCCCCCGGCTTTTTGGACAGTATCGGCCACAGCCTGAAGGGTTTCTTCACGAGCTTCACCGTCGATTACGATTTCCGCCGCAACAATCCGAAGGCCATCGACGTGTGGGTGAATCGCAGCCGGGATTATGTCAACCTGATTCAGCAGCTGGCGGACGAGGACTTCACCGCCAAGACGGGCATCGCGGTCAACGTCAATATCGTGCCCGATCCGCAGTTGTTCGTGCTCGGCAATATTGCCGGCATTCAGCCCGACGTAGCGTTAGGCGTAGATCAGACGCTGCCCGTCGATCTGGCGACCCGAGGCGCGCTGACCAAGCTGAATGAATTCCCGGGCTACGCAGAGACGGCGTCGCAGTTCCTCCCGGGCGCGCTGCGGGCGCTCCACTACGATCAAGACGATTACGGCCTGCCGGAGACGCAGTCGTTCAACCTCCTGGTCTACCGGACGGATATTCTGGATTCCCTCGGAATCGAGCCTCCGCGGACCTGGGACGATCTGGTCAAGGTACTGCCGTCTCTCCAGCAGAACGGCTACGACTTCTACTTGCCGCCGAGCGACTACTCTCCATTCATTCTGCAGAATGGGGGCAGCTACTATACCGACGACGGCATGCAGTCCGCGCTCGGCACGGAAGCAGCGTTCAAGGGCTTCCAGCAGTGGACGGACATGTTCAATCTGTACCAGCTCCCCAAGGAAGTGCCCAGTTTCTATACCCACTTCCGCATGGGAGACATCCCGATCGGCGTGGTCGACTACAACACGTATCTGCAGATCCAGTTCGGAGCGCCGGAACTGGCGGGAAAGTGGAAGGTCGCGACGATTCCGGGCACCGTACAGAGCGACGGCAAGATTGCGAGATGGTCCGGCGGCGCGCTGTTCGCGGGCGTTATCTTCAAGGCCTCGCAGAAGCAGGAGAACGCTTGGTCGTTCCTGCAGTGGTGGGTATCGGCACAGACGCAGACGCGTTTCGGCAATGAGATTGAAGCGATGTACGGACCCGAATACCGCTGGAACACGGCGAACCAGCAAGCGTTCAGACAGCTGCCCTGGCCGAAGGATCAGCTGCCGGTCATGCTGGAGCAACTGGGCTGGTATCAGGAGATTCCTCAACTCCCCGGCGGCTACTTCACAGGCAGGCAGATGGACTTCGCCTGGATCGATGTCGTCGGCAGCAGGAAAAACGCCCGCGAGGCGCTCAGAAAGGCCGTCGACGAGATCAACCGCGAGATGGTGCGCAAGCAGATCGAATTTGGGCTGCGCAACCAGGAGGCCCGCATCGTCCGCACGCTGGATGTGCTGCCGCTAAACGAACATCAGGAGGAGTAACGGCGAACATGAGATTAAAAACTGCCGAAGGTTCGCGGACGCCGGGGGCGGACATCGCGCCAAGCCGTTGGCCGGGATGGCTCGCTTCCCTGTGGAAGCATCGCGTTTCGTACCTGTTCATCGCTCCCTTTATGATCAGCTTCATCATTTTTATCGTGATTCCCGTCGTGGCTGCGATCGTCCTGTCCTTCTTCACCTTTAACGCGGTGTCCGCACCGCGCTTCAGCGGCTGGGACAACTATCTGGCGATCGTGTCGCAGGACTGGATCTTCCTTCAATATGCGATTCCCAATACGTTCAAGTTCGCGATCATCGTCGGCCCCGGCGGCTACGCGCTGTCCTTTTTCCTCGCCTGGCTCATCAACCAGCTGCCGAAGAAAATCAGGGATTACTTTACGCTAGCCATCTACGCGCCTTCACTCGCAGGAGGCGTCGCGATGGTGGTCGTATGGGTCGTGCTGTTCAGCGGAGACCGCGTAGGCTACCTGAACAATCTGCTGCTGTCGTTCGGCATCATCGACACGCCGCAGCTGTGGCTCAAGGATCCGAGGTGGTTCATGAACGTGATGATCGTCATCTCGCTGTGGTCCAGCATGGGGGTCGGCTTTCTCGCCATGCTGGCCGGCCTGCAGACGGTCAACGAAGAGATGCTGGAGGCGGGAGCCATCGACGGCATCTCAAACCGACTGCAGGAAATCTTCTATATCATCATTCCGGCGATCAAGCCGCAGATGCTGTTCGGAGCGATCATGGCCGTCGTGGGCACGCTGAAGGCCGGCATGATCGGCGCGATGCTGGCGCAGTCGACGGGACAGAAGATCACGCCGCAATATTCCGGCCATCTGATCATCAACCATATCGACGACTTTGCTTTCATTCGTTACGAGATCGGATATGCGGCCGCGCTGAGCGTCATTCTGCTGGCGGTGATGTACGGAGCATCCAAATTTTCGATGCGAATATTCGGCAGCAAGGGGGACGAATAGCCGTGCAACGTGTATGGAAGCTGCTCAGATTGCCGAAGCCGGACCCCTTTCTGATCGTCGCCTTCATCGGGTTGACCCTGCTCGCGCTGTTCATGCTGCTGCCGCTCGTGTTCATCGTCAACCATGCGTTCAAGCCGATCAACGAGCTGTTTATTTATCCGCCGCGCTTTTTGGCCGAGCATCCGACGATGTTCAACTTCCGGCAGCTGTTCCTGAACGCGCAGAAGATGTCCATTCCGTTCTCGCGCTACTTTTTCAACAGCGTGTTCACGACCGGCGTCACCGTGCTGGTCGCCGTGCTGATAAGCGCGATGGCAGCCTATGCGTTTTCGAAGCACCGGTTCCCGGGCATGCGCGCTTTCTTCGGCCTCATTATCGTATCGCTGATGTTCGCCCCGGAGGCGGTCGTGATCCCTCGTTTCATTCTCGTCTCCGAGCTTGGGATCATGAATACGTATGCCGCTCATATCTGGCCGCTCGTCGCGATGCCCGTCGGGGTATTCCTGATGCGCCAGTTCATCGATCAGGTTCCCAACGCGCTCCTAGAAGCGGCTAAGATCGACGGCGCCCGGGAGTGGAAAATTTTTTACCGTATCGTCCTGCCGGTCTGTATGCCCGCCGTGGCGACGGTCGCCATTCTTGCGTTTCAAATGTCGTGGTCCCAGACGGAGACGTCCAACTATTACACGCAGGTCGAGTCGCTCAAGACACTGCCGTACTACGTGGCGACGCTGACCGGAGGACTGGGGAACAGCGTTGTCGGGCAAGGCGTCGCGGCGGCAGCCGGTCTGATGCTGTTTTTGCCTAACTTATTGATCTTTCTATTGTTTCAGCGCCAGGTGCTGATGACGATGGCTCACTCGGGCATCAAGTGATTGGGGGGAGGACTTGCGTGGGAATCACGTCGAGCTGCATGTCGAAAAAGCTATTGGGGCGCGCAGCGGCGCTGCTGTTGTTAATCCTTGCCCTGGCGCCTTGGGGCACTGCCGAAGCTAGCCTGCCTTACTCCACGATCTCCAGCGACGCGAACGGACAGCGTATTCTTACCCCGGACGCCTACGTGCCTCGCGAAGTATGGAACGGGTTCAACGACCCTGAAGACCTGTTCGTCACTGCCGCGGACGAATTGTATGTTGCCGATACGGGCAACAACCGCATCGTCCAGTTGGACCCGGACGGCCGCGTGGTCCGGACGATTCCGGCGGCCCTCGCGGAAGGGGAAGACGAGCAGGCTCGCAATCCGAAGGAAAAGCTTCGCCGTCCCGAAGGCGTATTCGTGACCGCGGAAGGCGAGATCTACGTTGCGGATTCGGGAAGCCGCAGAATCGCCGTGTTCGACAAGGACGGGAATTACGTCAAGGAATTCGCCGCCCCCCAGTCCGAGCTGATCCCTTCCACCTTCACGTACATTCCTTCCAAGGTCATCATCGATGCCCGGGGCTATATGTACATCGTGACCAAGGGCGGCTATCAGGGGATGCTGCAACTGGACCCGGACGGTCAGTTCTCGGGCTTTTACGGCGCCAACAAGGTTCAGTCGGATTGGATGACGCGCATCAAGAGAAAGTACTATACCGAAGAACAGCTGAAGGCGGAGGCGGCCAATCTGCCTGGCGCCATCACGAATATGACCGTCGACGGTCGCGGCTTCATCTATACGCTCAACCGGGATTTGAAGAGCGGCCAGCTGAAAAAGCTTAACTATGGCGGGATCGACCTGCTGGGCGGCCGCAACTTCGCGCCGTGGCTGGGTCCCATGGACCGCTTTTCCATGCAGGACGCAGCCGTCGACGCAGACGGGATCATTACGGTGATCGAGGCGGCCGCCGGCAGAATCTATCAGTACGATCCGGACGGCCAACTGCTGTTCCGCTTCGGAAACGCGGCCACGAGCACGCAGCAGATGGGTCTCTTCAAGCGGGCAACCAGCGTAGCGGTCAACAGCCGCGGACAAATCCTCGTCGCCGACGGGGAGCTTAACAATATCCAGGTGCTGGACCGGACGGCGTTCGGAAGCCTCGTCCATTCCGCGGTGTCGATGTATACGCGCGGCGAGTACGAGAAAAGCCGGACAACCTGGCAGGAAATCCTGAAGCTGGACAGCATGTACGACCGGTCCTATCAGGGTATCGCCAAGGCCGAATATGACGCGGGGCAATATGAGCAGGCGAAACACCACTTTGAGATGGCCAACGACAAGACCGGGTATTCGGAATCTTATTGGCAATTGCGTATGAAAGTATTAATGCGGGAATTCGGCCGTACGATGACGGGGCTCTTCGTACTGCTTGCCGTCTGGTATGTCTTCAGACGGATTCGGCGCAAGCGCGTGAGCGCGGCGCCGTCGTCCGAACCCCCGCTCCGGCGATTGACGGGACGTTGGGGAACCGCATTCCGCTTGACGGGACTCGTGCTGCGCAAGCCTGTCCAGGTCATGGGCGAGATCGCCGAAAACCGTTCTGTTCCTTATCTGTATGCGGCCGCGCTAGTCGTGGCGGGTTGTCTTATTCGCATCGCCGGCGAACGGGCGGTCGGCTTTATATTTGCGAAGCAGGATTTTATCGATATCAGCCTGTGGTCGGAGGCGGTCTCTTACTTCGTCCCGTGGGCGCTATGGGTGCTGGCCAGCTATCTGATCGGCTCGGTGATGAAAGGGGAAGGCACCTTCCGCAACGTGTTTGTCGTCAACGCCTACGCGCTTGTGCCCTATCTCGTGCTGACGCTGCCGATCAAGCTGCTGTCGAATGTACTGACGCTGCAAGAGAGCGTCCTGTATACATCGGCGATCACAGGCATCCAGATCTGGATGCTGCTGCTCTTCTTCATCGGAACGCAAGCCGTACAAAACTATAATCTCAATGAAGCGATTCAAATGGCAGCCGTCTCTCTGTTTACGATGGGTTGCATCTGGCTCTTCGGCTTCGTGTTGATCGGACTGGTCTATCAAGCGGTCGACTTCTTCGTCGATCTGGGGCAGGAGGTGTGGGCCCGTGTTTAAGAAAATCGTACGCGGCAGCCTGCGCGGGCTGCGCCGCATGAGAACCGCAGGAATAACGCTCGCGGTCGCCGCCGCTGCCGTCGCGCTGCTGGCGCTCACCTCAGAAGGCCGGCACAAGGGAATCGGGACTTATGATTCGGGCAAAGCTCAAGCGTTCGTAGAGTCGCTGCAGGTCGGACAGCGGCAGCCTTCTGGCGAGAGCCGCGAGATCGGCGGGAGAACGTGGTACCGGGTAGCTGAACAGACCGGTACGGCGCTGTGGCTGGAGCCCGCGCGCGGGCAGATTGCGCTGGAGAATACGCGCACGGGCGCGATCTGGCTCGGTAATCCGGGCGAAGAGGAGCTCGCGGAAGCGAACGCTAAAGGCATCTGGGCGACCAACCTCCTCTCTCCCATCCTGTTCCGTTACCTAGACGAAGGGCAATCCAACGAGAAGGTCACGAATACGGTCGATCAGGAGGCAAAAGTAGAATGGGTCGCGCTCGATCGCGGAGTCGGCGTGCTCTATTCGATGGACAAGCTCGGCTTTTCCTTTTATGTGGAATACACCGTCGAACAAGGCGAGCTCGTCGTCCGCCTCCCCGAAGAAGGCGTCCGGGAGAAAGGAACCAAGCGACTCGTCAGTCTGGAGCTGCTTCCGTTTTTCGGCGCATCGCCGAACGGTCCGGAGGGCTATCTGTTCGTGCCGGACGGTCCGGGCGGGCTGATCAGGTTCAATCGGACCTACAGCAGCCAGCTTTCGTCGTATGCCTTCCCGGTGTATGGCTACGATCCGGCTGTCTGGACCGTCGGCGCCTACGAGAATCGCACGGATATCGCTTTTCCGGTTTTCGGCCTGAACCGGGGTACGGACAGCTACATCGCCGTGATTGAACGCGGCGCGGCCAATACTTCCATCCTGGCCGCACCGGCGGGCATCAACACTGCTTTCAATGAAGTCCACACCCGGATTACGCTGCGCAATTATTATTACCAGCCGATCGGATTGGGCGACGGCAACTGGAAAAATGTCTACCAGGAGCAACTGGCGCCTGTCGAGGTCCAGATCCGCTATCTGCTGACGGACGAAGACAAATCCGACTATGTAGGCATGGCGCAGCAGTATCGCCGATATCTCATGACGCATGAGCAGGTGCCTACGCTCCGGGAAAAGAACGGCGCGGGCTACGGTCAAGGCAGTCCGCCGCTTATGCTCAATCTGGTGATGAGCGCGGCCGAACCCACCCCGACGGGGGAAAAACTGGTCGTCGCCACGACCTTCAAGGATGCCGCCGGCATCGCGGATGTCCTGGCCAAGGCCGGCATCCGCAACCTGAACGTCAGCCTGACGGGATGGAACAACGGCGGCTTTCCCGGAAGGCTGCCCGACCGCTTCCCTGTGGAGCAGCAGCTCGGCGGGGAGAGCGGACTGCGACAGCTGCGGGAGCAGCTCGCTACGATGGGCATCCCGCTGTCGCTGAACGACGCGCCGTTCTACGCCACGGACAAGCGAGCCAACGGCTTCTCGGTGCGCAGCGAGGCGATTAAAAATATTAACGGCACGACGGTCGCCTGGAGCCAAGGCGGAGACTGGTACGGAGACGCGGACATTCCCGATTTTTACTTCCTCACGCCGAGCGCGGCGCTGAAGAAGTGGCAGCGCACGTTGACTGCGCTAAAGCGGTTGGGCATCGAAGGCGTGCATGTGCAGACTTACAGCCACGGATTCGGCGACTACCGCGCGGACAGCTACACGACGCGGGCGGCGTCGCTCGGTGCGCTGCAGGACATGCTGGACGAAGCGTCCACCCAGCTGGGGAGCGCGCAGACGGTCGCGGCCGCATATAGCGTGGGCCATGCGGAGTATCTCAGCGGGATGGCGCTGGATTCCAACTACGATCTGATCGTTGACGAGCAGATTCCGTTTTTCCCGATCGCGATCCACGGCCTGGCGACGTATTCGAGCAATCCAGGCAATCTGCGGAGGAATCCGACCGTCGAGTTTCTGCGGGATATCGAATACGGGGCGGTGCCGACCTTCATGGCGATGGCCGGCGACACGCGGGATATGGCCCGAACGACCTTCGCCTCCATATTCAGCGGTCAATTCTCCCTCATTCAGGATCAGATCGTCGAACAATACGAAGCCTACCAAACCGCCAGCGCGGACGTATGGGCCGGCTTTATAGAGGGTCATCGCCAAGTGGCGGCGGGCGTCTACGAGACTGTCTATGAAGGCGGCCGCAAGATCTGGGTCAATTACAACAGCCAGCCGTACGAAGCCGACGGCATCGTCGTGGACGGACTGAACTTCAAGGTCGTCGAGGAGGGGCGCGCATGACAGACAATTCGACAACCGGACTGGCCATGAGCGCCAAGGATCACCGAAGAAAAAGAAGACGTCAGAGCGGCCGGGAAGCGCTGCGCGGATATTTGTTTTTGGCGCCCTGGCTGATCGGCGTCGCGTGCTTCGTCTGCTACCCGCTCTTCTATTCGGTCTATATCAGCTTTAATAAGGTATCGATTGCCAAGGACGGCTCGGGTCTCGCTTACGAATGGATCGGCTGGGGCAACTACCGCTATTCGTTTTTGCGGGACAATGTATTTCCGATCGAGATGCTGTCGTTCCTGCGCGAACTGCTCTTCATCGTGCCGATCACGGTCATCTTCTCCCTTCTGGTGGCGGTTATGTTGAATCAGAAATTCCGCGGCCGCATGTTTTTCCGCATGATTTTCTTTTTGCCGGTTATTTTCGCCACGGGCGAAGTGCTTACGGAGCTGTTCTCGCAGGGACAAGGGGCCATTCCTTTCGGGGATCAGTACGATGTCGAGGCGCTGCTCTACGGTATTTTCTCGCCGAGTGTCGCGGGTACGATTATGTCGGTGATCTCGCGATTCGTGATCATTTTGTGGAGCAGCGGCATCCAGATCATTATTTTTCTGGCCGCGTTCCAGACCATCCCCCAATCGGCGTTCGAGGCCGCCCGCATCGACGGCGTCACGCCGTGGGAGTCGTTCTGGAAGATTACGTTCCCGGTCATCGTGCCCTTTATTGTACTGAATCTGATCTACACGCTCGTCGATCAGGCAACCAATCCGTTCAACCCGATCATTGCGCATATCCTCAAAAACATGAGCGACGCCGAGACGGGGTACGGCTATGCCAGCGCGCTGGGCTGGATCTACTGCGCGATAACGCTGGTGCCGATTCTGATCCTCGCGAGGTTCGGCAGGCCGGCTAACAAGAGGAAGGGGTGAAGCTGATGGTCCTGTTGAATCGTGTCCGGCGCTATTGGGTGCGTCATCATATTGCGGAGCGGCTGCGGGTTGCGTTCGTCGGCAGGCAAATCGTTGACGGTCTCCTATTCAAGGCCGCGCTGATCGCGATTCTGATCTCGGTCTCGGTGCTCTACGTAAAACCGCTGCTCTACATGATGTCGACCTCGCTCAAGACGCTGCCGGATTTGCTCGATCAGTCGGTGCGGTGGATCCCGAATACGCTCGAGTGGCTGAATTACGAAAAGGCGATCGGCGGCCTGAAATACTGGCGCTCGCTCGGCATCACGTCGTTCATCGCACTGACGGCCGCCGTGCTGCAGACGCTGGCATGCGGGATCACGGGATACGCCTTCGCGCGGCTGCATATTCCGGGCAAGAAGTTTTGGTTCGCCATCGTCATTTTGACGTTTCTGATTCCGCAGCAGACGCTTGTCATCCCGCTCTATGTCATGTACGTCAAGCTAGGGTGGCTGAATACAGTATTGCCCTTCATCGTGCCGGCGATCGTAGCACAGGGGATCAAGGGCTCGCTGTTCATCATTATATTCCGGCAGTTTTTCTCCACGCTGCCCAAGGAGCTGGAGGAGTCGGCGAGGATGGACGGAGCCGGAGCGTTTCGGACCTACTGGAAAATCATGATCCCCCTCTCCCGCCCGGCGCTGCTGATCGTATTCCTGTTCTCATTCGTCTGGCACTGGAACGATTATTTCGAACCCGCCCTGTACTTGAAGGGCGCGGATTTTTATCCCCTGTCGCTCAGTCTGGAGCATCTCCAAGCGAACCTGAACTTTATGAGCGGGTCTTCCTCAGGCCTGACAAATGTGGTCGTCGACGTGAACGAGCCGATTAAAATGGCAGCCGCCTTTCTCATCATTTTGCCTCCGCTCATCCTGTACATGTTTGCGCAGCGATATTTCGTCGAAGGCATTGAACGTACAGGAATCGTGGAGTAGGCCGGATTCGCGGCACAACGGAACTTATAAGGAGCCTTTCGGACATGAAGGAACAGTTGTACGGCACGTTTGTCAATCCCGGTCCCGCTTATCGCGGCAAGCCTTTCTGGTCTTGGAACGGAGAGCTGGACCGAGAGGAATTGCTTAGGCAGATCGATGCGTTCGAGCAGATGGGCTTTGGCGGATTTTTCATGCATGCTCGAACCGGGCTCATCACGGAATATCTGGGCGAAGAATGGTTCGAGCTGACGCGTATCTGCGCGGAGGAAGCGCAGCGGCGAGGCATGGAGGCCTGGCTTTACGACGAAGACCGCTGGCCGAGCGGCACGGCGGGCGGCAAGGTCACGGCGGAGCCGCGATACCGCATGAAGTTCGTGAAGATGCGGATCGTCGCGGAGCCGTTCTGCCCGTGGCGGGAGACGTGGATCGCGGCCTTCGAGTGCCGGCTGGAGGACGGCGCCTATTACGACGGCCGCAGGCTGACCCCCGGCGAAGATGCGGCACCTCGCCCGGGCTATGTCACGCTCTCCTTTGAGATCGAGGAGATGGCGCCGGAGAGCTTCTACAACGGGCAGACCTATGTGGACACGATGAACCGCGAAGCGACGGAAGCGTTCATCACCGTCACGCACGCGCAATACAAGGCGCGCATGGGCGAGCTGTTCGGGAACGCCATCACGGGCATTTTCACCGACGAGCCGCATCGCGGACCGCTGATGACGAACTTCAACGTCGCCAACGCCGATCCGCAGCATATGCTGCCATGGACGTATGACCTTTTCGAGCGCTTCGAGGCCAAGTTCGGCTACGATCTGCGCGACCGGCTGCCGGAAGTATTCCTCCGTCCAGAAGGTCGCAGCGTATCCCAGGTAAAGTGGCATATCGTGGATCTGCTGCAGGAGCTGTTCCTGGACAACTATGTCAAACCGCTGGACGAGTGGTGCCGGGCGAACAAGCTGATCCTGACCGGCCACCTGCTGCACGAGGACTCGCTGTCCGCCCAGACGGCCATGGTCGGCTCGGTCATGCGCTGTTACGAGCATATGGAATATCCGGGCATCGACGTGCTGACGGAGGACAACCGCTGCTACTGGGTGGCCAAGCAGTTATCCTCCGTCGCCAGGCAGATCGGGCGCAAATGGCTAATGTCGGAGCTGTACGGCTGCACGGGCTGGCAGATGCCGCTCGAGGCGCACAAAGCGGTCGGCAACTGGCAGACGCTGCTCGGCATTAACCTACGCTGCCACCATCTGTCCTGGTACACGATGGAGGGCGAGTCCAAGCGGGATTACCCCGCCAGCATCTCCTATCAGTCGGCCTGGTGGCGGGATTATCAGGCGGTAGAAACATACTTCGCGCGTCTTGGCGCAGTCATGACGCACGGCGAGCCAGTCTGCGATCTGCTGGTCATCCATCCCGTCGAGAGCGTGTGGTGCCAGGTGCATGCAGGCTGGGCCGACACCCTGGCGGGCAATACGGCGGAGATCCGCCGGCTGGAGACCGACTTCGCCAACGTGTTTAACTGGCTCTCGTGCGCGCGGATCGACTTCGACTACGGCGACGAGGAGATGCTGCAAAGACTTTCCGCCGTCGAGCGCGACGCAGCGGGCCGTGCGGTGTTCCGCGTCGGCAACGCCGTCTACGGCACGGTGCTGGTCGCGGGACTGACGACGATCCGCGCGTCGACGCTCAGGCAGCTGGCGTTGTTCCGGCAGGCCGGAGGCATCGTCGTCTTCGCCGGCGAAGCGCCGGGCTATGTCGACGCCGTGCCGTCCGAGGACGGCCGGACGCTGGCGGCAGGCTCGGCGCGGGTGCCGCTCGACGAGGCGGGCATCGCGGCCGTCGGTACGCACCTCGCGGGCGGCCGCATCGCCGCAGTCGACGCGTCGGGCGAGCCGATCGCGGATCTGTATGCGCAAGTGCGCCGTGACGAGGCGCATACGTACGTCGTCCTGCTAAACGTGAACCGCGAGACGGCCTATGCGGGCGTCAGGCTCCGGCTGCCGTACCAGGGCCATATGGAGGAATGGAATTGCGAGACGGGCGAACGGATCGCGACCGATGCCACAAACCTGGACGGCGCGATCGAGTTGACCGCCGACTTCGCCGCGGCTGGCGAGAAGGTATACGTAATCGGCGGCGCGCCGGCGGAGGCGCCGACCGTACGTCCGGTTCTGCAGACCGTGGCGGCATATGAATGGGAAGGCGACTTCGCCTATTCGCTGGACGAGCCGAATGTGTGCGTGCTCGATCGAGCGTCGTACAAGCTGGACGGCGGCGAATGGCGGGAGACGCTGGAGATTCTGAAGCTGGACCGCGCCGTTCGCCGGGAGCTGGGCTACGCCTACCGCTCCGGCGATATGGTCCAACCCTGGTATGCGATCCAGACCCGTGCCGGGACGGCGATCCGGACACACCGTCTGACGCTACGTTATTCGTTCAACGTGGACGAAGCGGCCGCCGGCGGCGACCCGGACGGCTGGCACCTTGCGGTCGAGCGGCCGGGGCATAAACGGATCAGCCTTAATGGACGCGAGCTCGCTGGCGGCGACGCGGGCTGGTGGGTCGACCCGGCGTTCCGCAGACTGAACATCCCGCCGGCCTGCCTGCTGCCGGGACTCAATCAAGTTGAGATTGAAGTCGACTTCGATGCAAGTGTCGATCTCGAGGCGATCTACCTGCTCGGCCCGTTCGGCGTTCGGGTGCAGGGCGCGGACAAGACCGTCTGCGCCCTGCCGGAGCGGCTGGCCGTCGGCGATCTCGCGCGTCAGGGATTGCCATTCTACGGCGGCACCGTCACCTACGCACTCGAATGGGACGCCTATGCAGAGCCGGTGAAACGGCATCTGGACAGCGTGCCTGACGCTGCGGTCCAGCTGGAAGTGCCCGCTTACGAGGGCGCCTGCCTGAGAGCGGGCAACCGGACGGCGGGCAGCGTCACGATTCCCTGGCGGCCTAACGTCGCAGACGTGGCGGGTATCGTCGGCGCGGACGAGCCGCTGCTGCTGGACGTCGTGCTGACCCGGCGCAATACGTTCGGGCCGCTCCATATGGAACCGCTCTACAGCGCTGCCTACGGGCCCGCCCATTGGCTGACGGAGGGTGATGCGTTCAGCGAAGCCTACAAGCTGGTCCCGTCGGGACTGACGCAATCGCCGCGATTGCTCTTGCGGGCGCCTGCGCCGTGAAGCGAGCCGCCGAAGCGTACCTTATTCAATCGCAACTCAGGTATTGGAGGTCCTAGACTTGATAAAAATCGCAATTTTATGGAACGACAGCGTCGGCGACGGCTCGATCGCCGTGGAGTACGGCAAGCTGGAGCGCTTGGAAGTAACGGCCGGGCAGGGAAGCTGCGTCCCTGCCGAAGGAAGGTTCGCGCTGCAGGGCCCGGGCAGACTTGAACTGGAGCTGGGCGACGAAAACGCGGGCCAGGGCGCATATGCGACGATTGTGTCCGTGCGCAGCACGCGGCATGCGTTCAGCTTTTTCCTGCGGGACGTCAGCCGTGCCTATCCGATCTATATTCCGGCTTACGGCGTAATCGTGACGGAAGCGTCGCATGCGGAAGCGTACGGAGAAATTGCCGAACGGATCGCGGCAAGCGGGCTGCGCACGAATCTTCAGCAAATCGAAGCAGAGCCGGAGGAGTCGTTCGAGCTCGCAACCGAAGCGGGCAGACCGCTGACCTGTCCGATCTGGCTGGGGTTGTCGCGGGACGCGAGATTGTTCGAAGCGGATTTCCGCGGCGTCGGGGACAACGACAATATCCGCTCGTGGGACTGCGTGCGCCCCCGATATCCCGCCCGCATCAACCAGCTGCCGGAGACGGGCGACGCGCCCGTCCTCTATTACTACTTGCTCGGACGAGGGATGGGCGCCGAATATCGGGTCACGCGCAGTCTGGAGGAGCGCGTCTATCCGATCGCGCACGGCTCGATCCGCGACGACGATATCGTCTACGACAATGTCGCCTTCGTTTCCTATGAAGCGAGCCCTTTTACGGCCGATACCTTGCAAGGTACACATTACTTGGCCGCCGATCGCGCAAGCGTCGGGTACATGTTCACACCCGATCAAGAGGCAAGCTGGGAGCGGCTCGCCGAAACCGATCCGGATCGCCCGGAGGAGACGGTCTACTACTCCAAGACCACCGCTACGAATCTCGGCAAGGTGCCTCGCTACGCCTGGTTTAAAAATCCTGCTCCCTTAAACGCAGCGTACACGTTCGAAGGCGACGGCGGGTTCGGCGTATTTGAATCGGGCCGCGTCTTCGTCGTATCCAAGCTGGACGGGCGGCCGCTGCTCCAGGAGGAGGTCGCGGTCCTGTTGAAGCCGGGGGAGTCCGTTACCTTCGAGTTCTATATTCCGCACACGCCGATCTCCAGAGAGCGGGCGCTGCGGCTGGCGCAGCAAAGCTTCGAGCTCCGGCATCGGGAATGCCTCGCATTCTGGCAAGCCAAGCTGGATGGCGCGATGCAAGTCCGGCTCCCCGAGCCGAGGATCGAAGAGATGATGAAGGCGGGTTACCTGCATCTGGATCTCGTCTGCTATGGCCGGGAGCCGGACCGGACGCTCGTGCCGACGATCGGCGTGTATACGGCCATCGGCTCGGAGAGCTCGCCGATCATTCAGTACCTCGATTCGATGGGCGCGCATCGTACGGCCGAGCGTGCGCTGCAATTTTTTCTGGACAAGCAGCATGAGGACGGGTTTATTCAGAACTTCAACGGCTACATGCTCGAGACCGGCGCCGCCTTGTACGTCCTGGGCGAGCATTACCGGTATGTGCGGGACAAGGCGTGGCTGACGCGTATCCAGCCACAGATGCGCAAGGCGTATGAATATTTGAAAGGCTGGCGGAACCGCAACCTCCAGGAGGAACTGCGAGGACGCGGCTACGGCATGCTCGACGGCAAGACGGCCGATCCCGAGGACCCTTTCCGTTCTTATATGCTGAACGGCTTCGCACATGCGGGATTGAAGCGTCTGGCCGAGATGCTGTCGGAGATCGGCGACCCGCTCGCGGACGCGGTCGGCGCGGATGCGGAGGCGCTCAAGCAGGATATTCTGGCCTCGATCCGGGAATCGCTGGCGAACTCCCCCGTCGTGCCGCTAGGAGACGGCAGTTGGGTGCCGACCTGCCCGCCCTGGGCCAACTACAGAGGACCTGTCTCACTCTATGCGGACGGCGGCAAATGGGGGACGCACGGTTCTATGGTCGTACGGGATTCCTTGCTCGGGCCGCTGTATCTGGTCATTCAGGAGGTGCTGGCGCCGGACTCCGTCGAAGCCGGATTCCTGCTCAGCTTCCACAACGAGCTGATGTGCATGAGGAATGTCGCGCTGAGCCAGCCGTATTACAGCGTGCATCCCTGGATACACCTCAAGCGCGGCGAGACGAAGCCATTTCTTAAGGCCTTCTACAACGGCGTAGCCGGGCTTGCGGACAGGGAGACTTATACGTTCTGGGAGCACTACTTCCATGTGAGCCCGCACAAAACGCACGAGGAAGGCTGGTTTCTGATGCAGTGCCGGTGGATGCTCTATCTCGAGGAGGAGCGGACACTGCGGCTGCTGCCGGGCGTCCCGCGGGCATGGCTGGAGCAGGGCAAGGAGATATCGGTTCGCGAAGCAGCCAGTCATTTCGGGCATTTCTCCATGGACATCCGCTCCGACATCGCGGAAGGCACGATAACGGCGCATCTTGTCTTCGATGCCGAACGCCGACCTGGCAAGGTCAAGATCCGTCTGCCGCATCCTGGCGGCATGCAGGCGATGCGGACCTCCGTCGGCACCTACGACGCTGCGTCGGAAACGGTGGAGATCGACGATCCGGGCCGCGAGGTGCAGATTGTGCTGACGTTCGCCTAAAAATCAAACGCCGCAGACTGCGTGCCCGGTTTCCGACAGGAGCCGGGCGTTTTTTTGACAAAGGAGGTGAGGAACCGCTAGCAGCAACTGGCTGACCGGACTAGAGCAAGGCCTTGAAGTGGCGGGACTGCTTGTACCCAATCGAAAGGTGTGATGAAGATGAGGAAAAGAAGAAGTTTAATCTCGACGATGCTCGTATTGTCCATGGCCGTACAGCTGCTACTGCCGTCCGGGCGGACGTCCGCGGGCGCTTACGACCCGACGCTCGCGCCTGTCCGCGCGACGACGGGCGACGCCATCTATGCGCAGCAGGTCATCAACGATTTCAACACGGCGGAGCAGGCTGCACAATGGCAATCCGGCCCGAACGTACAGCAGACCAATTATGCGACGACCCTTCTGAACACGCCGGGGCTGCCTTATGAGGGTGCCGGCGTGATGGAGGTCGTACCGCAGCAAGTCAAGGCTTACGAATGGCGGACGATCTACCGGGCCTTCGGCGTCCCCCTCGACCTTTCGGCGACCAACTTTATGGCGGTGGCGGCGAATATTTGGGGATGGAAGCAGGACGACTACTTTTTGCGAATCAAATTGACGAGCGGCGCCGACACCTATGAGGCCGTGGCGACCATCGGACTCAAATGGAATATCGTCTACTTCGATATTCATGAGTGGGCCGCGAGGAGCAGTATCGACCGGATCGAATTTTCCTATATGAAAAATTACGATCTGGCCGGCATGTCGCCGGGAGAGCCCGGCTACGATTATTGGGACGGCAGGCTCCAGCTGGACTACCTGAGCGCCGCCCAGGCGGCTAATCTGGACTTCGACGTCGCGGGCGTCACGGAGGGCTTCACGGTCAGGGGCGGCACGCTGACGGCCGGCCAACATGCACTGCAGTATACGGTGACGGATCCGTCCGACACGTATATCGAGTCTCCTGAATTAAAACTGGACGCAGCCAAGCGTAATGTGGTGAAGCTGAAAATGAAAAACGACACGGGAGCTGATAAGATGCGAATCTCCTGGATTACCGAGCAGGATCAAAGCTGGGACGAGTCCAAATCGATGCTGTTCGATTGGTCGAATTCGACCGACTACGCCGACTACAGCTTCGGGATATCCAGCGCCGCCTGGCAGGGCACAATCGATCGCCTCCGCTTCTCCCCCGCGGTCGCCGCAGGCGCCGGTTCGACGCTGGACATCGACAAAATCGAATTCTCGCTGCAAACTTTGGATGCATACGATTATCAAGGTCGTATTGAAAGCGCTTTAATACAAAATGACAAAGAGACAGCAGCCTTCAACGGCAGCGTGAAGTCCGAATACCTCGCCGCTCATCCGTCCGCGGAGGTTCAGGTGTTCGAGCTGCCGCTGTACGCCGACGAAAAAACCGTTGATTACAGCGAGCTGACGGCACTCGATACGCAAGCCGCGGGTACCGCATTCCAGCTTGCTTTTCAAGCGGTCGAAGACGGAGTCTCCCGCCTGTTCTCCAAATTCGCGGTCGTACTGCGCGATGGCGGTACCTACCTCCTAGTCGATACGCCCAAATATATAACGAACCCGGAAATGCTTGCGGAGCATACCTACCCATACACGGCTACCGCGAGTATCAAAGGGCAGGATGTCTTGCTGCTGACCGACGCCGAACGCCAGGGCGCGCAGCACGCCGCGATCAACATTCCGTATAACCAACTTTTGACGTTGAGCGATCATGGCGAGGACACGCTGCCGTACGCATTCGAGGGCAAAACGTACTATTTCCGCAAATCGGCGGTGGATCTCTACGATACCAACATCAGGTCGATGACGGAAAACGGCATGGCCGTCACAGCGATCCTGCTCGTGATGCGCACGAGCATGGACAACCCGGACTCCCCCAATCGGGACATCGTTCACCCCGACAGTACGCCGGACGGCACCGTATTCGCTCCGAACTTGACGAACGAAACCGGCGTCGAATATTACAAGGCGATCACGAGCTTCCTCGCTGAGCGGTATTCGCGCGAGGACCGGGCCTACGGCAGACTCATGGGCTTTATCGTCGGCAATGAAGTGGGCAACAACCAGGTATGGAACAACATGGGGCCGCGGCTTTTGGACGACTATGTCCGACAATACGAGCGCACGCTGCGGCTGACCTATAATATTGTGAAAAGCAAGTCGGCCAATGCCCGGGTGTATGTATCGCTGGACCACTTCTGGAACGACGGGCATGCGCCGGATTCGCTGTGGGGATACAGTAACAAGACGCTCGTAGACATACTGGGCCAGGTGGCGAAAGATGGCGGGGATTACGGCTGGAACATCGCCTTCCACCCGTATCCCGAAGACCTGTTCAATCCGCGCACATGGGCGGACGCCACGGCGACCGACACCTTCGATACTTACCGGATCACATTCCGGAATCTGCAGGTACTGACCGGTTACTTGCAACGTCCGCAGCTTCAATATCAGGGCGGCCAGCGCCGCGTGATCCTGTCGGAGCAAGGCTTCCACAGCGGGACGAACAGCATCGAGGATCAGCGCGTGCAGGCAGCCGCATTCGCCTATGCGTATTACAAGGTCAAGTCGCTCCCGCAGATCGACGCCTTCATTCTGTCCCGCCATGTCGACCACGCGGGTGAGGGCGGGTTGAACCTGGGGATGTGGACCAATCTGCCGGGATCACTTAACTCGCCGGGGACGGAGAAGCTGATCTACGACGTGTTCAGGAAGATCGATACGGAAGAGTCGCTGTCTGCGACCGAATTCGCTAAGAGCATCATCGGCGTGGACGATTGGAGCGAGATCATTCCGGGATTCGATCCGCAGCTGCTGGACGCACGGCCAGTCAGGGCCGAAGCGCCCGCGGGACAGGTCTCAGGGACGTCCGGAGCCGTGACGCTCGATGGGCTGGACGACGACTGGGATGGATGGCAGGACACCGACAATGTTGCGGATCTGACGTTGGATACGGCAGACAAAGCAGCGGGAGCGGCCAGTCTGCGCACAGCCGTCGTCGCCTCGCCTTTAAAGGACTTTAAAGGGGTGACCCGGCAATGGGACGCCCCCCTCGACTTGACGGACACGCCGATCGTCAAGGCCTTCGTCAAAGCCGAAGGCATCGGCGCCGGCGAACGGGCGGAGTTCATGATCCGCGCTTATAGCGGAGATAAAGTCGTCGAAGGCGCCATGACGGGGGCGGCGGACACCTGGAATGAGGTTGGGCTGGCCCTGGACGGCTGGGACGGCGCGGACAGCGTCGATCGGATCAAGATCTGGGCGCGGCCCGAGCGTGCCGTCGCCTGGACGAGCGGTGCGCTCCTGGTCGACGATTTGTCCGTCGCTGCTGACGCCGAGCTGTCGAACCTGACGGTCTCGCTGGATCACGGAGACTCGCTTCAGGTCGGCGATAAGCTGACGATCCATCTACAGAACAAAGGCAATCGGATGTATGCCGGCACGATCGGCATCGCCGGTATGCACGGCGTCGAGCTGGACAAGACAGGCAGCCCCGTATCTCTCGCCTACGGCGAGCGGGCGGACATCGAGACGACGATCACGGGTCTTGCGATCGAGAACTACGAGCGCGGCATGCTGGAGCTGACGTTGAACGGCACCGTGTACACGTATGAGCTGACAGAGGTAAACCTTCCGGATTACGTCGAAGCCGACGGCTTGAGGGTGCTGGGAGACTTCGAGAACGGCCGGACGGATGGCTGGACCGCCGGCAGCCAGACCGCTTATGTGCAGTCCGTACAGACCGACTCTACGCATCACGCTTTTCCCGCGGCGGCGAACCATGGTCTCTACATGCTGGAGAGCGCCAAGTCGCCCGAGGCGGCAACCAGCGAGAGCAAGGTCGTCAAGACGTTCTCGCAGCCCGTAGACTTCAGCGGCTACGATACCGTCCGATATGAATTATACGGCTGGGGCGGGACCTCTTCCCGTTACCTGACCCGGATTAAGCTGACGGCCGCAGACGGCACGTCCTTTGCGTCCGAGCAGGAGACGAGCCTGGGGAGCGAATGGACACACGTCGCCGCCGATATCTCGTCGTTCGAAGGCCGCAACCAAGTGCAGAGCATCGAGATCTCTTATCGGGGCAAGGATCTTGCCTACTATGCCGGGCCTTGGGCGGGATTCTTCTACATCGACTATGTCAGGGCTGAGCCGGCCGAATCAACGAACCCGACGCCGGAGCCGAGTACATCGCCTGAGCCGACCGCGACGCCTGAGCCAAGCGCGTCGCCTGAGCCGAGTACGTCACCAGAGCCGAGTGCGTCGCCCGAGCCAAGTACGTCACCAGTGCCAAGTACGTCACCAGTGCCAAGTACGTCACCAGTGCCAAGTACGTCTCCCGAGCCGAGCACGTCACCAGAGCCGAGCACATCGCCCGAGCCGAGTACGTCGCCCGGACCTATCGTTTCAAGCGCAATGGCGCCTGTGGAAGCCCATGCCGGTCAAGTGCCGATCCCTTTAAAGCTGGACAAGACCTCAGGCAATCTAGCAGTCGATCTGGCATCCGGCTTGCTAGATCAGGCTTTTGCCGCCGAACTTGCCGACGACAGGGGCATCAAGACGGTAACGGTGGACATTCCGGCAGTGGAGGGCATCGCCTTCTATTCGCTCGATTTCGATGCGGCTTATTTAACCAATGGAAAGGCCGACAACATCGTGACCGTGAAAACCGGGCTCGGGATGATATCGATTCCCGGCAATATGCTGGAGAAACTCGGCTACGGGGAATTCGGCAAAGTATCGCTGCGAATTGAAAAAGGGAACCCATCCGCATTAGGCAAAGAGGCGCTGGAACTTGTCGGCGACAGGACGATCCTTGAGATCAGCCTGCTGGCAGACGGAAAGAAGCTGGACTGGAACAACCCCGGGGTCAAGGTAAAAGTGTCCATTCCCTACACGCCGACAGAAGCAGAGCTCACAGCGCCGGAGCATATCGTCATCCTCTACCTGGATGGGGAAGGCCGCATCCATCCGATCCCGAGCGGACAGTATGACGGAAGTTTGGGATCGGTTGTTTTTACGACTACACATTTCTCGCAGTATGCCCCGGCGTTCGTCGTTAAGCGGTTTAACGATCTGGAACGCTATCCTTGGGCTAAAGCCGGCATTGAAGCGCTCGCCTCTAAAGGTGCGCTGCAAGGTGTCTCGGCAGACCGGTTCGCGCCGCAGCAAGCGATCACCCGCGCGGAATACGCCGTCATGCTCGTGAACACGCTCGGACTGGCGGCGCAGCCGGCAGACCGCTTCGATGACGTCCTATCTTCGGACGATTATGATCAGGCGTTGGGCGTCTGCAGAGCATTGGGCATCGTGAAGGGGAACGGCAACAATCGCTTTACCCCGGCGGCAGTACTGTCGAGGCAAGAAATGATGGCCATGACGGAGCGGGCATTGGCGGCGCTCGGCCGATCGAGTGCCGACTCGAATGAAGGCTTGAGCCGGTTTAAGGATGCGGACCGTATCGGGAAGTCGTTCCGGAGCAGCATTGCAAACCTTGCCGCCGCCGGGCTGGTGGAGGGCTCGGGCATCAGGATCGATCCTGATGCCCAGGCGATTCGAGCTGAAGCTGCCGTGCTGCTGTATCGCGCCTATCAACGGGCAGCGTAATCCCGGCCGAGCTGTCCCTTCTTTCGACGCCCTGAGGTTCTGACGCAGCGGTATTATAGCTTGTGCTTGTCTCCGCCATTTTAAGGCTTCTGCCCGCCATTTTTATGTGATACGCTTGTATAGAAAAGCGAGAAATCGCAACCTTATCATTGGAGGCGCTTGCATGAGCCAAGAGACGCTGCAGGAAGGATACTTCGGGGAGTTCGGAGGCAGCTTCGTGCCGCCGGAATTGCAGGAAGTGCTGGGTTATCTCAGCGAGCAATTTTACAAGTTCCGGGACGATCCGGCATTCAACGAGGAGCTGCAGTATTACCTGCGGGAGTACGTCGGACGGGAGAGCCCGCTGACCTACGCGGAGCGTCTGACCGATGCCTGGGGCGGCGCCAAGATCTATCTCAAGCGCGAGGACCTGAACCATACGGGCGCTCACAAGATCAACAACGCCATCGGACAGATCCTGCTCGCCAAGCGGATGGGCGCGAAGCGCATCATCGCGGAGACGGGCGCCGGACAGCACGGCGTCGCGACGGCGACGGCCTGCGCGATGTTCAATATGGATTGCGTCATCTACATGGGGGCCGAGGATACGCGGCGTCAGGCGCTGAACGTGTTCCGCATGGAGCTGCTCGGCGCGAAGGTCATTCCGGTCGACAAGGGACAAGGCCGGCTGAAGGACGCGGTCGACGAGGCACTGGGCGATCTGGTGCAGAACTATAAGAATACGTTCTACCTGCTGGGTTCGGCCGTCGGTCCGCATCCGTTCCCGACGATGGTCAAGCACTTCCAGGCGATCATCAGCGAGGAGTCCAAGCGGCAGATTCTGGAGAAGGAAGGCCGGCTGCCGGACGCCGTCATCGCCTGCGCGGGCGGCGGCAGCAACGCGATCGGCGCGTTTGCGCACTACATCGACGAGCCTGGCGTTCGTCTGATCGGCGTCGAGCCGGACCAGGCGCCTACGCTGACAGAGGGTGTGCCCGGCATCATCCACGGCTTCAAATGCCTGGTGCTGCTGGACGAAGCGGGCGAGCCGCGCAAAACCTACTCGATCGCCGCCGGGCTCGACTATCCGGGCATCGGGCCGGAGCACAGCCATCTGAAGGTGTCCGGACGCGCGGAATACGTGACGGTCACCAACGATGAAGTGCTCGCAGCATTCCAGGAGCTGTCTCGCACGGAAGGCATCGTGCCTGCGCTGGAGAGCGCGCACGCGGTCGCCCACGCCAAGAAGCTGGCGCCGACGCTGCCGCGGGACCAGATCCTCATCGTCAACCTGTCCGGCCGCGGCGACAAGGACGTCGAGCAAGTGTTCCATATGCTGAAAAAGTAAACCGACAGCGCCCGACAGCGCCAAGAAGCCGTCCCCGAGTCATGTTCGCTGACTGAGGGACGGCTTCTTAATGTTTGTTGTGCCGGGCATGGAGAATGGATGGCGTTGTCTAAACGCGGCGTCGGCGAAGAGGCTCCGGATAGAGCTACCTAGCTAGGCCGCGATACCATCTGAGGCCATGTAGCTCCAGATAGGATTATTTAGCCGGGCCGCGGCACCAACCTGAGGCAAGGAGGCTCTGTATCGGGCCGCTCCATGAATCGCACCGCTACCGGGACCGTGTAACCTTATCAGCCCGCCCTTTTCAAGCCTCCTGCAGCCACTGCTTCAGATCGTCCGTCGTGCGCAGGATGTCCTGCCGCTGCGCTTCGCCCGAGATCTCGCGCTCGATGATGTACTCGCCCGCAAAGCCGATCTCCTTGAGCTTGCGCACGAACGCCGGGAAGTTCACCTTGCCCGTGCCCGCGCGGACTTCCTCGCCGAGGTTGTCGCCGTCGGTCGGGTACAGCCCGTCCTTCACGTGGATGTTGCGCACGTAAGGACCGATCGTGTCCAGCGCATCGATCGGATTGCCCTTGCCGTACAAGATGAGGTTGGCCGGGTCGAGGTTGATGCCGAGATTGGACGTGCCGACCCGCTGGATCGTGCGCAGCAGCACGACCGGCGTCTCCTGGCCCGTCTCGAACCAGAAGCCGATCCCCTTGCTCTCGCAGTACGCGGCGACCTCGCGGACGGCTTCGACGACCGCCGGGTAGGCGGGATCCGTCATATTTTCCGGGATAAATCCAACGTGCGTAATGATCGCGGGAGCGCCGATCCATGACGCGAAGTCCGCCCAACCCTTCAACGCCTTAACCCGCTCCTCGCGGTAAGCTTCGGGCACGAGGCCCAGCGTCAACGGTCCTTGCGTGAAGTTCCACTCCGCCGGTCCCGGCACGCCCGCCCACACCGCGCAGATGCGAACGCCCGCCTCGCCTGCTTCTTTGACGACCCGCTCCGCCACTTCCGGCGTGCAGTAGTCCATGTTCCACGAATTCAATTGGCATACGTTAAATCCGTAATCGCTGACGACCTTAAACATATTGTCCTGCGCACTCGTGTCGATGGTATGAATAACGCCGATTTCCAAGACTAGAACCCTCCTCGTATTCCCCCAAGACGCTGCGGACGCCCGTCATTGGACAGGTAAGCTTGCTAGCCTCATCATAGCCCCTTTCTCTGCGGCTTGATTTAGAAAATTTGTCGGTAAATTTATACTTCCTTTTGCATAATCGAACGGAAAGTTTATACTTTAAGGCGGAGGGGACGAACGGATGGATTTTATCAAGCATCGGCTGCGCGAGCGGCTCGTCGTGAACGACATCTACACCTGCTATTACTTCGAGCAATCCAGCCGCGAGCAGTACGTCGCGGAAAGCCATGATTTCTGGGAGATCGTCTACGTGGACAAAGGCGAGGTAAACGCGAATACCGGATCGGGGTATTACCGGCTGAACCAAGGCAACATTCTCGTGCACAGTCCAAACGAATTCCATCAACTGGAGAGCACCGGCAGCAAGGCGCCCAATCTGTTTATCGTCACCTTCCGCTGCGACAACGAAGCCATGGCCTTTTTCGACGAAAACAAGCTGTTCCGCATCGGACAAGCCGAGCATGCGGCGCTCGCGCGACTGATGAAGGAGGGACTGGACGCCTTCGGCCTTAACCAGTATCCGATCGTCCCCCGGCCCGAAGCCGCGTTCGCTGCGGAACAGCTGTTTAAACTCTATCTGGAGCAGTTGCTGATTCTTATCATCCGCAATGCGCAGCCTGCCAGGCAGCAGACCGAGCAGCTCATGTCCACCACCGCCGAGAATCAGAGCGCGCACATGGGCAAACGCATCATCGCTTATCTCGAGCAGAATCTATCCGGCAAAATAACGCTGGACGGTCTGTCCGCACAGTTCAATATGAGCCGCACGCAGCTGAACATTCTGTTCAAGCGGACGGTCGGCACGGGCATCATCGCGTACCTCAACCGGCTGCGGATCGAACGCGCCAAAAGCTATATTCGCGAGGAGGTCTATAACTTGACCGAGATTTCGAACCTGCTCGGGTACAGCAGCGTCCATTATTTTTCGCGTCATTTCAAGCAGTCCGTCGGCATGACGCCGTCCGAATACGCCAGGACGATCAAAGCGAGGAACGAGCGCTGAGCGCGGCGGGCCGCGTCAGAGCTTGAACTTGGCGACCGCCTCTTCCAATACGACGCCCCGACGCTTGAGATGCTCCGTCGTGTCGGCGATCCGTCTCGCCGCTTCGAGCTGGTCGGCCGACATCCGCTGAATGGAGATCGTGCTGTCCGCGCTGACCGCCGAGATCTGCGACATCTGCTCGACCGACGCGGCGACTTCCTCGGAGCCGGCAAGCACCTGCTCCGCTGCAGCCGAGATCTCCTGGATATGTCCGTTTACGAAGACGAACCGGTCTACCGTGTCGTCGAATAACGACGCCACTTCGCCCGATAGCTCCACGCCTTTTGCCATCTCCTTCGCTTCCTCCGCCATCCGCTCCCCGATCTGCGCCGATTCCCCGCGGATCTGCTCCAACAGCGAGGTTACCTGCGTCGCGGACGTCGCGGCTGCCTCCGCAAGCTTGCGGATCTCGCCGGCCACGACGCCGAATCCCGCTCCGTGCTCTCCGGCCCGCACCGCCTCGATCGAAGCGTTCAGCGCCAGAATCTTGGTCCGGTCCGCATTGCTCACGATCGACTGGAGGACCGGCTTGATTTCCTGCATGTAGTCGTTCAGCACCTGGACCGAGCCCGTCGTCTGCTCGGCGACGCCCGACATCGAGCCGACCTGCTCCTTGAGCCAGCGGATGGCGCTTCGGCCGTGCTCTGCCGTCGCCAGCGCGTCCCCGGAAGCCGTGGCGACGCTTGACGACGCTTCGGCGACCCGCTGGATGGCCAGCGAGATCTCTTCCATCGACTTCGCGCTCTCTTCCGCCCCCGTTCGCTGATGCGCCGCCCCGTCGGCCAACTGCGCGATCGATTGCTCGAGCTCTACGTTTAACGTCACCATGCGGCCCGCCTCGGCGCCGAATCGATCGGTCGAACGTACGAGCTCCTCCGTCGTCGCCGTCACGTCGCGCAGCACGCTGCCTAAGGTGACGCCCAGTCTCTCGGCCATTTTCGCCATCGCGGCGTACGCTTGCCCGATCTCGTCCTTGGACCGCACGCGCCGGGCCCCCAACTGCCGCTGAGCCTCTGCCAGATCGCCGCCGGCCATCGCTTCCGCTCCGCGGACGATCGTGCCGAGCGGCTTGAGCGCCCGGGACATAAACCAGGCGAGCAGCAAAAAGACGAGCAGCGTAAGCGCCCCCATTAATATGAAGACAGGGGTGCTCTTGTCCAGGACCTGGCGATAAATCGAATTGGATACGGAGACGTCCGTGTCGATGCCGATGACCCCGATCACCTGGCCCGACGAATCCCGCAGCGGCGCGTAAGCCGAGATATAATCGCCGTAATCGGCATTGTGAAGAATGCCCGTCTTGGCCGTATTGCCCGCCAATACGTCAGCGATCGCTTCCTGCGGCATGTCGGTGACCTCGCCGATCGGAGACGCCGTCTCTTCGTTCTTCGGTTGGCCGTCGATCAGGATGACAGGCTGCCCCTGATCGTCGATTTTTACCGTGTACACGTACAGCGCGCCGATCTCCATCCGATAGCGGTTCAGCGCTTCGCGCAGCTGCCAATAAAGGTCGTTCTCCTGCGCATCCTTCATATAAGTCTCGTAGGAGGCCATATCGAATTGTCCCGCATACGCCTCGGCGACGTGCATGCCGAAGCTGCCGATCGCTTCCTCGCTGGCCTGCTTGGTATTGCGAATCTGCAAATAGATCAACGCGGAAGACAGAATGACGAATATCGTCAGTATCATGACCGACAGCTTGAAAACGAGGCGGCTCCTGAATCTAAACATGCGGGTCCATGCTCCTTAGTGTGGTTTGCGACAAATTACCCTAATTTTCTAGAATGCTCGACATTATAAATTCGATTATTGTTCGACTTATCCTTCTTGAAGAAAGGCGTTCGCGGCTAAATAAAGACTAAGCGCTGCAAGCGCGAAGAAGACGATGAACAGCTGCCGGTTGCTCCGAAGCCGGGCGCCCCACAAGCCAAAGAAAACGGCCGCGGACAGCTTGGCCCAGCCCTCGTAAAACGACTCGTCTCCGAACGACGAGCCGCTAAAAATAATCGAAGCGAGCAAAGCCGCCGGAGCCGAAATCTTGAACCATAGCGGTTGCATGAGATAAAAACGGTAAATAAACTTCAGTCGCTGCATGATGTCGCTTGCCCCTTTCTCATAAAACCTTACTAATAGCATATCGGCGCTTTACTTCTGCGAATGAACGGCATGAGCCGAAGGAGCGCCGGCGCACAAAAAAAGATGCGCGAACTTTAGCCGTCCAGGGGGAAGCTTCGTCAGGCGCCGATCCCCCCTTTTCTTAATGAAGTCTTAAAGAAAACGCCGCTTTGCGGAGTCGAATGTTCCTACCGGACGCACGGTCTTGATATGATAGAAAAGCAAGCTACGAAGCGGAGTGTGATGACGCATGGACCCGATCCTGATCGTTGACGACGAGCCCGGCATTCGAGAGCTGATCCGTCTGCATATGAAGCGCGCTGGCTGGGAGACGCTCGAAGCGCCGTCCGGACGGCTGGCGATCGATACGGTTCGCGACCGACATGTCGGCTTATTGATTCTGGATCTGATGATGGACGACGGCGACGGCTTCGAGGTACTTCGCTATATGCGGGAAAACCGGCCCGAGACGCTGATCGTCGCGCTCAGCGCGAGGCGGGAGATCCAGGACAAGATCGAGGTGCTCGGCCTTGGCGCGGACGACTACGTCACCAAGCCGTTCAGCCCGATGGAGCTGGTCGCCCGGGTGCAGGCCCACATTCGGAGACGCTATCCCCAAGCCTCGCGAAGTCCCGAGACGCTCCGGCTGAACAAGCTGGCGCTCGACGTGGACAACTTTACGCTTCACAACGACGGCGTCCGGCACGACCTGACGCCGGTCGAATGCGATCTCCTGCAATTTCTCATGCGCAACCCGGACCGCGTCCTGACCAAGCGGGAGATCTATCGGCAGATCTGGCAGCACGACAATTACGACGACAACAATCTGAGCGTCTATATCAGCCGGATTCGCAAAATGCTGGAAAGCGAAGCCGGCTCCTCAAACCATCTGCAAAGCATTCGCGGCGTCGGTTACCGTTTTTCGGGGGACGGCCGATGAAAAATCGCACCAAGCTGTGGCTCGTCGTCTTGCTCAGCGTCGCGGGCAGCATCGTTTTGTTTCTTACGGTCTCTACGCTGACGGGGAAAGTCTGGAATAAAGGGTACAGCCTGAAGATGCTGGACGCGATCTCCGAAAATACGCTGTCCGCGATCGAGCGGCAGGACGCATACGGCGGAAGCGAGGCGCGCCGGCTGCTGGACGAGGCGCACGACGCGAATCCCGACGTTCGTCTGGAATGGGTCGCGCCGGACGGAACGACGCTTTACGATACCGCGGGACTGTCGAAGCGGTATGACTTCCCGCAGCTCGCCGGGCGAATCGCGAACATGCCCGACCGCCTCTGGAGCGGATCGGATACTCCGACGCTTGTCTATCCCGCCGCCGACGGCAGCCGATCCTATTACCTGCTGCTGAGCGTGCCGAGCGAAGCGATGAAGCAGGGCCAGCTTTTCTTCTATTTGCGCTCGAACAAAGCGTTGGCCGCCTTTGTCCTGCCGCTGCTGCTGGCAGTGCTGCTGCCGTACCTGCTGTCTCTCTGGTTTTTCTCGTCGACCAACCGTCGCATCGGCCGGCTCAACGGCGCGCTGAAGCTGGTCGGGCTTCGCACCGAGCCGGTCATGCTGAAGGATGCCGCCAGGGACGAGATCGGCCAGCTGACCCGGCACTACAACGCGATGGCCGAGCGGCTGCGGAGCCAGGCGTCGCAGATCGAGCAGTTCGAAGCGCGGCGCCGGCTGCTGCTGTCGAACCTCTCCCATGACCTGCGCACGCCGCTGACGATGATCCTCGGCTACGCGGAGACGATCCGCGCTGGCGCCTATAAGGACGAGGGCGAGCTTCAGGCCGGCGCCAAGGTCATCCTGCAGCGGTCGCGCTACATGGACAAGCTGCTCGATCAGCTGCTCGACATCGCGCGTCCCGAGGGCGACGCGTTCGAGCTGCATCCCGCGCCGCACAACCTGTCCGAGCTGATGCGCAAGCTCGCGGCCGAATACATGCTGTTCCTGGACGGCAAGAGCTTCGACATGGAGGCGGACATTCCCGACGAGGACGTCTTCGCCGTGATCGACGCCCCGCTCGTCGAGCGTGCGCTGCGCAACTTGTTGGACAATGCGTTGCGGTACGGTGAAGAAGGGCGTTATTTAAGAATCGGACTTGCCGAGAAAGAGGCGGAGGTGCGCATCGCCGTCGCCGATCGGGGCAGCGGAATCGCGCCCGGGGATCGCGAGCGCGTCTTCGAGCGATTCTATCGCGCCGACGGCGGGCGGAAGGGCGACGGTCTCGGCATCGGGCTGTCGATCGTCAGGGAGATCGCCGAGTCGCATGGCGGCAGCGCGCGGCTGCTCGACGCGAGCGGCGGAGAGACCGTTTTTGAGATCAGGCTGCCGAAGCACGCTAGCGCGTAGCCTGCCGCCTCGGCGCGCCTCTTGGTTTGCTCGGGACCCGATTGAATGGTCAGAAAGCAGTTAATCTGGTCCGGGGAGAGTGTCCAACGCAAATTTTTGCTCGGGGTCCGATTTAGTGGTCAGAAAGCAGTTAATCTGGTCCGGGGAGCGGGGCCGGCGCAAATTTTGGCTCGGGGTCCGATTTAGTGGTCAGAAGGCAGTTAATCTGATCCTAGGGAGGGTGCCCAACGCAAATTTTTGCTCAGGTTCTAATTTAACGGTCAGAAGGCAGTTAATCTGGTACTGGGGAGGGTATTCGGTACAAATAGTTGTTGAAAGGCATTTAATAGGGTCGCCTGGGGTTCCCAGGGGCAATTTTTTGGAATTTACCTGCCTTCCAGCAACTATCCGACGGCAAATCGCATTTCCGCCGAAAATAGCTGCCTTTTAACAACTGTTGGTCCCCGGCTTTAAATCGGCCAGGCGCTCGCTCCGTTAATCGCAACCGCCAACAGACATCATCAACCATCAACCATCAACCGACAATCGCTGCGACCAACCGCCGCTCACCACCACCACCACCACCGGCCGCGTTCCTACTTAGGTACAACTTTGGCTGGCGTTGCTTATAAAGCGTCTAGGAATTCCTAAACAGGAACAAGTCCAGCCGGCCTTGCGCATGGAGGATTGGGAGTTCCTAAACAGGAACAAGTCCAGCCGGCCTTGCGCATGGAGGATTGGGAGTTCCTAATCAGGAACAAGTCCGGCCGGCCTTGCGCATGGAGGATTGGGAGTTCCTAATCAGGAACAAGTCCGGCCGGCCTTGCGCATGGAGGCTTGGGAGTTCCTAAACAGGAACAAGTCCAGCCGGCCTTGCGCATGGAGGATTGGAAGTTCCTAATCAGGAACAAGTCCGGCCGGCCTGGCTTATGGAGGTGAAGTTCCTAAGCAGCAACAACTTCGGCCAATCATGCGTACGATGTGTCTAGGTGCTCCTAAGTAGTAACCCCGACCGCCAATCGCTGCGATCAACCGCCGCTCACTGCTCACCACTCACCGCCAACCACTATCTCCGATTGATCCGAACGCGGCGCGTCCGGCGCCAAGGCCAAGCGGCTCGGCTGGCAGCCGCGAATTGCCGACTGGCGAGAGGCCTTTGCCGCGAAGCTTGCCAAATTTCTAACGCATTGCATTTAAGGACCGGGCGGGCCAACCGCCCGGATTTTTGCGCTCGCCTAAGTTAAACAGGCAGCTGCGCCAGCAGCATGCCGCCTGCCGCGCCGGCCAGAACGACGACCCACGGCGGCAGCTTCCAAAAGGCCAGCAGCAGGAACAGCAGGAGCGCCAAAGCCGCGTCCGCCGGCCTCGCGACGGCCGTCGTCCACAGCGGATCGTACAGCGCCGCCAACAGGATGCCGACGACAGCCGCGTTGATCCCGGTTAACGCGCCGCGAACGCTAGGACTGCCTCGGAGCGCGTTCCAGAACGGAAGCGCGCCGACGACGAGCAGGAAAGCCGGCAGGAAGATGGCGGCCACGGCGATCGCCGCGCCTCCGATGCCGCCTGCCATCGTCCCGAGGTAGGCGGCAAAAGTAAACAGCGGCCCCGGTACTGCCTGCGCCGCGCCGTAGCCCGCCGAGAAGTCCGCCTGGCTCACCCAGCCCGATGGCACGACGACGCGCTCAAGCAGCGGGAGCACGACATGCCCGCCGCCGAGGACCAGCGCGCCCGACCGGTAGAAGCCGTCGAACATCGCCAGCCAGCGGGCATCGCCGAAGCTCCGGAGCAGCGGCAGGCCCGCCAGCAGAATCGCAAAAAGCGCGAGACAAACGCCGGCGCCGAAGCGTCCGACAGGAATGCGCAGATCGGGCGCCTCTTCCCTCGACAGTTCCTGGCGGTAGATCCGCCACCCGATGAAACCTGCCGCGACGATAATAAGCGCCTGAGTGTAGACCGACGGCCACATCAAGACGCCCGCCGCCGCCAGGACCGCTACCGTCGCCCTGCCTCGGTCCGGCGCGAGCTGCCGCCTCATGCCGGTCACCGCCTGGGCCACGATCGCGACGGCGACAAGCTGGAGTCCATGAACCCATCCCGAACTGCCGATGTCGTATCCGCGTACAAAATAGGCAAACGCGACGAGCGCGACGACGGACGGCAAGGTGAAGCCCAGCCAGGCTGCGAGACCCCCAAGCAGGCCCGCACGCGATACGCCGATGCCGATGCCGACCTGGCTGCTGGCCGGCCCCGGGAGCAGCTGGCACAAGGCCACCAGATCGGCGTAGCTCCGTTCGTCCATCCATTTTCGCCGGCGCACGTATTCTTCATGAAAGTAGCCCAGATGGGCGATCGGCCTCCGAAGGAGGTCAGGCCCAGCTTGGTCGATACGGCCAGTACCGCCAGCAACTCGCCGAGCTTCCCTTTTCGATATGGCCCCGTAACCTCTTGCCGATTCGATAGCATGACGTCTATTAACTCCTTGCAGTGATTTACTTTTATTTATAACACGCGATTGTTGTCCCTGTGTTGCCTCCCCGGTCTCCCGATCAAAGCGATAGCCTTACCGTGACGCTGAAAAGTAAAATCCGCCTCCTGCGTACAGGAAAGCGGATTTTTATCATCGTATTATTCCAAGTTAAGATGCCGCAGCTTATCCGGATTTCGCAGCAGATACATCTCCTGCACGCGGTCGTCCTTGAACGCCAAGCTGACGAGCGTAGGATAAGGTTCGAGCGGGCTGGTCAGCCAGAAACCAAGCTGCCCGTTAATCTTGACAAGCCGCACCTCGCCCAGCCCGCCGCCTTTCGATATGAGTCCCTGGATAAACGCGAGTACGCGCGCGCTCGACGTAATCGGCCTAACCGCTGCCATGACTTTGCCGCCCCCGTCGCTGTACAGCACGATATCCTCGGCGAGCAACGCGAGGAGCCCCTTCATGTCGCCGGAGGCCGTCGCATGAAGGAAGCGAAGCACGAGCTGCTCGCATCTTTCGCTTGATGCCGGCTCCGCGGCCGGCTCTTCCTGGATTTTTCGCTTGAGACGGCTGTAGATCTTGCGGCAGCCGATCTCCGTCCTGTCTACGAAATCTGCGATGTCGCGATAGTCATACTCGAAAGCCTCGCGGAGAATAAACACCGCGCGTTCGATCGGCGTCAGCCGGTCGAGCAGGACGAGAAAGGCATACGATATCGTATCCTCGAGCAAAACGGTCTGCAGGGGATCCCGTCCCGCCGCAGCGTTTTGGGCAGCCGCATAATTTTCCACGAGCGGTTCCGGCAGCCAGGGTCCGACGTACACTTCCCTTTTACGGCGCGCGGACTTCAGGTGGTCGAGACAGCGGTTCGTAACGATTTTGCACAGATATGCCTTTAAATTAAGGATCGGCCCGCCTCGCTGATCCGTATCCTGCTGCTGAACCGTGACGAAGGCATCCTGGACGAGATCCTCGGCCTGCGCGACCGAGCCGAGCATGCGATACGCGAGGGAAAGAAGCAGCGGTTTGTACGTCCGGTACGCGGCATCAAGCTCCACGATGCATCCCTTCCTTGACTGTGTCCTTACCGGCAATTATACATCGGGCCGCCTCCCGTGCGCTCGCCAGAGATGCATTGAGCAGCATGCCGGAGGCGCCGACCCAATCCCCTGCTACGTACAGCCCCGGCCGCCCATGGACGGCAGGCCCGGGCCTGCCGGAGAGGCCGCCGCTCGCGGCGTCTACGACCGCATGGGAGACGAGCATACGCGGCAGAAAACGGCGCTGCACGACATGCCTGCGCCAGCCCGGCTGGATGAGGTCGAGGAAGCCCTCCAGCTCTCTCTCGTCTTGCGCGGGATCCGTCTCCTGCGAAGCTGGCAAATACTTCATGACGTGCACGACCTCGCGCGCGGGATTGTCGGAGAGCGAAGCGACGGCCGAATGGTTGGAATAGTACCACGGATAATCGGCGCCAAGCACGAACCGGGTCTTGGGCTGGGGCATGCCGGATACGACGAGATCCAGACACGCGGCGCGGACCGGGACCAGGCGCTCGTATACTGCGGCTTCCGCAGCGGTCAGCGCGGGATTGAGCAGCGCCAACGTCTCCGCAGGCCCTGCGGTGGAGATCACGTGGCGAGCGGTCAGCGCCGTTCCGTCCTTGAGCTCGATCCTCATGTCGGGGGCGCTGCCGCCGATCTCCCGCGCAAGCGAGCGTGCGCGAATCGACACGCCTGCTTGCTGCGCCTGTTCCGTCAGTCGGTTCACGAGAGACTGCCAGCCGCCATCCACGTACATGACTTGGGCCTGGCCAAGCTGCTCGATGACGGCGCCGGCGCTCGCCAGCTGCGGGGCGTCGCAATACGTGGCTACGCGAACAAGCGCGAGCACGGCGCTGCGCACGCGCGGGCTGCTAAGCTCGGACGCCAGGTAATCCTGCAGGGTGACGCTATGCAGGGCGGCGGTGTCGATCTTTCGGAGCTTGCTGTAGAAACGAAGCAGCTGGGTTTTCTCGTGCCACTTCAGGAACGAGCCGAGCAAGAGTTGTCCTAGCGGGAGCACCTTGTTGCTGCCGTCCGCTTGCTTGTACACGAACGCGCCGGTCGTCTTGGGCGTTCCTCCCGCCGGCTCGACCCCGACCTCCCGCAGGATGGGCAGCGCGCTTTTGTACAACGCATGCCCGCCCAGGTTGACGCGCGACTCCGCAATCTCGTTCGACGCCGCGCGTCCTCCGGGATTCGCGCCCTTGTCGAGCACCAACACGCTTTGGCCCGCCCGCGCCAGGTAGATCGAAGCCGTCAATCCGGCGATGCCTCCTCCGATGATGACAACGTCCCATTCCTTCCGATCGTCTCTTTGCGTCATGCTTGATCCATCCTCTCCGGTCTGATGGCTACATGACGATGAAGGGATCGGATTTGTGACACGGATGCTCCGGTTACGCTTTACGGCGCGGCCTCGAGCGCCTCGGCGGCGGCTTTAGCGCCTTTTTGCGCTTTGCGGCGCGGCCCGCTTAAAGCTCCAGCCGGAACGCCATGACCGTGATCCCATCGTCCGCGGGCTGGAAATCGTATTGCGGAAGCCGCTCGAATCCCAGCTTCTCGTACAGCTGGCGCGCATCCTGCATGAACTCGCCGGTATGCAGGCCGACCGCCCGGTAGCCGGCGTCGCGGGCGCGGCGAATGCATTCGGCGATCAGCGCCGATGCGGCGCCCTTCCCGCGGTATGCCGGGGCTACCGCCAGCATGCGGATCTCCGGATAATCCTGCTTGCCGGCATGCCCCTCATAGACATCCGACTCCGCCGGGAACAGCGCGACGCTTCCTGCGATCTGTCCGTCCACCTCGGCGACCATCAACTGAACGCCCGGCCGGGCGTCCGCTTCGGAACCGATCGCTTGGGACAGCGCCCGCCAGTGGGCGGCGGGGATCGACTGTGCGTGCTCGCTGTAGGCATTCAGCCGCTGCTCCCGGATTAAACCTCGCTCTTCAGGCGCGGCGTCACGTATATGCATTTTTTCGAATCCTCCTTATTCAGTTACGTACGAGAAACTTCTCTTCCCGGCCGCTCAGCCGTTGCCGATCGTGCGGGGTCTCCCAGACCGCGAGATCCGGCCCTTTCGGCAAAATGCTCACTTCCTGCTTGTCCGTCGCGATGGTGATCGACAGATGGTAATGGCGCTTGATCGCGTCAAAATCGGTCGTATCGCCGAAGCCCGGCGTCTGGTACAAGTCTCGGGCGTAGCCCCACAAATGCTCGAACTCGCGAAGCAGATTGCGGTTGGTCCGGAAGGCCGTATAGTACGCCGCATCAAACCGGGCAAGCGTCGTATAAAGACGTACGTCGGAGTCCGTGATGAAGTCCCCGTTCAGGAATCGGCTGCGCGCCAGGCGCTGCTCGAGCTCGTCCAAACGCGCGAACAAGGTGTCGTAGGCCGCGTCGTAAGCTTCCTGGGAATGAGCGAAGCCGCATTTGTATACGCCATTGTTGATGTCATGGAAGATGGCCTCGTTGAGGGCGTCGATCTGCCCGCGCTGAGCCTCGGGATACAGATCCGGTGCATTCGGTTTGTGAAAAGGCGCCCAGACCGTCTCGAAATAGTTGGTCAGCTTGAAATAATCGTTGTTCGCCACCGCTTGCCGCTTCACGTCCACGACTGCCGGAACCGTCGGCCTGCCTTCGTAAGCCGGATCCGTCTGCAGATAGATGTCGCTGACATACTGTATGCCCAGCACGGGATCGATGCCGTCCGGATCGAGCGAGAATTCCCAATCTACGCGCGCCAGCCTCGGACGCATCGGGCTCACGGTCCCCAGGCTGATCGTTCCCTCGAGCCCGAGCACGCGGCGGACGATCACGGAGCGGTGCGCCCACGGACAGGCCGCCGACCACAGGAGGCGGTATCTTCCCGCTTCAACGGGCAGCTCGTCCGCCCCCTCCCCGAATGGCGTCGTAAACCGGTTGACTTGACGCTTGAACGAACCGTCCTTCGTAATCTCGGCCGGCTTGCTGCCGGCTTGTTCGCTTGCGGACATGGGCTTCATTCCTTTGCTGGTGGGATTGTATTTCTATTGTAGCTGATGCCGTATAAAAAGGCCCGCGCGCACCTAGCTGCTTGCAGACCGGTGCTTTACCGCGAAATAGAAAACCCTCGGCAGCTCGTTTAAAAGTGCCAAGGGAATTGAACCATAGATAAGCAGAAATACTCGCTGGATATTTTATAAAGAAACCGCATATAACGTCGCACTGCCGCCAAATCCGCCAAAGCCGCCGAATCCGCCGTTCGCCCCGCCGCCGCCGGCATCGGACTGCGCGGTGCCGCCGCTCGACGACGACTGCCATTCGGAAGCCGGAATCTCCGTGCCATGCTGCTGAATCCACTGCGTGACCTCGGTACTGCCGCCCCGACCGCCGCCCATTCCGCCGCCGCCGACCAGGAAATAGGTCACTTCGCCTTTTGCCACCAACGCTTGCAGCTTGTCGGCCGTATAGACCTGGTCCGAACCGTTGAAGCCGTTCAAAATGACGACCGATTCGCCCTTGTCGATCATGTATGGTGCCGCTGTGCCGTAATCGGATACCGCCAGCAAATATTTTTGGCCCGTATTGTGCGCCTTCAGATAAGCGTAGAGTCCCTCGTCCACGCTGCCGGACGATTCGCCGCCGCCTTGCCCGCGCCCCGAGAATCCGCCGCCCTGCGGTCCGTTCGCCTCTCGGGACGAGCTTGGACCGACGATCGGCGTCATGCTGCTCACGCCGTACGTGATCGGCGTCAATGCCCAGTAGACGGGACCGACCAGCAGCGTCAGCAGCCCGGCGATCGCCCATATGCGGGCGGGACGCAGGTTTTCCCTCGTTCTCCAGACGATGAGCAGCGCCGTAACGATCACGCCGGCCAGCCCGATTCCTGCTGCCCATCCGCCCCCGATCGTTGCGTCGTACGGATGAACGATGTACCAGGCGAATACCGTCGTCGCCAAAATAGCCGCGGGGAACAGCCAGGACGTCCATGACACGCGATCTCTATAAGCCCGCCACATCTCGACGAAGCCCGCTCCGGCCAGCGCGGCGATCGGCGGCGCGAGCATGATCAGATAATATTGGTGGAAAAAACCTGCGACGCTGAAGAATGCCGCCGCCGGGAGCAGCCAAGACAGCCAGAAAATCGTTTCCTTGTGCTTGTCTGTCCATCGCCGCCTGCGAATGCTGCCAAGCAGGCCGACCGAACCGATGAGCGCGAACGGAATGAGCCAGCTGGCCTGATCGGACAGCGAGGATTGGAACAAGCGCAGCGGCCCCGCCTGGCCTGTTCCGAACATGCCGCCGCTGCGGCCGCCGTTAGGACCGCCGGATCCGCCGGGACCGCCAAAGCCGCCGCCATCCTGCCGGAAGCCCCCGCCAAAGCCGCCTGTGCCGCCGCCTTGCGGAGCGCCCCGGAAGCCGCCGCCGTCTTGTTGGCCGGGCGCCTGATCTTGCCCGTCCGCTTGGCCTTGCTCCGGCGCCTGGCTCGGCGTCTGGCTTATATCCGTTCCTTGGCCCTGGCCAAACCTTTGGTTCTGACCGCCTGCAGGGAAGCCGCCGCCGTTCCTGAAGTTCGACGCACCGCCGCCGCCCTGCCCGCGGTCTCCTGTCAACCGGGACACGCCGTTGTAGCCGAATGCCAGGTTGAGGACCGAATTCGTGCCGCTGCTGCCGATAAATGGCCGTTTGTCCGCGGGGATCGCGTCGACGACCACCGCCCAGGACACCGAGACGACCAACATCGTCGCCGTAGCGCCGGCCAGAATTCCCGTTTTCTTTTTCCACGAACGCGATGACGCGATCCAGTAGAACAAGTAAAAGGCCGGGAGCACCATATACGCTTGCAGCATCTTCATGTTGAATCCAACGCCGACAACCGCAAAAGCGCCCAAGACGCTCCAAGCGCTTCCTTTCCGCACGCCGCGGAAAAGCAAGGCAGCGGCAAGCAGCAAGGTGAATACGAGCATGCTGTCGATGTTGTTCGTACGGCTGACGGCCACCGCGATCGGCGTGCAGGCCATGACAAGGGCGCCGATCAGCGCCGCAGCTCTGCCGAAGGTCGGCTTGACCAGCTTGTACACGAGCAGCACCGAACCTATGCCCGCCAGTGCCTGAGGCAGAATCACGCTCCAGCCGTGAAGTCCGAATAGCTTGGCGCTGATCGTCTGGATCCAGAATACGACAGGCGGCTTATCCACCGTGACCGAGCCCGCTGAGTCGAGCGATGCGTAGAAGAAATTATGCAAGTTCTCCATCATCGCCGCGACGGCCGTCGTATAGTAGGTATTGGCGTACTTGTCCGTCCAGATATTGAAGCCGTTTAAAAACGCGGACAACAAGACGATGAACGTCAGCGGAATATCGAATTTAGCCTTAACAGGAGCTCTCACGCGCTCGCCCCTCCTTTTCGCCATCACATCCTTTAACTATGGACATTGAAGTTAAGATGAACATTAAAACAAACTGAATGTTTTCTGAAAATCCAACGGTGCATGTGTGATCATGCCGCCCGGTTGTGTGAAAACAGAAAAAAATAGGCGCCTGTATATGACGAAAAACGCAATAGCGATGTGCCAGCGTCTTATCTCCGCGGAATCGGCGGTTCGCTACGAAATAGCGATGCGACAGCGTCTTATTTCGACTTGAATCGGCAATTCGCTACGAAATAGCGATGCGCCAGCGTCTTATTTCGGCGGAACCGGCAGTTTGCTACGAAATAGCGATACGACAGCGTCTTATTTCGACGGAATCGGCAATTCGCTACGAAATAGCGATGTGCCAGCGTCTTATTTCGGCGGAACCGGCAGTTTGCTACGAAATAGCGATGCGACAGCGTCTTATTTCGACGGAATCGGCAATTCGCTACGAAATAGCGATGTGCCAGCGTCTTATTTCAGCGGAACCGGCAGTTTGCTACGAAATAGCGATACGACAGCGTCTTATTTCGGCGGAACCCGCGGTTTGCTATGAAATAGCGATGTGCCAGCGTCTTATCTCGGCGGAAGCGGCGGCTCGCAACGAAATAACGATACGCCAGCGTCTTATCTCGGCGGAATCGGCGGTTCGCATGCCTGAAATAGAATGCAAAAAATGCAGCTAGTTTCTCCGAAAGAGGCCATCTCGCCCCGAACCGTCAGAATTAGCTGCATCATGTGCATTCAAATCGTATGTTTTCCTCAAACTGGAGAGATTTAAATGTGTTTTTACAGCGAATCGCGCTATGCTTGGCCGGCTGCCGACCAGCTCGACGTCCCGACCAATGCATCGGAACCGGAGGTACGATATGCTCACGCATTTGCTGCTGGTGGTGCTTGCGACTGGTATTTGCGATGGTGCTTGCAATGTTGCTTGCGAAATGATTCTTGCAATGGTGCTTACGAAATGATTCTTGCAATGGTGCTTGCGAAATGATTCTTGCAATGGTGTTTGCGCGTGATCCTTGCAATGGTGCTTGCGGCTGGCGGTTCCGTTTAGGCGTACCGCTTGTGCCCGGCGAGTGACGCTTCTTCCCCGTTACCCGCTCGCCTTGGCCTGATAGGACAGGAGCTTCCCGAACAAGCCGTCCCGCTCCTCGGAGAGCTGCGCGTATCCGCCGTGCTGAACGACCGCGCCGTTGTCCAGCACGATGATCTGGTCCGCGCCGCGGATCGTGGACAAGCGATGGGCGATGACGATGAGCGTCATCCTGCCCCGCAGCCGCTCGAGCGCTTCCTGAATGCCGGCCTCGCGCTCGCCGTCCAGGGCGCTGGTGGCTTCGTCCAGCACGAGGACGGACGGGTTGCGCAGGATCGCCCGCGCCAGCACGATCCGCTGCCGTTCGCCGCCGGAGAGACGGACTCCCCGGTCCCCCAAGATGGTATCGAGCCCTTCCGGCAATCTCTCGACGAACGCATCCGCCGCAGCGAAGCGAAGCGCTTCCCACATCTGCTCCTCGCCGGCGTCAGGCGCGGCGATCGCCAGATTGTCCCGCACGCTCTCGTGGAACAGGAAGGGGTCCTGCGAGACATAGCTGACGGACCGCCTTAATTCATACGCCTCGCTAGCGCCGAGCGGCTTGCCGTCCACGAGTACTTGCCCCCGCTCCGGCTGCACGAGTCCGATCAGCACATCGATCAAGGTACTCTTACCCGCGCCCGACCGGCCGACGACGGCCGTCATCCGATGCGCCGGGATGCGCAGGCTCACGGCTTGAAGGGCATAGGTCGCTTGCTCGCGATCGTATCGGTAGCATACGTCCCGAAGCTCGAAGCCCTGCGCCACGCGTACGGCTCCGCCTTCGGCAAGCCGGGCCGGCTCAAGTTCGGGCTCCTGCGCGTCTTCCGACGCCTGCTGCAGCTCCCTCAAATGCCTGAAGGCGGGAACCGTCTGTCCGATCTGCTCCAGATTGGACTGCAGCGCCGAAAATTTCGGCCACAGCCGCGAGAACACGAGAACGATAAAAATGAGGGTTTCGGCTTGAACATGAAGCACCGCGAAGGCAAAATAAACGAAAACGGCAATGAGGATGCTTGCGGCGGCCTTGTAATGGAACTGGGAGGCCGATTGCAGCCTGGTAAATTGAACGAGATTGCCCTCCAGTCGATCGCAAAGCGCGCGGAACCAGGACAAATGCTGCCGCTCCATCCGATTGCCCTTGATGTCTTTAATCCCGTTGAAGTGGTCGGTCATGCCCCCCACGTAACGCTGCATCAGCTCGGTCGTGTCCTTCCCGATCTCTCTCGACTTCCTCACCTGGGTCCGGGAGTACGCGGCGAGCGCCAGCCCGCACAGCAAGACGGCCAGCGTAAGCGGCGCGGACAGCCACAAGGCAAAGCCGATCTGAATCAGCGTAAAGAGCAAGGTCGTGGCGAGCCGCAGGCACATGAATACGCCGAAGCTCACCCGGGGCAGCTCGATCGTGGCATGGTGGATGAAGTCGGACCTTCTCCTTTTCAGAAAAAACGCCCAGTTCGATTGCAGTAAGCCCTGATAGAGCTCGAGTCTAAGGTGCCGGATAAAACCCTGCTCCAGCTCGGCGCTCAGATTGGACAACAGACGCTGGAGAAGCCCCTGCCCCAGCAGCAGAATGAGGAAAACGGCGAGCACGGCTGGCAATCTGAGCTCAGGAGACAAGCGCTGAAGCGGCTCCGCTGCGGCGGATAGCAGCGGGATGCCTCCCGAGGAGGCGTCCAGCAGCCCGATCAGGCCAAGCATCGGGGCCAGCAGGAAGATGCCGATCCCCTCCAGCATGCTGACGACGATCGTCCCCGCCAGATTCACATAAAGCTTGCGCCCGGCAAACGCGTGGAGCTTTTTGAGATAGTAGAGCATGGGCGCGACGCCAAGTCTGACCTCGCCCTTCACGCCTGCATGACCTTCTCTCCTTCAAATACGGTGCGCAGCACCGTGTCGGCCAGCTCATGCGCAGAGAATCCTGCGGCAGGCCGTTGCAGACGGTATAGATCGATCCGGCTCGCCATCCCGGTCACTGTCGAAAAATGCCATTGGTCTCCCGCCAGACGCGAAATTAAAAAAGGCCGGTACGTATGGATCCGGAGCAGCGCCAACCGTTCGAGAGCCTGACAGCGCGAAAGAACCACCTCGTCCCCGTCCGTCCGCGTCAGCTCGAACACGCCGGCCAGAGGCACGGCATCGGCGGAAAACGCCGACGTAACGGGAATGGCATACTTGGACAGATACAGATGGCGATAGCGCTCGGACTGCAAACCGAGCTGCTCGATGCTCTCCTGCCATAGCTTCTGCTGCGGATAAGCGGGCACCACGACCGGGGTGTAGCCGTCGCCTCCGCCGGACGCCACTGCGATCACGTCGTCGGTCAACAGCCGGTAGCCGCGGCTTCGAAATGCGGCAGCCAGCGTCGACTTGCCCGCACCGGATTCCCCGATAAAAGCATAAGCGCGCCCATCGACGACGACGGCGCTGCCGTGAAGCGGGAGCGTCCGCCGCTGCATCAGGATCGAGCCCATGCACGTGCCGAGCAGGTAGAGGCGGATGCGCTCTTCCTCCGTACCGGACAGGGGCGACACGATTATCTGTTTACCGCCGCGAATGCTATAGACGGCCACCTCGGGCACGTAAAACAAAAACCGGTCGTCCTCGAACGCATAAAAGTCGTCCTCGACATCGGCTGCGCGCCAGGCCTCCGCCAGATCTCCGAGCTTGATCTCGACGTCCGCTTCGCCGGTCCATGCGGTTGTCTCCACGAGCTCCGGCAGGCTGACTTCGCTTGATATATGAAGGCCAAATGCGTAGTACATAGTTGGCTCGATCTTATTCTTCATGGACAGGCACCTCGGTTCTGCAGGTTTTTTCCCGCTCGCATGCGTCAAACAAGGGCCCCATACATACCGGATGTAGGAGGGCCCTTGAACATTTCCATCTAAATTAAGAAGCCTCCGGGGCATGGGCATGGCCGTTGTTCGTGCCTTTGCCGTTGCGGTCCGGGTACAGCCCGTTCGGTCCGCCGAACGTCTGGTTGACGTCAAGCACTTCAAGCGTCGGTTGGTTCCACTCTTTCCTCATCTGGTCTCACCTCCTTCCAAGGGGGAGTATCAGGCGCATTGCCTGAGAAACCGATACACGATCAAGCTCTGCATCAGCAATCTCGCGTGCCGGTCGAAGGCGCGGTCGGGACGCGGCGGGTTGCCCATCTCCGTCAGGGACAATCGGACCTGCTCTACGTTCAGCAGCCGCGAGGCCCGGGGATCGTCGCACAGCCGGCGCAGCTCCTCGGACATCTCGTCCCACGAAGAGAGCACGCGATGGATCCAATCCGCCCCCTGCACGCCCCGGACGCGCTGATTGAGCCGGACCGAATCCGGCAGATAACCGGCGGTCGACCTGCGGACAAGCGCGCGGTCCATGCCGCCCTGCACGTACTGCTCGACCGGCACGGACAGACAGAACCGGACGACCCGCGGGTCGCAGGTCGGATCCCTCTCCCGGACCGCATACCGCAGCGATAGCTTGGTCGACGACGTCCCTTGATGGTTCAAGATCGACAGGTTGTCGAACTGATACGTCCGGGCGTCGAACTCGTTCATCCAGCCGTCCGTCAGACCGACGTCGTGGCCCTTCAGTCTGTCGAATACGCCGGTGCGCGCCGCCAGGTCCGGATGGATCAGCATCGGGATATCCGCCAGCGGCTTCGGAGACGGATTTGCGAACGCCAATCTGCCGATGTAGGGCAGCAATCGCGACCGGCCGATGCGCATATTTTTACCGTACTGCGCCAGTTCGCGATACAGCCGCACCCAGCGCAGGCGTCGCAGGAGCACGGCGTAGTAGTCCATCGCCGGCCCCCACGAGATGGAGTAATTGCCGTTGCCGCCATGCAGCAGGACGCCGACGTCCTGCTTGCTCGCTTGCGCCAGAATGCCCTTGAACCAGTAAGAATTTTCAAAAAATTTATAGGGCGCTTCCATCAAATCGAGCAGATCGTCGATTTCCTCGAAAGAATTCTGCTTCGCAAAGTCCACATAGCTGTGCGATAGCGTGCCCACATGATCCACGATATCCCTTATGTACGGCGTCTCGTCTGCCGCCATGCTCCGCGGGGTCCAGTCCGTGAAGTCCGAACGCGGGACATAGCTGTAGGTATGCAGCGTCTTGCCTTGCTCGCGCAGCGGCGCTGCCGCGAAGCTGACGACGGCGCCCGAATCCAGCCCTCCGCTCAGGCTCGCGCCGACATTCCGGCTTGTCCGAAGCCTCGACACGACGGCTTCCTTGAACACCTCGCGGAACGCTTCCTCGTATTCTCCGCCCGACTTCAGCTTCAGCTTGGGCACATCCGCTGCCAAGGAGCCGTAGCGTCGTACCTTCAAGCTGCCCTGCTCGACGGTAAAGACATGCGCGGGCGGAATCTGGCCGATCCGGCGGTACACCGTGGAGCGAACGTCGATCGTATCCAGGATGATCGGGATCGCGAGGAACTCGGCCAGCCAGGACTCGTCCAGCTCTCGGCCGACGCCGGGCAGCGCGAGCAGCGGATTCATGACCGTGCAAAAAGCGAATTGCCCCGGCCGATGAACGTAATACAACGTGCGGCTTCCCGCCAAATCTCTGGCTCCGAACAGCCGGCGTCTCCGTTCGTCCCAAAGGACGAAGGCAAAGTCGCCGATCAGATAGTTCGGCGCTTCCTCTCCCCACTTGCGGTACGCCGCCAGGATCAAGTCGCTGTCCGTCATCCGCTCCCGGCGGCCATGCTCGATCTGCAACCGGCCGAAGAGCTCTTCCCGGTTGTCGATGATCGCGTCCGCGGCGATGACAAGCTCCTGCCCTTCCTCGCGGAAAGGCTGACGGTCATGCACCGACTCGGGCGTGAACCATTGCGCATGGCAGCCCATGAATACGTGCCGGTCATGCCAGGTACGCACATGATGGGCCGGATATTTCTCCAGCGCCTTCATCATCAGACCCGCCGATTCAATGGAGACAGGCTCATGTTCGTTTAGCAAACCGGCTATAGCGCTCATAGTTCTCCAATCTCGCCTTGGACATGATAGCGTTTTCTTCGAGCCCATTATATCAACATCGATTTTTGAATGTTGTCGCATTTTGTCTTGGGGCTTATTATATCAATTTCGACAAAAATGCAAATGCCGCAGGAGGAGTAGCCGGGGATAGCGGAAAGTAGTACAGACAGCGCAAAAAGAGCGGTGCGCGGACGTTTCCGCATCGCCCATTATCAATATATTTCCAGCGTTTACTATGCGATTCGATCGCGATTTCGAATCCGCCCATCGATAACTTTGATCGCATTATCGAAAATGCGATATAACGGCCGCGGGAGATTCCGTGCTACTGTGAAAGAATCAGCCGGCATAGGAGGTGAAGAAAACGCGATGATGAGCGAACAGCATCTAAAGGGAATATTCGTACCGACAGTCACGCCGTTCTCCGCGGACGAGGAGGTAGACCTCGTATCCTACCGGCGCTATGTGGGTCGGCTGCTGGCCTGTGACATTCAGGGCTTGGTCGTCGGCGGCACGACAGGCGAATCGCCCACGCTCTCTTGGGACGAAGCGGCCTCGCTATTGCGCCTGACGCAGGAAGCGGTCCGGGAAGAAGGAAGCCGGATACCAGTCGTGGTCGGCACGGGCACGAGCAGCACGTCCGCTTCGGTCAAGCGGACGGAGGAAGCTGGGCGGCTCGGCGCCGACGCCGTTCTTGTCGTCGTGCCGTACTACAGCAGGCCTTCGCAGGAGGGCATACTGGCGCATTTCCGCCGCGTATCGCAGGTTGGCGTGCCCGTCATCGTTTACGAGATCCCTTCCCGTACCGGCACGAGGCTCAGCGTAGATACGGCCCGCCGCATTATGGAGCTGGACGGCGTCATCGGCTTGAAGGACAGCACGGAGGACGCCTCGCTGCTCGAGTCGCTGGCGCCGACGAACTCGAAGCCGGTGTTGTGCGGCGAAGACCGGTGCTTCTACGATAGGCTGCGCCGGGGAGCCCGGGGCGGCATCCTCGCCTCGGCGAACGTAAAGACGGACGCCTTCGCCGACGTGTATCGCAGGCTCGAGCGGGGCGATGACGAGGCCGCCGCCCAAGCGTTCGCAACTGTGCTGCCTTGGATCGAGCGACTCTTCGGCGAGCCCAACCCCGCTCCGCTGAAGTGGCTTCTGGCCCGTCAGGGCATGATCGCCTCCGATACGCTGCGGCTGCCGATGAGCCCGATCTCGCAGTCCCTGCGCGAGGAGCTGGAGGTATTGCTGCAGGCGTCGTTATAGCATAAAAATCGCCGGGGCGTATGCCCCGGCGATTCGTTTTCCTCTTTGCGTTAAACTTTTTTGCGCCAATCTTCTCTTTGCGTCAAACGGCCAAAATGCTGCGTATCCGCGCATCCAGCTCCGTCCTCGCCTGCGCGCCGGCCACTTCCTCGAAGACGGCCATGCCCGCGCCGAGATTGGGCTTCCGGTTCACGTTGTGGGCGTCGGTCGCCAGCGTGTGCGCATGTCCGGCCGCTATAAGCGCGCGCCCGTACCGCTGCGCCTCGGGACCGAAGTTGCCGACGAGACTGTCCGCCGACACCTGCGTCCACAAGCCCAGCTCGATCAGCCGCGGCAGCAGCTCCGGGTCGTCTCTGAAAAAAGGATGACGCTCCGGATGCGCCATCACCGGCGTCACGCCCGCATCCAGCAGCCGCTGCACGATCTCCGGCGTGGCCGGATCATAGCCGCTCCAGCGCTGCTCGAAGAGCAAATGCGTGCCCGGCCGGCCCAGCAGCGCGAACGAACGGTTCCTGCGATGCTCGTCGAAGAACGCCGCGCTCACCAGCTGGACCTCATTGCCCGGATGCAGCCGGATATCGATATCCTGCCTGTCCAGCTCGCGCTGGAGCTCCTCCAGCTTGCGGTGCACGACGTCGGACATGGTCAGGAACAAGCTGTTGAAGTGAGGCGTCACGACGATATCCCGTATGCCGTCCTCGTAGGCGATCCGCGCCATCGCCACGGACTCGTCCAGATCCTTTGCGCCGTCGTCCACGCCATGCAGGATGTGGCAGTGTATATCGATCATGTCAGCACCTCCCTTTTATTTTTCCTATGTTAGCAGACGGTTCGGCGAGGAACAAGGTACGACATCATGCTGGTTTTACATACCTGCCAGCCAGCTTCGGCAATCCGATGCCAGCTCCTGAAGCTCATTGAACAACATGCCCGCATGATACCCGTCGCAAACCGCATGATGAAGCTGCGCCGACACCGGCAGCCACAACTTTTCGTTTTGCCTATCATATTTCCCCATCGTAAAGATCGGTAGCAGATAGTTTCCCTCGCCGTAAATGTTCAGGTTGAATCCCGTAAAATTCACCCAGGGGATGCTGGAGATCGGAAAGGTGTTCGGCGGCTCGTCCGGACATGGAAATAACTGATTTGCGTCTTTGTATTTCTCCATTTCCTGCTGGCAGCGGCCGTAAAACGTCGCGAATTCCTCGCTGTACGGCGCCCAAATGCTCGAGAATGTCTTGTCCTCCGCATGAAAAATCGTGAAGCTCGGCGACATCCGTTCCCATATACCCAGCCTGCCTTCGGAATCGAAGCAAGTCCGGAACTCGGGATGACGATTCACCGCCGTCGCGATCATGTGGATCAGAGCCGGATATAACTTAACGTCCTTGCGCTTTAGTTCTGTCTGTAAAAGAGAAATGTCGACATTTGCGGTCAAGCTGTACGTGCAGCGTACACGGTCGAGATAATGTTCGAAGTACGGCTTTCTGCTCCACTTTTCCAAATCGATCGGTTGAAATTTCATTTATTTTCGCCCTCCTAAAATAAAATTGAATTTTAGGAGGGCATATCGACTGCCTTAACCATATCCGTTCACGATCCTCTTCAACTTGTACGACGCCTATGTCATCAAAATATCTGTTACATATAAAGCGCACCGGACATCGCCCTATCAGCTGTTCCCTTTAAAAGAATGCACCGGATAAATATCGATCTCCCATCCAAGCCGCTCGCCCGCAGCCACCTGAACGGTCGGATGCAGGGATGCGACCCGGATCGCTTCCTCCATGTCCCGCGCTTCAATGAGAAAGACGCTGCCGGGCGTTCCCCGCGCATCGGTCGCCGGAACGTCGGCCGCAGCCACCTGGCCGTTCGTCCGCCGCAGGCGCTTCGGTCCCCGGTCGAGACCGGCATCGATTACGACCCGCCCGCTGCCGTAGAACGTCTCCAGATGCGGCTGGCATTCGCGCATGAGCGCATCGACCTTTTCTTTGGAGAGCGCATCCATCTTGGCCGCGTTCAGATACCCCACACATATAAATTTCATTGCCGTATCCCTCCCGGGTCAGGGGTCATCCGCGCCTTTATCATAAATCGCTTCGCATTCGTGCGGATCCCTTTCTCGGTCCGATTCTCTTCCATAAATGCGCGTAAAATCTCAAAGTCGCCCTCCTCTTGCCCGAAGCCCGGAATAATAGGCGTATGCTTCAAGAGGAAGATTAAATCCTCGGGCGTCCGGTAGTACTCCACCGTATCGAATTCCATGGACTGGATGTCCAAAAATCCCGCTTCCGCCAACGCCAGCTTGTATTGCCGCATCAGTGTCCCGTCCGCTTCCCCGTAGCTCTGTCCCCGGCCGAAGGCCTGCTTCATATTAAGCTTGTCGCCCTCGGCGACTTGCTGGGTAATGAAAATACCGTCGCGGGAAAGTACCTTAGCTACCTGTCGCGCGGTGAACCCGGCATGCCGGCACGTCACAATGTCGAAGAACCGCCCGGGAAAGTCGAGCTGCTCGGCATCCATTTCAACAAAACGCACGTTCGAGGCGCCCGATCTCACCAAGTTCGCTTGCGCTGTCTGAATCATTCCGCTTGAGCGGTCGATTCCCACCAGCAGCAGTGCCGCATCGCGGATGGCCAGTACGGCCTCGCCGCCTCCGGTGCCGATGTCCAGCAGCAGATCGGATTTCTCGCATATCCTTTTGACGTCTTCATAAATGTCAGCCTGAGCGCCCTCTGCCAGTACCTTCAACTTGCTGAAATCCCAGCCGTTCGACTGCCCGACGCGATCGTAGAACGCTTTGTAGTCCGCTTCATTCACGATAAATCCGCCTTTCGGATGTGGTTACCGGCCCGAATAAATTTGCGCTATGAATTGCCCGCCTTGCCCGATCCGGTAAAATGGCTCATCTCCATCGGGGAGATGGGTTTTTTTTTCGCCTCCGCCTGCTCCTCGCTTGGGCACTCCCCGCGGTACTGTCCTTCTTCCAGCTTCATGTCGATAAAATCGACCACCTGCTGCAGCGAAGCGATCTGGCTGACGATGTTTTCCCGATGACTCCGAAGCTGCTCCACGAGTTCGGGATAGTCTGCAGGATCGGCATCGGCAGACACCGTGAGGAACGGACGCATCTCCTCCAGCGGCATCCCCGTTTTTTTCAAACAGGCCAGCAGCCGTAGCGTACGAATGTCTTCTTCTCTGTAAACGCGGTGCCCGTTGTCTCGCCGCTCCGCTCGGGGCAGCAGCGCGATCTTCTCGTAAAAACGAATTGTATCCTCGGAGATGCCCGTCTGGTCCGCAGTTTGCTTGATCGTAAAAGCGGGTTCTGTCTTCACCTTGTTCCCTCCCGTTGTTTTGCTTGTTACGTGCATTGTACATCTTGGAGCTGGCTCCAAGTCAAGCGAGCCGGGCGAATACCTGTACACTGCTGCCTCGCTCTTGACTTGGAGCCGACTCCAACTTATAGACTGTGCGCTATGGGGGAAAACAGCCCCGCAATCGGAGGAGGCTACGTAAGATGAGCACGAGTACGAGAAATCGCGAAAATATCGCTCTTATTACAGGTGCGAGCGCAGGGATCGGCCTGGCGTTAACGAAAAAAATGCTGGCGGCACAGTGGCAGGTTGCGGCTATCGTTCGCTCTGACTTTCCCGCGGATGACAGGGACATTCAGGAAGCGGTCCGGCGCGGGCACCTTCGCGTTTATAAAACGGCGGACCTCTCCGATTTTGCCGGCTTGCGGCGGGTTCTGGAAGAGATCAAAGCCAAGGAACCGCGGATCGATATTTTGTTCAACAATGCCGGCGGCTCCTTTCCCGAGCTCAGTTATTCGGCGCAGGGACGCGAGAAGCATTATGAACTGATGACAGTCGCACCCTATATCATCCTGATGGAGCTGATGGACAGCCTGAAGAACGGCAGCCTTAAAACGGTGATCAACACCTCGTCTTCGGCGTTAAAATACACCAAGGCAATAAGCATCGACAGCCTGGAGCGCCCCCGAACTTTTCGTAAACTGCTGGGTCCGTACGCCGCCTCCAAACTGGCGCTCTCCTTGTGGACGCAAGCCCTCGCCCCGCAGCTGATGGCGGACGGCATCCGAATTCGCAGCGTCGACCCGGGCGGCAACAATACGCTCAGGAAAGGAAAAAAGTCCGGTTTGCCTCTCGTGGTGGTGCCGTTGATGAAGCTGTTTTTCTCGCCGCCCACGCACGGCGCCGATCGCCTGTACGAGGGTGCGCTTGGGGAGCATCGTACGGATACAGGCGTATTTCTGCAAAAAGGCCGTGTAACGGAATTAAAGCATCTGGATCAAGCCCGCAGCATTCTTGCAAGAATGCGCGATCTTTATGAGCAGGAGTATCTGGCAGCCGCGATTCGCAAATGAATAAGACGCCGGCAAGCCGGCGCCTTGTTGTGCGTGGAGATGCGATTAACTTTGCGCTTCGCCGTTCATGCTCAGCAGACGCAGGATCAGCGTGACGGCTTCGGCACGTGTCGTATTGCCGTTCGGCGCGAATTGGTTGCCGGTACGGCCTTCCAGCAGCCCTGCCTTAACGGCGGCGGCCACGTACGGCTTGGCCCATGCAGGCACCGCAGCGGCATCCGCGAAGCTTAACTCGGCCGACTCGTCGACCGGCAGACCCAGGGCACGTACGACCATGACGGCTATTTGAGCGCGGCTGACGCGTTCAGACGCCCGGAAGGTCTGGTCCGCGTAACCCTGGACAATGCCGTTACCCGCTACCAGAGCCACATAATCTTTGGCATAGGCAGGGATGCTGCCGTCATCCTTGAATGCGATTGGCCCCGTCGAAGGCGTCAGCTTCAGCGCCTTGGCGAGCATCACCGCGATCTCGGCCCGGTTCACTTCGGCATTCGGACGGAACGAACCGTCGTTATAGCCCGTCACGAAGCCGAGTTCAACGGCTTTCTCGATCGAGGCGTTGGCCCAGTGCGCAGCAATATCGGTGAGCTTGACGGCAGGCGAAGGCGTCGACGGAACGCCCGAGCCGTCTTCCGGCTTCGTTCCGTTTCCTTCATCGGTCGCGGAGCCGGAGCCTTGCGGCGCTCCCGTCGTCGTATCCTGCAGTTGACCGCGCGGATCGGCGGCTGCTCCCCCTACCGATTGAATCTCGATATCGATCGGATACGTGTTGTGGTAATTCACTTCGTCCCAATCTACCCGCACGCTTCCGCTCAGTACGACCGGAATCTCGCCCGTCACTTCGAAGCGAACCAGCCGTTTGTTCGCGACTTGATCGTTCTTGATCGTAGCGACCGAAGATCCGCCGACCGACAGACTCGTAATTTCCTTGCCTTTATTCAAGATGATATAGGCGTACTTCTGCGAGCCGGAAACTTGCAGCCAGCCCGGATGCTGAATATAGTCTTCCATAACCGAGGACTGGGTCGTGCCGCTCTTCAGCACGCGATAGTTGAGCGTATAGTAGCCGTCGCTCAGCTTCGGTCCTTCGTTGCCGGGGTTCGACGGTTCCGTCGGGTTCGTCGGCGTCGTGCCGGAGCCCGGCGCTTTGGCAGGGAGCGGCAAGCCGGCTGCTTGATAGCCGTACTGTACCGTGTGCGTCATCAGCGTCGGTCCAGCCTGCACGGACAGGTACACATTTTGCCGGACGGACAGGTCCGTCGTCTGAATCTCCAGCAAGCGCGTCTTCGCGTCCGCATCGGCGCCCAGCTCGGCCGCGTCGGTCTTGTTACCTGCCTTGTCATATTGCAGCGTCTTGACCAGATCGCTGCGCGACAGCGTGAAGGAGAGCGCATAATAACCGTTCTGCACCTTCAAACTCGCCGGCTTGGACACGTACGTCTCCATGCTCGATGCTTGGTCGGTTCCGTCCTTGTAGACCGTGTACGGCAGCTTGAATACGACGCCGTTCAGGTCGAACGCGAACTGCACGGTATGCGTCATCAGCGTCGGCCCGGCCTGAACCGTCATATGGACGTTCAGCTTCTTCGTCAGATCCGTCACGCGCAGCGCGACGACACGCTTGTTCGCCGCCGTATCCTCGCTCAGCACCTTCGCCGCTTCCGTTGCGCCGCCTTCGACGTCATACGTCAGCGTCGTGATCAGATTGCTGCTGCTCAGCGTAAAAGCTACATAATAGCCGGTTTCATCCGAATACAGCGTTCCCGGCTTCGACACGTAGTTGCCCATGCTCGACGGATCTGCCGTGCCGTCCTTGTAGATGGACATGCCGATCGGCTGCGCATTGTCCGGGAACAGGCTCGTCTGCGCCAGCGGCACGTTCGTTGCGTTGAACTTGAACTGTACGCCATAGCTCTCATCGTACGGTATAGAGGGAATGACAACATGGACGGATGCATTTAGCTTGGCCGTAAGATCGGCGACCGCAAACTGCACGACGCGTTTGTATGTAGAAGCGGCGTCATCATATGTATCCTGCGTAATATTCGTCACGTCCGTCAGCGTACCCGCACGCTCGGTCTTCAGCTCCTTGATCCAGTCGCTGTTGGTTAGCGTGACCTCGACCGTATTGACGCCGCCCTGCACTTTGAGCTTAGCGGTATCGCTGACATAGTCGTCCATTACAGATGTGTTCTCCGTACCGTTCTCCAATACCGTGACCGGCAAGTCATATTCCCCATCCAGATAAACGGGTATTGGCGTTGGCGCTGCCTGCGCGCGAGGCAATGCTACCGACGCGATCAGTACAAATACTAAAGTTAAAATCGTCATGAATTTCCCATAAGATCGGTTCATTTCTAAGTTCTCCTTCTCTCTTCATATTTGCTTTCGAAATTATTGATTATCATTCTCAATTGATTTTTAAAAAAAGAATGGCTTTTCGCCAGCTTTCCTCCTCTTTGTAATTTCGAATGGCATGGCTAATCCCAGTCCGTGCGGTTCTTCAAAAACTTATATTTATCAATGCTTTTTGCCACATCGTTCCGTCCGCCTTACGGACAACAGGGAAAATTATAACACCGCAAACTATTGATATCAATAATCATTATCAATAAAATGTGATAAATGATAATGATAATCATAGTTTAAACGCGCAATTGCGACCTCTTATAACGACCTGCAACGGGGCAGCGGGCTTCGCTGGGCGAACGTGCGAGGTTCGGCGACAAGACGGTCCCCGGCCAGGTAAATGGGGCGACCTCCATCCTAATCTAGCAGGCGCTCCAAACACGAGAAGCATCCAATGCCGACCTCGCCGTCGCCACCGTGCACATATTTGGTGCACCTTCGCGCCACTTGAGCGCCCCCCTACACACCAACCATCGCCATCGTGCACATATATGGTGCATCTTCGCGTACTCGAGCGCGGCTTTACACCCAGCCATCGCCACCGTGCACATATATGGTGCATCTTCGCGCACTCGGGCGCAGCTTTACACCCAGCCATCGCAACCGTGCACATATATGGTGCATCTTTGCGCACTCGGGCGCAGCTTTACACCCAGCCATCGCAACCGTGCACATATATGGTGCATCTTTGCGCACTCGGGCGCAGCTTTACACCCAGCCATCGCCACCGTGCACATATTTGGTGCATCTTCGACGCCTGAGCCCGTGCGTAGTTCCGCCAGGTACTCCATTGCGCTCTACCCGAACCGCTCCTTGAACGCTCTCATATAATAATACCGGCCCATGCCCGCCCCGCCGGCCAAAACGTCTACGGTGACGACTTCCCGGTAATGCCGTCCGATATAGTCGCGCGCCAGCTCCACGAATCTTCAAACGCGGCTTCTATACCGAAATTGCCGAAGGCGGATCGGCGGCGAGCCTGCGCGTTGCCGGCGGCTTGGGGACGGCAAAGGAGACGATCGTCCCGCCTCCGGGACGGCTGCGAACGAGCAGTCCCTTGCCGTAGAGCTGCTTCAGCCTGCGATCGGTATTGGCCAAGCCGATGCCCGCAGGACGGCCGGACGCCCCGCCGGTCAGCTGTGCCTGCGACAGCCTGTCGGGCGTCATGCCCACGCCGTCGTCTTCGATCGATATTACTACCTCGTCTCCGATCTCCTGAACCCGAATCCGGACGGTGCCTCCCTCTTGGCGCCTGAGCACGCCATGGCGAACGGCATTCTCGACCAAAGGCTGGATGGACAGCGGGGGAACGGGCAGGTGAAGATGATCCTCCGTCTCCCATAGGGCCTGAAGCCGGTCGCCGAATCGCTCTTTTTCAATGAATAGATAAGCCCGTACCAGGCCCAGCTCCTTCCCGAGCGGCACGAGCCGGTCCGAATTGGTGGAGTCGAAGCTGGCCCTCAGGTAATCGCCGAACGCCGACAGCAGCTCGCGCATGCGCACGGTATCCACGTCCGCCAGCGCGGCAATTGAATTAAGCGTGTTGAAAAGGAAATGAGGCTGAATCTGCGCCTGCAGCCATGCCGCCTCCATGCGCTTCTGTTCGCGCGCGGCCCAGGCCACGTCCGTGAGCGCCTTCACCCGCATCCGCAGCTCATGCGCGTCGACGGGCTTCACGATGTAGTCGTTGGCCTGCGCGTCGAAGCCCGCGGCGATATCTTCCGCCCGGTAACGCGCCGTGAGCAGCAGAATCGGCAGCTCGGAGGCGGAGAAGAGCGTCCGGGCCGTGCGGGCGACCTCGTAACCGGAGATGTCCGGCATCATGACGTCCGCGATCAGCAGATCCCATGGTCCCGAATTCAAGAGGGCGAGCGCCTGGGCGCCGCTGGTCGTCGTCGCGATCTCGTAGAGCTCTGCAGGAAGCACATGCTCGAGTACGCGCAGATTGACCGGATCGTCGTCGACGGCCAGGATGCGGGAGCGATCGCCGCGCGCTTTCGTTGCCGATGAAGGCGGTTCGGCCGTCCCGGCGATTGCGGGAGCCGCAGCTTCTTCCTCCGGCAGCAGCCGGGCCGCAGCGACCTCGCTCGACGCCGGATACGCCGGGTCCAAGTCCGCCGGCACTGATGTTGCCGCTGCCGTTGCCGTTGCCGTTGCCGCTGCCGCTGCTGTTGTTGCCGTTGCTGTCGCTACTGCTGCTCTTGCTGCTCTTGCTGCTGCCGTTGCTACTGGCAGCGTAAACCGGAAGACAGAGCCGACGCCCGGCGCCGAGTCGACCGTCAAGCGTCCGCCGTGCAGCTCCACCAGGCGCCTGCTGATCGCAAGACCCAGACCAAACCCCGCGGCATTCGTTTCCGGCTGAAGCTCGCCTTGCTCGTACGGCTCAAAGATGCGCTTCGCGGTATCCGTATCCATCCCGATCCCCGTATCGGCAACCCGAATGGCCACCTGGTCTCGCCCGACATCCGCTTCGATCCAGATCCGTCCCTCATTCGTGAACTTGACCGCGTTGTGCAGCAGGTTGAACAAAATCTGCACCAATCGGTGCTCGTCCGCCAGCACGGCCGGCAAAGTATCCGGCACCCTGTTCTCGAGCTGTACAGGCTTGCCTGCAGCCATGTACCGGACCATGTCCAATACGCCGGCAACCTCCGCCTGCAGCCGGACGGGCGCAGGCTTCACCGACAGGCGGTCCTCCCGCAGCCGATTCAGATCGATGAGGTCGTGCAGCAGGATAGACATTCGCTTGCCCATCGCGACGAGCAGGGCGAGACGTTCCCGATTGGAGGCCCCGCCCGTCCGCTCGTCGCTGTCGAGCACGGCCTGCGCCATGTTCAGCATGCCGTGAAGCGGATTGCGCAGCTCGTGCGACGTGTGAACAAGAAATTCATCCTTGCGTTTGTCGGCCGTCTGGAGGCGCTCCGCCAATCGGACGGTCTCGGCAGCATTGCGGAAGTAACGCTTGAACCAATAGAGGGCGAACAAAATAAAAAACGCGAGCATATCGAGCGGATAATAGCCGACGTCCAGCGAAAAGGTATAGCCGAATATGCCCCATATCAGATTCCAGGCGACGGCAGCTACGCCTAGCAGCAAATAAATCGCGTCAGGCACGCCTCTTCGGGCTGCGAGATAGAAAACGATCGGGGCCGTAACGAACGATGTCAGCAAAAGAATCGTGTGGAGGCCGTCCGCCAAGGCCGAGGTGACTACATTGACGGGAGACGCCAGCACGAATACGCCGAAGAGGACGCATGCGAGGAGGTGCCAGCGCGCAAAACGAAGAATCTTGAACTCGGGCAGCAGACCTCTCACATATTGCAGCAGCAACGCCGCCGTGCCCAGATAGCTTAAGTAGAACGTCTTATAGAGCGTCTCGTAGCCGGCCCCGAACCAGACGGACAGCAAGCGATCCTCGTTGCAGAGAATCGTTAACGCGCCGCAAATACCTAGCAGAGAAAAGAGCAGGAGCGTACGCTGCCGGGCGCCGATGAAGTAGAGAGCGATCGCGTACAGGACATGCATGCCCATCAGCAGGATCAGCGCCGCTTGCGAGCCGACGGTTAACGAATTGAATCGGCTCATTGCCTGCACCGTTCCGAACCGGACGGGCTCCGTCAAGCCGCCTCTGATACGGTCGTCGTAATTGGCGACTTGGAGCACGAGGTCCAACACGTCGCGATCGGCCGTAAAAGTGGCGGAATAAGGCAAGGCGCTCGCCGTATACGCGGACGCCCGTTCCGCCGGACGTCCGGCGGCGCCCATCGGGCGGCCGTTGACGTACAACGCCGACGACGCGGAGATTCCCGGCACGCGGATCGTCAATTCCTGTCCCGGCAAGCCGCCTGCCGGCAGCAGAATGCGCAGCCGGTAAGTTCCGAAGCCGATAAGCGTGCCTGGCGATGTATCGAGCGTCCCCTTCCAAGTGCCTGGAACCTTGACTAAACGGGCGGCGCCTGCCGGCGTACCGGACGTACCCTCAAGGCCGGAGGTTGCCAGCTGCGAGGGATAGAATGTCCACTGCCCCGCGAGGGAAAGGAGCGGTTGCAATGCGGGATCCCAGCGGCTTAGATCCAGCTGGCCGTTTTCGGCCTCCGCCCTCGCATTATTCGTTTGTACGCCGATCCAGGCCAGGCGCATCCCTGTCAGAACGATCAGGAGAAGCCCGACGACGGCTAGAATTTTTCGTTTTTTCATCATAGGTTACGGGTTCGACAAAAGCCGCTCAATTCCTCCGCCGCTAGCGGAGACGAGACGTTTGCCCGACGATAAAGTTAGCACGTCTTCCCTGGAGCCCCCCGCAACGCATCAAGCCGCCCGTTTGCGGATCAGCGATACCGCGTATACGACGAGCAGCGGCACCGTACCGCAGGAAATGACCCATAGCGGATGGATGCCCGATACGATAAACTCCCAGTTCGCTTCGCCCCGAAGGCCGACGGAAATCGAGATCAGCGCCGCGAGGAAGGCAAGGGGGAATAAGAGCTGGCGATTGTCCCGGGGCAGCTTGACCAGGCTGTTCAGCGTCAGATGGGCCGCAAAAAGCACGATGGTCGCCTTCATAAAAGAAGCGACGATCATGGAGTAGCCCATCAGTGCCTCCAGCCGCTCGAAAACCTCGGTAATTCTGACCGTGCGGGCGACCTCGAACATCGAGTATTTACGCTCTCCCGAGAGCGGGCCGAAGACGAGTACCGTGGCCTGCGTGACTGCGAGCAGAGAGGCTGTGTTCAGCGCGACGGCCAGCGTCAATTTCCGCCCGATGCGATCCTTGGCCTTCACTCGGATGAGCGGCAGTATCATGCAGAACATAACCATCTCTCCGTACGGAAAGCCGTAAATAAAATAAATGCCGTGCACGATCGGCTTGAACCCCTCGTCGAAGAGCGGGAGCATATATTCCGGATGGAAGCCGGGGGAGGCGAGCGCGATATTGAAGACGACGAACAGCATGACGGAAATCATCAGCAAGCCGAACATCCCCCCGAAGCGGCCGATGCCGACCCGGGCCGTCAACGCAACGGCTAGCGAAGTCAGAACGGTAAAATAGCCGTAAGGCGTGTTGCGCATCATCGAGCTCTTGAGAAACATCGATATATCCATGATAATGCCGGCCACCGTATGCAAGTAAAGCGTCAGGAGCAACAGGCCGAAAATGACGGCAACCGGCCGGGTAATCAGCTTGGCGCCGTACTCGATGTAATCCATACCGGGAAATCTGCGGGCGAGACTGACGAGCGGGATCAGGAGGAGCAGCCCGAGTCCGGCTGCCGCGAGCAGGCTGATCCATGATTCGTTGTCGCTGATCGCGATGAGCGGCGCCGGAATGTTGATGATGGAGGAGCCCGTCAGAAAAACGAACAGCAGCATGGCGGCTTGCTTGGGCGTAATCTCGTTTTTCACGGTTAGACGCCTCCTTCCGGGCTAAGATAGGCGACGATCCGCGCCGCGAGTCCGCCGTAAGCCTTTACGAAAAGGTCGTAGTAGGATGGCGCGGAGATCGATCCCGTAACGATCAGAAAGTGATAGCCGATGGCCAGCAGCAGAAGCGCATAGACGGCCTTGGTGCGCAGTCGGGCGCGCCCCAGTTGTCCGACGGTCCAGTCGTGAACCAAAAAGCCGATCAGCGTCAAAACGAGCATCGCCCGCATCACGATTCACCCGACCGCATCCCCACCGGCTTGCCGACATTGGTGCCGGACGTGAGGATGTTGACCTCCGCGTGCACCTCGTAGGTCGATCGCGCGAACTGCTGCGGCCACTCCTTTTTCCACTGCCGCCACAGCTTCGTATGACGCTCGAACAGCCGGTTCCCCGCTCCGACGACGTCCAGCTGCTTCTGCAGCAGCCAGTCCATACCTCCGCTCATCATCTGCTCCATCGATTTTTGAATCCGCAGCCGCAGCTCCCGCTCCTCCTTGATCGTCAGCATCTGTCCGCAAACGAGCTCGGAGACCGCCGTAGTGGCCTTCACCCGGAACGTCAGGTGGAGATGGTCGCCCGCAGGCCGGACGTTCATCGACGTCTTGGCGGACAGCACCTCCAACGAGTCCTCCTTCATCAAGGCCTCTGCTGTCGGATCCGCGGAGCAAGGCACTTCGACGATGCCGGACTTGTAGCCGTTGTCGAGCAGTTGGACGCCTTCGAGCAGCTTGGACGGGATGACCTCCTTCATCCGGCCGTCGACAAGGACGGCCGCCCCGGCCACGGTAGGCGCGGATTCGTGGAGCGATTCCCGCTCGTACAGATAAGGAATCATGGCGACCGCCGACGGACTGCGGGATTGCAGCGCCAGCTGCAGCAGGTTGGTGGACACGGATTTGCCGGTCATCTGGTGCGAGGACTGCTCGCTCAAGAAGTATTGCTGACTGATCGAATTCTCGATGTAGGGCGGCGTGTCCATGTAGTGAGACGCTTCTCCCTTCGTAATGACCATATGGGTGGTCAGCCTCGGCTCGTGGTCCCGGTACAGGAAGTCAAGCAGCCGCGTGACCGAATGCTTGCGCGCCAGCGACTCGCTGACCAGAACGATTCGCATATGGCTCCATTGGGCTTTTCGCCCGAGATGGATCGTAATATCGCGCACGGCTTCGATCACCGACTCGTCGTCGCTCTGAATATTGATGTACGACTTGCTGGGCTTGCCGCGTCCGATGACGTTCTGGGAGGGCTTGAAAATCTGAACGGTCAGCCCGATCCCTCCCTCCGGCGCTTCGTCCAGCGCAAGCCCCATGACGAAGCCCTTCTGCGGCAGCTCGGCCCGGTCCCCGCAGCCCGTCAGCGGCAGACCGAGCAGCGACGTCGTCAGCACGAGCCGGCCTATGGCCGCGAGTGGGAGTTTCATCCATCAAGCACCTCTGCAGCGGTCGATTAGGTGGAACGGGGCGGCTTCGGACGCCCGATGAGCAAGGGCAGCCGGGTCCGGATCAGCGTATCGCGAAACTGGTCTGCCTTCCACGGCGCGATCGGCGTCAAGAAGGGCACGCCAAGCGAGGTCAGCGTGACCAGATGGAGCCAGATGAACAGGTATCCGAGCAAAATGCCGAAGCCGCCGAGCAGCGAAGCGAGCGCCATCAACGGAAACTGGATCAGCCTCAGGGCGATGGACAGGTTGTACTGCGGCAGCGCGAACGAAGCGATCCCCGTTAGCGCGACGACGACGACCATGAACGGCGACGCGATGCCCGCGTTGATGGCGGCTTCCCCGATGACAAGCGCGCCGACGATGCTTACCGCCGAACCTACGTTTCTCGGCAGGCGGATGCCCGCCTCCTTGAGCAACTCGAAGAAAAAAACCATAATGACGGCTTCGGCGAAAGCCCCGAAAGGAATGCCTTCGCGGGAGTCAACGATCGCGAGCAGCAGGACGGTCGGGATCAGCTCGGGGTGAAACGTCGAGACTGCGATATACAAACTGGGCAGCGAGATCGCGATGAACAACGCGATGAAGCGAAGCCAGCGAATAAAATTCGACACCAGGACGCGCTGATAGTAATCTTCGCTCGACTGCAGCAGATCGAAGAACAGGCCCGGACAGATCATGATCGAGCCGGAGCCTTCGACCAGCAGCACGATTTTGCCGCCCAGCATCGATGCGGCGGCGACGTCGGTCCGCTCCGTATAACGAAATTGGGGAAACGGGGACAACGGGCGGTCCTCGATCAGCTCCTCGATGAACGAGGTGTCGATGATGTCCCCCTTCCCCTTGCAGCGCTGCAGCCTTCGTTCAAGCTCGGCCAGCAGAACGGGATCGACGACGCCGTCCAGGTATCCGTAGCCGATCGTTGTATTCGAATGCCCGCCGGCTTTAAAAAACTGAAATTTAAGCGCCGGCGTCTGCAGCCGCATGCGGATCATCCCGACGTTTTTCTGAAGATCCTCGACCGTGCCTTCGCGCGGGCCCTGGACGACCGGCTCGGTCTGCGGCTCCGTGACTTGGCGCGTCTCCAGTTTATCCGACTCGAAGCAGAGCGCCAGCTCCCAACCGTCCACGAACACGATCATATAGCCCTGCAGCATGTACCGGTCGACGTTCCCCCATTCGCGCTCCAGGCTCGCGCGCTCGGCAGACACGCCGTGCGCGCCGAAAAACACGCGGAGCATCTCCGGCGTCACGTCCAATCCGGGGCCGATCACATGATTCGTCAGATCCTGCAGGGCGCTCTTCATATAGTTCGTGCTGTTGTCGCATATCGTCTTGAAGTACACGGAGGCCGCCCGGTGCTTGAGATCCGGACCGTACCGCCAGTCCTGGATCGCGAGGTCGTCGCACTGCTTGTAGACGCGCCGCAGCCGATCCAGATTCGAGGGCAGCGACTTGAACACTATATCCGCAGCGATGAAGATCACCTCCGTGTAGTAGATCGGTTATTTGTAAGGATTTCCAACCAATAGCCAATTTTATGCAGCGTGCGACGTTCCGCCGGCTTGGCTGCGTTCCTTTCATTTGGGATGGCCGGACGGATTCGCTATAATTGCAGTAGCATGCTATCCATTCGCAAACGAAGGAGTGTCTACCGTGGCGCAGAACATCAAAGGAAAAGTAGCAATCGTAACCGGAGCCGGGAAAGGGATCGGCAAATCCGTCGCGCTCGAGTTGGCGAGAGAAGGGGTCCATGTCGGCCTGATCGCGCGAACGGAGAAGGATCTGCTGGATACGGCACGCGAAATTGAGGCGCTCGGCGTCAAGGTCGCCTATGCGGCAGCCGATGTGTCTTCCCTCGCGCAGGTCGAACAGGCAGTCGGTAAAATCACCGGGGATATCGGCGAAGCCGATATTCTGATCAACAACGCCGGGATCGGCACCTTCGAGAAGTTGGTCGAGATGGACCCCGAGCACTGGAAAAAGATCATCGACGTCAATCTGCTCGGAACCTTCTACGTCACGCGTACCGTGCTTCCCCAGCTGATCGCCAAAAACGGCGGAGACATCATCAACATCTCGTCGACGAACGGCCTGAACGGCGCGCCCGGCTCCAGCGCCTACAGCGCGTCGAAGTTCGGCGTCATCGGCCTGACGGAATCGCTCGCGCAAGAGGTTCGCCGCAACAATATCCGGGTGACCGCGCTCACGCCAAGCACGATCGCGACCGATCTGGCCAAGAGCTCGTCCTTGATCCCGGAAGGCAAAGACGAACAGTACATGCATCCGGAGGACATCGCCGAGTTCATCGTTGCTCAGCTGAAGCTGTCTCAGCGCATGTACATCAAGACGGCGAGCATGCTCAACACCAATCCTTTTTAAGAACGGGAACTGCGCATGATGAGAGCATTTCACGACAATCCGGACCGCCCGTACCGGGAGGATCCGGATTTTTACCTCTCCCACTTCGGCAAAGAGGATTGCGTGCCCGGCCATGCCTTCGGACCCGGCGTGCGCGATCATTACAAGATCCACTTCGTCCATCGGGGGACCGGCATCGTGCAGACAGGCGGCCATACGTACAGGCTGTCGGCGGGACAGGCCTTCCTCGCTTATCCGGACAAAATCATCTTTTATCAGGCGGACGAGACTGATCCGTGGACCTACTCATGGGTCGGATTCCGCGGCAATCGGGTCGCGGACGTGCTGGCGCGCACGCGGCTGACGCCCGAGGCTCCCGTATTTCCGATGGACATGCGGTTGATGCCGAATCTGTACGAGCTGCTGCGGGAAGCCGAAGACCGGCCGGTCAACCGCGATCTGCGGTTGACGTCGCTGCTGCTCGACGTGCTTACGTCGCTTGTCGAGCAGATGCCCGTGTCTTTCGAGGGGGGCTCCGGCCTGGGTGCCGGTCTGGGTGCCGCCCTGCCCGGCCGCAAGCAGGACGCTTACGTTCACCGCAGTCTGGACTTCCTCCACTGCCACTTCAGCGAACCGATCACGGTCGAGCAGCTGGCGTCGACACTCGGACTGGACCGCAAGTATTTGTCGGTCATCTTCAAGGAAGCCACGGGGTTGCCTCCGCAGCAGTACTTGCTTCATTATCGGATGGAACGGGCAGGAGAGCTGCTTCGGAAAGGCCAGTATACGATCGGGGAAGTGGCCCGCTCGGTCGGGTATCAGGATGCGCTGCTGTTCTCCAAAATGTTCAAAAAGCTGAAAGGCGTGCCGCCCAAGCAGTATCGCTAACCGGCAACGCGCACTAATCAGACATTATGCCATATTTCCCTTCCATGCGGACATGGGCTTATCTCCCGAGGCGCACTATAATGGGCCTATTCGCATGAGAAGGAGCGTTCGAGATGACCTATTCGGCTAGACAAGATCGATACGACGCCATGACATACAATCGCAGCGGCAAGAGCGGCCTGAAGCTTCCGGCCATCTCTCTCGGTCTGTGGCATAACTTCGGCGGCATCAACACGTACGAAAACGGCAGAGCGCTCGTACGGCGGGCGTTTGATCTCGGCATCACTCATTTTGACCTGGCGAACAATTACGGCCCGCCTGCCGGATCTGCGGAGGAGTCGTTCGGCCGCATGCTGAAGGACGATCTGCAGCCTTACCGGGACGAGCTGATCATCTCCACGAAGGCCGGCTACTATATGTGGCCCGGTCCGTACGGCGAATGGGGCTCCAAGAAAAGCCTCGTCGCCAGCCTGGATCAGAGCTTGAAGCGGATGGGTCTCGACTACGTCGACATTTACTACCACCACCGTCCCGATGCCGATACCCCGCTGGAGGAGACGATGGCGGCGCTGGATCTGATCGTCCGCCAAGGCAAAGCGCTGTACGTGGGGCTTTCCAACTACAAGCCCGAGCAGACGCGCGAAGCATCGCGCATCCTGAAGCGGCTGGGGACGCCTTGCCTGATCCACCAGCCGAACTATTCGATGATGTCCCGGTGGATCGAAGACGGACTGCAGGACGTGCTCGACGAGGAAGGCATCGGCTCGATCGTATTCTCGCCGCTTAACCAGGGCATCCTGACCGACCGGTACCTGAACGGCATCGCTCCCGACTCGCGCGCGGCGGGACCGAGCGTGTTCCTGCGCTCCGAGGGCATCGACGAGACGCTCGTCGCGAAGGTCCGGCAGCTCAACGAGCTGGCCGAAGGCAGAGGGCAGAAGCTGTCGCAGATGGCGCTGGCCTGGGTGCTTCGCGGCGGCCGCGTCACGTCCGCGCTCATCGGCGCGAGCAAGGTCGGCCAGATCGAGGATGCCGTAGGCGCGCTCGCTCAGCCGTCCTTCACGCAGGAGGAGCTGGAGCGGATCGATCGGATCTTGGCATAGACAACAGAAAAGGGCGCCGGCTGATGCCGGCGCCTTTGTCATGTGCAGCGGGAGATCAAGAAATCGTATCTGCCGGCTGTGCCATGCATACGACGATTTTCCCCTGGACGCGGCCTTCTCCGAAATACGAGAGCGCCTCCGCAGCCTCGTTCAACGCATACGTCCGGTCGATGACGGGCTTCACCAGGCCCGCTTCGACAAGACCTTTCCAGACAAGCTGGTCCTCATGATTCGGCTTATGGACGAGCACCGTCAGTCGCTTCTTCTCCAGCCAGGCAATCAACGGCGCCGAGGCCAGCGTCTGAAGAATGCGGGACAGCGAACCGCCGACCATGACGTACGCGCCTCCCGGCTCGAGCGCGCGTTTGACTTCGACGGCCGATCGGCTCCCGACGACGTCGAGAATCAGGTCGTAGCGCTGCCCGCCCGCGGCGAAGTCTTCCCGGGTATAGTCCAGGACATGATCCGCGCCGACGGCCCGCAGCATCTCCAGCTTTCCGGCGCGATCTACGCCGGTCACTTCCGCGCCGAGCCATTTCGCATATTGAATGGCAAACGTGCCCACGCCGCCGCCCGCCCCGTTGATCAGAATCCGACTGCCCTTGCGGAGCTTTCCTTTATCGCGCAGCCCCTGCAGCGCAAGAACGGCCGCCTGCGGAACGGCTGCCGCCTCCTCGAAGCTCAGCCCGGCGGGCTTCGGCGTCAACGCATTCTCCCGCGCGCATACGTACTCCGCGAATCCGCCCCAGCCGCAGCCTGAGATATCCCCGAACACTTCGTCTCCGGGACGATAGCGCGTCACGGCGGCGCCCACCGCTACGACCCGCCCCGCCACGTCCGCGCCAAGGATACGGTATCTCGGCTTGCGAAGGCCGCCCAAGCGCGTAAGATAAGGCTTGCCGCGCAGAAGGTCCCAATCCCATGAATTCACCGATGCGGCATGGACCGCGATCCGTACCTCGTCGTCCTTGGGCCGGGGAATCTCCACCTCCTCGATGCGGAGGACATCGGGCAGGCCGTATTTCTCATAAACCAATGCCCGCATCTTGCGCGGCTCCCCTAATGCGCGATGGCCCGCAGCTTGCGTCTCCGTGTTCACTTGCATCGCCTCTCACCGTCCTTTAGCACGTCAAACTTAAACGCCCTTATGAGCGAAAAAGATATTGCTTCGATTCGGGAAGGCTCTTTAACAAATCCTTGATAGCCGCCCCTTCTTCGTCGATAAATATGACAAAGTCTTCCGTCAACGCCGGATACTTTCTTGCCAGCTCGTCTTCATTCAAAGTGACGGCCACTTCCCGCCATAACTTCCTGGCATTTGACCACCAAGTGCCTTTCATTTCCCAATATTGAATCAGTCGTTCAAAGCTGGCGAGTACCGACTTATCTTCAATCGATTCTTGGTAGCGCATCGGATGCTCGCCCAAGTTCCAAATATCTCGCTTGTCATGCTGCTGGCTGAGCTGCTCTCTGCGAATTCTCTCCAGCCCCGGCTGGAAGATCGGATCTCGCACGGAATCCGGCTCATCGTGAAGGTAAACGCCAATACAAAAAATCCTTTCCGTGCCTGCTCTCCGACAAACAGCCTCGATAGCCTTTCGGGATTCTTCGATTAGTCCGCTTCTCACTTCTTCCTGCAGAATTGCCGCCTGCGACTTGGTTATGTTCATAAACACAATCTTGTTCTCGCCGCTTCTGATTTCCGATAACTTGCCGTTCCCGTCGTAGTGGAAATCAAACTGACGTTCCTCGGGTTGATGTCCGTGCGAATAAGCATAGCGGTTGATCTGCGTAAGCGTGCTTTGCCGATATTCATAGTACTCTTCATAATGCCATGCGGCTTCCAGGGTTCTCCCGCCCCGCACGATAAATTCCACGTACCGGACCGGCAGCCCGTCTTGATAAACAACCTCTTCTACAGAATCGATCGCTCCGTTGCGATACAAGCGGTTGACCAACAGATTCTCGCTGCGGCTGTAATATCCGACGGAATCTCTTAAAGCGTCCCATTTGGTTATCCATATCTCGCCGTGTTCATCTTTTCCATAGGCCGTTGGCTGTTCCTTTTTACTCACCCGGCCGCGAGCCTCGCGATTCCGTTCGAAATAGAACGGCGTTAAATCGTATCTTTTGCCGCTGGCATATTCCCATGCGGCGACATGGCTCTCTGCTTCGCTCTTATACGTGTCCATGTTACCCTGAGCATCCTCGCAAAGCGAAAGGTAATAAGCTCTGTCGATCATAATGGTCACTCCCGTAAGATTTAGGAATCTAAATGAAGGAATTAAACAATCTGTTCGACGTCTGCGATCCTAAACCTCCAGGAGGTTCTGATGAATTTTTCCAGCATATGAACATCTGCCTCTATTACCAAAGAAAAGCCCATCCCCTGCATCGCAGAAGATAGGCTTCGACCCATTTTAATTAAAATCGTTAAGACTCAAGGCCGCCCGAATGGCTCCCCTCGTCTCCTGATCCGGACCAATCGAAAACAACGGAAAAAACTTGATCCGGCTGCAAACGCAATTGCTCGTACGCGAGCGGGGCCTCCTTGTAGGAAACGACGCGATCGATATAATGGCGGGAATCGATCAGCTTGCTCCGGATGGCCTCCACCGCGTTCAGCCGATCCTCCAGCCCCCTGTCCCCGGGCATCAGCAGGAGGACGCCTTCCGAGTTCAGGTCGAGCCTGGGATCCAGACTCAGCCTGTCCAGGTAGTTAGCCTGGTAGACGATGCGCGGCCAATGATTGACCAGCCCGGACATCGGGTTCACGTAGTACGTATTCGGATCCCGGTAAGTATTGGGCGTTCTGCGAATCAGCTTATGCGCAAGCGCCGCCCCCTGCTTGGAGCCCGAAGCCTCGACGACGATGTTCGCGCCGCCGTCGCAATAAGCGAGGATTCGCTCGGCGGCATCCGGTTCGGCGGCTTGAACGCAGGCATGCACGCCATAGCTGTAGGAGCGCTGAAGCCTGGATTCGGAGAGGTCGACCGCGATGACCCGGCATCCCTTGCTGGCCAGGAACCCGGCGGAGAACGCGCCGATCGCGCCCTGCCCGATCACCACCGCGCACTCGTGCGGCTGGGGCTGCGCCGCCATGACGCCTCTCAAGCTGATCGCCGCCACCGGGCTTGCGACGTAGTCCAGCGGATCGGCGCCCTTCGGCAAGACGATCGCCTTATCGCCCATCCCGACGAGATGGTGACTGGCCTGCCCGCCCCATTGCGAATGGATGCCCGCCGGACCGTTCAGCGAATTGTAGCTCAAATAATCGCCAAGGCGGTAACCTTTTACGGCCTCCCCCATCTCGACCACTTCGCCGACGGCGGCGTAGCCCGGGATCAGCGGAAATTTGCCCGAAGCGCCGTAATGGCCGCCCAGGACGCGGGTTTCCGTTCCGCTGGAGACGAAGGTGTAGCGCGTCTTGACGAGCATTTGATCCGGCTTCAACTCAGGCAGCGTAAAGGTGCCGAAGCCTACCGTGTTTTCTTGTTCAAAAACGATCGCGTGAATGGTGGTCATTTCGGTGGAAACACTCCTTTTCTGTACGTCGGCAGCGAGCGGAGCGGAACGGAACGCCGGCCTTACGCAGATCGGCTGACCGATCCGCGTAAGGCCGAGCGTGCTATCCGACCGGGTTATGCCTGAAACTCGATTAACGGCTGGGTTGCGACATCGTTCAAAATCTCCTTGTACGCTTCCCCATACTTCATGCCGAAGGTGTAGGCGCCCGGCAGCAGCTCCTTGACGGTTTCTCCGCCGCCCGTCGTGCCAAACGCTTTCCAGCCGTCCGCATAATAGCTCGCGATTCCGCCGTCGAGCGGGTTGCCCAGGCTATCCTTCAACTTCACCGTCACTTTGACCGTCCGAAATACGACCGTCGCGTCCGTCCCGACATTCTGCAGCAGCTCCTTATACGCCCCCTCGTGCTTCATGCCGAAGGTATAGGAGCCGGGCAGCAGTTCCTTGCCGACCTCCCCTCCGGTCGTGGTGCCGAAGGTCTTCCAGCCGTCCGCATAGTAGCTCGCGACGCCGCCGTCGAGCGGATTGCCCAGGCTGTCTTTTAGCTGTATCTTCACCTTGACCGTCTGAAATACGACCGTCGCGTCCGTCCCGACATTTTGCAGCAGCTCCTTATATGTGCCCTCTTGCTTCATGGCGAAGGTGTAGGAGCCGGGCAGCAGTTCCTTGCTGACCTCGCCCCCGCTCGTCGTACCGAAGGTCTTCCACCCGTCCGCATAGTAGCTCGCGCTGCCCGTATCCAGCGAGTTGCCCAGGCTGTCCTTCAGCTGTACCTTCACCTTGACCGTCTGAAAAACGACCCCGGCGCCGTTCGCCGTATTCTGCGCGATCTCTTTATACGTTCCTTCATAAGACATGGCGAACGTGTACGCTTTGTTCGGCAAGGATTTCCTGGCGATGCCACCAGCGTCCGTCACGCCAAAGGATTTCCAGCCGCCGTCGTAGTAGGACACGCTGCCGCCGCTGAGCGGATTTCCTTCGCTGTCCTTCAGCTGCACTTTGACGGATGTCGCCGTAAGGGTGAAGTCCAAGTCCTTGGCCGTTTCGATATTGCCCGCCCGATCCGTCGAGCGATAGCGCAAGGCGACCTCGCCTTGCGTATCGAACGTCACGGCAGCGGTATAAGGCGCCCAGGTCGTTCCGTTATCCAGGCTGATCTCGGTGCCCGCCAGGCCGGATACGCTATCCGTGCCCGTTAAAGTTACCGTGACCGGACTCGCGTACGTCCCGTTCGGTCCGTCCGGCGCCGCGGGCGACAACGATGCCGTAGTCACCGGCGCCAGCCGGTCGATCTGCAACGCCCGGCTTTTCGCCGTCTCGACATTGCCCGAGCCGTCAATGGAGCGGTAGAGCACCTCGTAATTGCCGTCCGCCGTCAATGCGACCGGCGCGGCATACGTCTGCCAAAGTCCGCCGTTGTTGACGCTGTATTGCGTCTTGGCGATCGCGGACAAGGCGTCCGTCGCCGTCAGCGTGAAGGTCACGGGCTGCCGGTACGCGCCGTTCTCGCCGTCCGGCGCAGCCGGCGATACCGACAACGCCGTTGCCGGCGGCGCCGTGTCAACGGTGACCGACCGGATCTCTACGTCGTCCAGGTAGTAGGTGTCCAAGGCGGCCGGCAGATCCGTAAACACATACATCGAAACATTCGTGACGTTGCCCGCTTCCTGAATCGTATACGTCCCGCTTATTTGCTTCCAGGACGTCTCGCTCAGCGGCTGGCTCGTCAAGACGATCTTCTGCTTGGAGACGCCGTCCACCCTGTAGGACAGACCGACTCGGAGCACCGCGCCCGCCGATGAATTCGGCGCTAACTTCGCCCAAGCAGAATAGTAAAACGCGTTGCCTTTTGTAATATTGGCGGGGAAGCTCAAGCTTCCGAACGCGTTCGTCTTCGTAATCTTCAGGGACTGGGCGCCGCCATGCGCTTCCTGCGCGCTCAATTCCCTGACCACTTCCCAACCGGTATACAGAGGCGTCGTGCCCTCCATGCCGGGATCGGAGACGAGGTTATTGCCCAGAATCGGAGTCGGCACCGTTACGAAGGCCGTTGCCGTGTGTCCGCCCTCGTAGGTGGCGGCCGTGATCGTGGCCGTACCCGGACCGACGGCCTGCAGGGTTCCGTTCGCGTCCACGGTCACCGCGTTGACGTTGTCGGAGCTCCACTGGACATCCTGTTGCGTCGCGTCGGCCGGAGATACGGTCGCCACGAGCGCTTCCGTCCCGCCGAGCTGCAAGGTCAGCGTCGTCTTGTTCAAGCTGACGCCCGTCGACGCGACCCAGCTCTTGTTTCCCTTGAAGGAAGCCCAGTCGGCCAGGACGCCCGTCAGCAGCGCGGGTTTGTTGGCGTTGACGGCCAAGGTGCCGGGCTGGGCGCCGATCGATATTTTCGTCCCCACTGCGATATTCCCCGCGAAGCCGTTCAGCTGGCTTTTCTTCAGGATGCCTTCCGTCAGCACTCTGCCCGATTGTCCCGGCACGACCCGCTCCAGCGTGAAGCCCACGAAGCTGGCTGTCGAATCGGCCGCGGTCATGAGCCGCATCGAGCTATCGTCGGCATCGAACACGACGGGAGCGAATCTGGGGATGCCCGCCGACGTCAGATTCTGCAAGGTCAGCTGCTTGTCGGGCACCTGCGGATAATACTCGTTAAGGGTCACGTTATATTCCTCCGCATAACCCGAAGCGCCCAATTGCAAATTGATCTGATCGATGATATATTGGTTCGTTTTCTCGGTGTAGTTTTCATTAAATACGACGATTTTGGTCGTTCCGTCCTCGAAGGCGACGGACAAGGACTTGCTATTGACCGTCAGATCCCCGAGCCTTCTACCGAGCGTATTGCCCACCGTGACGTTGGAGCTGATGCCGACCTTGATGCCGGAGATGTCCCAATAGCCGTACAGATACCCCTTCAGGCCTCCGCCCCCGTCGCGCACGGTATACGCGCCCAACAGGTCGGACACCGCGGTGCCGCTTACCTGCACGGAGGAGCTGCCGCTTACGGATTTGCTGAACAGCGCCAGGGCTTTTCCCCTGTGCCTGTCGTCATAACCGATCGGCGTGCTGTTATTGAGGGTGACTTTGTAGTCCGCATGATCGGCGTACTGATTTTCCGGCTTCTGCGTAATCCACGGAAGGTCGTCCTGGGTCATGTAGGTGCCTACGAACTCCGTGTTGTTGAAAATGACTTCATCGTCCGTGCCGCTGCCCAGGGACTGAATGGCAACCGGCTTGGACTGCGAGGTCGATACGATCTTGCTGTCGTTGATGATATTGATCTGCGGCTTCGTGAAGTCCTCCCGGTTATGCACGTACCAACCGGTCGCCTTGGAGACGAACGTACTGTCGTAGAACGTTTCCAATACGCCGCTGGCGGAGCCGTAACCCCAAGCGTGGGAGCCTTCGCCGCTGCTTCCGCCCCACACCTGGGCCGGATCGTGGTCCGGATCAAGCGGAACGCCCGGATTGGCCGCTATCCAGTTCTGGCGGTACTGGACCGCTTCCAGGTTGCCGTAATGCTCGATATGGACGTTGCGCACGGTATGAACGGCATCCTTGTTGCCGCCGCTTTGTTCGCTGTGAACCGGATACCTCATGTTTTTCGCCGTGATGGTCAGATTCTCCAGCGTCGCCGTTCCCCTCAGCCACACGGTGGAAGATCCGGTGATCTGGCCGTTGTTAGAAGATGCCGGGAGCTCTCCTTTCAGCCAGACGGTGTCCCTGTCCGTGCCCCGGAGCGTGACATACGGCTTCACGATCCATTCGATATCGGTATAGACGCCCGGATAGATCAGGATCACGTACGGCTTCTCGGCGCTGCTGTCCAGAATGCTGTCGTTCGCCAGTTTGGGCGAGGTGAAGTCGCCGGTACCGTCGGGCTTCACGGTCAAGGTGACCGTTTGGTCCACCCACTCGACGACCGTTACCGTGCTCACAGCCGTTTTTCCGCTATCCACCGTCGTCGCCGTAATGTGAGCGACGCCCAGGCCGCTCCCGTACACGGCTCCGTTCGCGTCCACGATCGCGACCTGCGGATTGTCCGACTGCCAGACCACTTCTTGGTTGAATGCGTCCGAAGGCTGCGTGGCAGCCGTCAACGTCTCTGTCTTGCCGAGCATGATCGTAGCGGCGCTCTTGTTCAAGCTCAAACCGGATACCGGTATCCAGGCCGGCGTATCCCGGTTGGTAACCGGTCTCGCCTCGACGTCGTCCAGGTAATAGACGTCCGTCTCCGCCGGGGCATCGGTAAACAGGTACACCGATACGTTCGTCACGTTCCCGGTTTCGTTCAGGGTGTAGTCCCCCTTCACCTGCGTCCACGCCGTGCTGCTGAGCGCAGGGCTTGAGGCCACGACGATCTGCTTGGTTTGGCCGTCTACCTTGTAGGACAGCGCTATCCGGATCACTTTGCCGGATGCGTTACTCGCCTGCAGCTTCGCCCAGGCCGAGTAGGCATACGTCGTTCCGTTTTGAACGGCGACCGGGAAAGTCACGCTGCCGTACACATTGGTCTTGGTCACCTTCAAGGCTTGATGTCCGCTATGAACGTTGGTCGTCTCCCATTCCCGGGTCGTCTCCCAGCCGTTCGGAAGCGGGTCGGCCTCCAAGCCCGGATTCGCGACCAGATTGGCTCCCTTGACGGGTACGCTTAAAGCCGTGTCCAGCGTAATGGAATCGATGGCAAAATCCCCTGCGGCATTCGTCGGAACGACCTTGATCTGCTTGATCGTTCCCGTCCATCCCGGCAGCGCGCTCGGATCCCACACATACTCCCGAATGCCCGGGTCCTCAGGCAGGACGAAGGTTGTCAGCGAATTCACCGGATTCCATGCCGGAGCGGCCGCCGTCGTAAAATACACCTTCGCTTCATTGCCGCTTGTGCCGTTCTTCAGCCTGAGCTTGATTCGCTTGACGTCCGAAGCGTCGAGATCGACATTGTCCGGCGAGATCAGCGCAGGCTCGCTGCCGGTAGCGGTCGCCTGGAGCATCCCGCCCGTTACCTGAACGCCGCTTACCTGCTCATTGTTCGTCCAGCCTTCAAGGCTGTCGAACGCCCAGGTTTTCGATGCGGTATAGATCCGGATGATCTGTTCGTCCGGATCCCACCTCACGACGTATCCGAACGCCTGGTTGAAGAAGGACGCCGGGATTAACAGCTCGCCCGACGGCAGCAATGCCGGGGCATGGTCGAGCGTAATAGTCTGGCTGTCCTTGTAAGCCGTCGTCTCGCCGGCCTTAAGCCTGTAGACGCGGTTATCCTTGACCGCGATTAACGTCTGGGTCGCCTCGTCCCACTCGGTGCCGGCGCCGAAGCGCTTCAAGAGCTCGCCGCCCGGCACCATGACCGTCCCGTCGGCTATGGCCGGCGCTTGATACAGCCTAACAGGCTTGCCGTCGACGCTTAAGCCGATGCCCGTGGCGGGGGAGAGGACAACCCCGATCGAATCGATGTCGAAGCTTCCCGTCGAAGTCATCGGGTCGAAGCGAAGCTGGCGGATCTTCCCGTTCCACGAGGCATTTTTCCACATCTCGAGCAGGTAGTCGGTGTATCCGTCGACATTGCGCTCCACATAGAAGCTGACCGACTTGACCTCGTTCCAGTTCGGATCGGTATCCGTCGTGAAGAACAACTGTCCCGTGGAAAACACGCTGCTCTTCATTCGGATTCGGATATAGGGGTGATCCGAAGCTTGAACGTTCAACGGGTCCGCCGACCGAATGCCGGGGTCGGTGTTGTTGGCGGTTCCCGACAAAGCGCCGCCTGCGACCGCCAAATTGTCGATTTGCTTCTCCAAAGTCCACCCTTCCGCATCGCCGTCCGTCTCGAAGCCCCAGAGCGGATCGTACTGGCTCGTTACGGCCGGCGGCGTCGGCGACTTGAGCGGCAGCACCCGGCCCGGCGGGTGCAGGATGCCGAGGCGCGCCTTCTGGACCGGCGTCGGCTGCGCGTCCGCATGCGCGCCCCCGTCCTCCGTAAAGACGTTCCGGATGGCGTCCAGGTAACCGAAGCCGGCCAAGCCCGCAGGCATCATGAAGTGCCCTTCCCCGAACTCGTTCCAGTTGTCGAACATGACCAGCTTCTTGCCCAGACTGCCGCTCGGCAGGGACGGCATGAACGAATCCGCGACCCACTGCGAGACGGCTTCGAATTCCGTCGGAGTCGCGTAATAGCCGGACTTGCCTTCCCACGCGGTATCGTCTCTGCCCATGCTGATTGTCGGCAGCGTATCGATGAAGCCGGTATCGCGCTGCGCGTTCATGTTCGCTTTTTGAACCTCGGCATGCCCGCCCGCGCTGCCCCAGCTATAGGCGTAGATCGCGTCGAAGCCGGCCTCGTCCCGCTCGCTGAGCGACGTCGCGTCCGAAGCCGAGCTGGTCGTCAGCAGGATAACGTCGTCGAAGCCCGCGGCCTGGACCGCCGTTCTCAAGTAGTCGGTCTCGGCTTTGACGCCTGCCAGCGTACCGCCGAAATCCCGCTTCATGCCGGAGAGACTGTAGATGGAGACGACGGGCTTATTGTCGATCACCATGTAACGCGGGTCCTTGAAATAATACTCGATCCAATACGGCACGATATTCGTGCGGAAATCCTGGCTGTTCTGCGCTTTGGAGGCCGCATTTTCCCACATGATCGCGAATTTTGTCATGTCGCCGTATTGGGAGTTGAAGAAGCCTTCGTGCAGCGACTCGTGCAAATAAGGATCCTTGATCGGCGCGCCCTCTCCGTACGCGGGCCTGATCCAGCACGCCATCTGATAATCGATGCCGTGCTCGGCCATCCACTTGTTCTCCCAATCCGCCGTCTCCGGATTGCCCTCGTCGTAATAGCCGAGGTAGGGCTCCCGCTCCGCGTAAGGCGTAATCGTATCCCAGCCGAGGTGACTGCCCTCGCGCCAGATCGGACAGCTCTGCACGCCGACGGCATAATCGTCGGACACCGCAGGCACCGGCGCGGGCACGTAATCCGCCGGAAGCGGCAATTTCTCGTACAGCAAAATATCGTCGAGCCACACGACGCCCTGCAAGGACGCGGAAGTCTCGAAGGCAACCCCGTCCAGGCTGGCCGCGCTCGAAGCGAGCGGTACGCCTTGCGCCTGCAGCTTGCCGTTGACGTAGAGATCCGCCGTGGACCCGGCCATATCCAGCTTCGCCTTGACTTGATACCACAGATTGGCCGAATAATCGTAGAACGGAATCGCTTGACCCGCCCCGTTGATATAAGCGAGCTTGCCGTTCGCCGTAACCAGCTTCAGCGAGGAAGCGCTTCCACTAGTGAGAGACGCGGAGAACCCGTCTTTTTTCTGAGGCAGGAGCAGCTTGAACTCGAACACCCTGTCGAACGTCTCCGCCGGCACGCTCTTCTTGAGGCGCATGGTGCCCGTCGCTCCGGTCGCGTCCCACTTCAAGCTGTATATATCGGGACGCGTAGCGCTGTTCATTTGCTCGACTGCCAGCGCGCCGCCGGCCGTAACCGTCTGCCAGTCTCCGGGCAGATCCCCCGGCAGGAGCGAGAGGAATCTCTCGTTCACGTCGTAGCCTTTGTAAATCTTGACGGGCGCGATAAACATGTCGCCCTTCGCGACGCCCCCGGTGAGAATCCCCACCCGGTTCAGTTGGGCGACTTCATGCTTGAAGCCGGCGTCCGCGGCTTTCTGGACGCCGTCGATATAGACGTCGGCCGTATCCGCATCGATATCCGCGACCACCTTGACGCCGTACTCCGTGCCGGCGGCGTAGGCTTGCAGCGTCTGCACGTTCCCGCCGGCGGTTTCCAGCCGCAGCTCGCCGTTCTGCGTCACGATGCTGACGGCCTCGGTATCGTTGTCGCCGAGCTGCCACTTCGCGCCGTCCATGCCGGCGGATAGCTTGAACCGATATTCCAGCGTCAGCACGCCGCCGCTTTGCGCGACGAACGCTCTGTGCATGGAAACCGGCAGCGTCGCGTTCGTATCGGTGATCTTGAACCAGTTGTTATAGGCGCCGGTCACGCTGCCTCCCGCCTTGCGGATGTCCCAGCCGGAAGGCAGCTCTTCGCCGCTATTTTTGTACAGGAACGAGAAGTTCTCGTCGACCAGATAGCCGACCTTCGGGGCGGCAGGATTCTCCTCGGCCTTCGCGAAGGTCGATTGCTGAACCAGGATTATAATCAGGATAATGACGGAATAACACAGAGCCTCCAATGCCACTCTTCTTTTTTGCATCGACTAACACCCTTTCCGTTCCCGGATTCGTGTTTTCAGGCGCGGCTTGTGCCGCAAAACCGTTCCAAGCGTCCGCTAAGGCTCCCCACCGTTACGCGGAAAGCCTTAGCGTCATACCTGTTTCGTCTTCGCTTACTGGTTTTGCGCCTTCCACGCGTCGATCTGCTTCTGAACTTCGGCCAGCACCTTGTCCAGGCCCGCTTCGTTCAGACGCTGCTTCATATCGGCCAGGAATTTATCAAAGTCGGGCATCGAGCCGGTCTGCATGATCGGCCACAGCTCGGAATATACCGCGCTTACCTGGGCGATCTCGGTTTTGACCGCTTCCCCGTTGAAGAGGAAGCCGAGAATGGACGAGGTCTTCGCTTCCATGTTATTCTTCTGCATCTGCTCGAGCGAAGCCGTCGAGTTCCAGCCGGAGTCCCATTGATCCCACAGCGGCCCGAGCCAGTTATGCCAGATCGCCCACGTCTGTTCCGCGCCGCTCTTGGCTTCGATGGACGGACTGTCCGTTCCGGCGCCCGATTTTACGGTATAGTTCTTGCCTTCAAGCCCGTACGCGAGCGTATTGGACAGCTTCTTGTCCTTCCACACCTGGTTGAGCAGCTGCATCGCTCTTTCCGGGTTTTTGGACGTCACGCTGATCGCCGTGGCCGCCCCTACCATATTGGGCGTGGCGATCGTCGGGTAGTAAGCCAGCGATTCCACCGTCGGATAACCGAACAAGGCGGTCGATTTGGAGCCATCCGCCGTATAACCGCCGGAATCGCGCATGACTGCGTATTTCCCCGATTTCGCTTCGGCGATGAAGTCCGTTTTGATGGCGGCGTCCTTGGCTACGTAACCTTTCTTGTAGTAGTCGTTCATCGTGCGATAGTTATCGAGGAAGGCCGGAATGTCGAGCTCCATGACGGCTTTGCCCGCAAGCTCGTCATATCGGATGCCCTTGGTAATATTGGTATTGTCGAACACATAGTCGCCCGGGGCATTCACCGTCTTGGTGACGAGCAGCGGCGTAATCTCCGGTTCGTTTTTCTTGATCATTTCCAGATACGGCTCCAGCTCCTGCAGCTTGTGCACCTTCGTATAGTCGAAGTTGTACTTGGTCACCAGATCCTTCTTGAACACGATGCCGCCCGGCGTAGAGAACGGAGATTGCGACGGAATGGCCATGATTTTGCCGTTGTACGTGACCGCTTTCCAGGCGCGCTCGTCGACCTTGGCGAGAATATCCTGCCCGTATTGCTTCAGCAGATCGTCCAGCGGCAGGAAGGCGCCCTTCTGCACGTTCAGGTCGATCGGATTCGTCCAGTTCGACGTGAATACGAGATCGTACTCGTCGCCTGAGGCCGACATGAGCTTCATCTTGTCTTCCCAGCTGGCGGCATCGATAAAATGAATGTGCAGGTTCGCGTTGACGGTTTCCTTGAGGCCTTTATTGACTTCCGCTTCGATCGCGTCCTGATCCTTGATCGTGTCGATCGGCTTGCGGATATACCAGCTCACGTCGACGAATTTCTCCGACGGATCGGCCGCCTTGCTCGCTTCGGGCGACGCCGCGCTTGCGCTCGGACTTGCGCTCGAACTCGCGGTGCCGCTTGGGCTTGGGCTCGCTTCCGACTCGTTGTTCTTCCCGCTGCACCCGCTGATGGCGAGCGCGACCATGCTTGCGGACAGAATAACGCCCAGCTTGCTGTCTACTTTAACCTTGCCTACTCTCACACAAAGGCCTCCCTAGGTTTATATGGACGTGCATCTATATCAAACAGTCGCAGGACCGCGGATCCATGCGCCCGTATTGATACCAAGCGCAAGCAAACTATCCTTTTACGGAACCTACCGTCAGGCCCTGCACGAAGTATTTCTGAAAGAACGGGAACACGACCAGCATCGGCCCCGCCGCCAAAATGCACATCGCCATCCGCGCGCTAAGGCTTGGAACCTGCTGTCCCGGCTTGACCAGTCCGTATTGGACGGCTTCCGCGCTGTTCAGAAACTCCATATTGCGCAGCACGCGGATAAGCAAATATTGCAGCTTCATTAAATTCTCGTTTTCGATATAAAGCAGCGTCAGCCACCAATCGTTCCAATATTGCAGCACCAGGAACAACCCGAGGGTAGCCAGAGCAGGCTTCGTAAGCGGCAGTACGATCTTCGTAAAAATGATAAACTCGTTGGCCCCGTCGATCTTGGCCGATTCGAACAGCGCTTCCGGCAGCGATTGCAGAAATCCCTTCATCAGCAAAACATGCCAGCCGGTAATAAGAAAGGGTAGAATCAGCGCCAGCACATTGTCCTTCAAGTCCAGCCAGCTCGCCATCAGAATGTAGGAGGGAACCATCCCCCCTTGGAACAGCATCGTGAAGAACACGTAGAGAGAAAGCTGTTTCCGATAAGCATAGTCCTTTCTGGAGATGGCGAACGCGAAGCCGGTGGTAATGAAAAGTCCTGCCGTCGCTCCGAGCGCCGTCGTATAAATATTGACCAGATAAGCGTTCAGCAGGACGCCGGGATTATGCAGCAGCACCTTGTAAGCGGTGAGATCGATCTGCTTGGGAAAGACGGCGTACCCGGATTTCAGGATATCGCTCTCGTTCTGCAACGACGTTCCCAGGACGACCAGGAAGGGATAGATGCATATGAAGCATACCAGAATAAAAAACAAGTGGACGACCGTTCGGCTTCCGATATAGGGGGAGCGAAGGGCCGGATTTGTCGGCTTGGACATGGCGGATACGCCCTCCTTAGAATAACGAGTTGTCGGCGTTGATCTTTCTGACGACGTAGTTGGTGAGGATGACAAGCGTGAACCCGACGACCGATTGGAAGAACCCGGCCGCGCCGGCCATGCCGATGTCGCCCAGATCGACCAGCGAGCGATACACGAACGTATCGATGACATCCGTCGTGGGGTAGAGCAACGTGGAATTCATCGTCACATTATAGAAAAGCCCGAAGTCGCTGTAGAAAATTTTGCCGATCTGCAGGATAACCATCATCGTGATAATGGGCATGATCATCGGAATCGTGATGGACACCGCCTGGCGGAGCTTCGTGGCTCCGTCCATCCGGGCGGCCTCGTAATATTCCGCATCGACGCCGATAATCGCCGCGTAATAAATGACCGCACCGTATCCGAGCCCCTTCCAGATCGCGACGACGATCAGAATGACCGGCCAGTATTTCGGATCGTTGTACCACATGACCGGTTCCATGCCGAACGCTTCCAGGCCTTTGTTGAGGATGCCGTAATCCATGTTCAGGAGCGCCTGGAAGGCGAAGCCCGCCACGACCCAAGATATAAAATAAGGAATGAACAGCACCGTCTGGTAAGCCTTCACGGCTTTTTTGCCGACTTCCCGCAGCAGCAGCGCGAAGAATACCGATACGGCCGTGCCCAGCGCAATGAACACGAGATTGTAGAGCAGCGTATTTCTGAGCACTCTGCGCAGGATATCGCCGTTGAACAGAAACCGGAAGTTGTCGAAGCCGACCCACGGACTGTTCCAGATACCGAGGTTGTACTTGTAGTCCTTGAAGGGGAGGAGTAAACCGTACAACGGAACGTAATCCATCAGGAAGAGCAGCAGAATGCCGGGCAGGGCCAGTAAGGTTAGACCGTAGCTTTTTTTGAACTTTTTCATTTGGCTTGCTCCTTGCTCGAGGTGATACCCCAACAATAGTGATTTCCCGGCGCCCCGTATATTTTGAACTTTGTCTGTTTCTTTGAAAAATGCCGTTTTGGCGCAAATACGGGCTTGCGGGCTCTCCGATAAATGTCCGAAACTCCGAAAACGGCGCAACCGACAGCGTACAGGTTATAAAAAAAGAGCCTTCACGGCGGATTCCACTGGCCGCGAGGCTCTTCGTTGGTTCGAGGTTTTACCAGGAAATTTCGAGCGCGCCGTTGAGATGATCGATCCTGACGCAGTCGCTTGACGTATAATCGGGCAGTTCCAGATAGACGTCGCCGCATTTTACTTCGACTCTTGCTTCGCGCAGGGCGTCAAGCGGCGGGTAAATCGTCAGGCTCGCCTCGCGCAGTCCGGCGACCGTGATTAACCGCGTCGAGCTTCGGTTCGGCGTGGGCATCGGCGAGTGCTCTCTGCAGGAGACGAGACTGCCGCCCGATTGGCGGACGAACAACCGGCATTCGTCATGGAAGGTCCGGTCCAGCGAATACGCGGATGGCCCTTCGCCCACCTTCGTCGTCTGGCCGATGAGGATCGGCACGCCTTGGGGAAAGCGCATCTGCAACGAAACGGATGTATCCTGGCGACAGCCGGTGAAGAAGTAGCCGTTGTCGCGGCGCGCGATGAACAGCAAGGCCGACTTGGAAGCCGCAGCTTGCTTCGTCTGCAGGAGCGAATATCCGAATTGGGCCAGCACGTAGCGGGCCTGCACCGATACGTCCAGATAGCGCTGCGATTGCCTGACCGGCAAATCCGTGACGCTGCCCCGCAGGAAAGGCAGGGAGCCCCGCACCCAGCCGGCTTGCCCGCCGTTCCATTCCGGCAGCCGCCGGGTCAAGGCCATCACACGTTCCTGATCCTCCCGCTTTGCGGTCGAACAGACCTGCGTATAACGATCGCCCGCGTCCGCGAGCACCTCGCGGATTCCGCCGCCGCCGATGAGCGCATCGTGATCGATGACCGACGGGGAAGGACTCTCTTCGAAGACGACGTCTTGGGCCAGCGCAGCCGAAACGGAAACCTCCAACTCCCCTTGAAGACCTTCCTCTTGCCGAATATTAAGCAACTGCTGCAAGTCGGGATCCAGCGCCGGTCCGTAGAACAACACCTGTCCGCCGCCGCGAACGTAATCCGCGAGCAGGCTTGCGTTCGCCGCGTCGATCCACGAGGTCGGCGTAAAAATGACGGTCCGATGCAGCTTCCTCCGATTGTCCTCGCTCAACTCCCGGAAGCTGTCCGTGCTGAGCACCGTGTTGAGCGGCAAGCCTTCGTTGACCGCGTTGCGTACGAACCACTCCTCGAAGAGGATCGCCTTGGAACGTTCCTCCGAGTCGGCTACGGCAGCATGATATTCATGGAAAGGATACAGCCACGTCAGAACGCCCGGTTCGTCGGGGAAGTCCTCGATCGCCCGGCGAAGATGCGGAATCACTTCCTGCGGGCAGGATTCGATCAACTTGCCCTTCTCCGTATCGATGGTCAGAATCTCCACGATCCCCGGACTCTCCAGCTTCCCGTCCGCGTTCATGCGGGCGACGGACAGCGGACAGTAAATATCGTGGGGCTCCCGGTCGTACAGGTCCCGCCACGGGTTTTGCCAGAACCACGGGTCGTTCGCATAGAAGCGATAAGGATACGTGTCCCCGGGAAGCACGGCGATCCGAGACATGTACGACGCCACTTCCAGGCCGAAGTCGAAGTTAAGCGCGCCCCAGGGCGAATTCGGAGGCGGGAGCTCGATATAGCCGGCTTCGTACAACTGCTTGAGCGGCACAAAGTCCTTGGTCAGATCCATCCCCGTGCCGAAGTTCGTGCCGCGCACCTCTGTCCGGTAGCCCGGGCATTCTTGCTTGAACGCCGCCCAGAAAGATAGCAGCTTGCCCGACAACTCTTCGTAATCGGCCAGCGGCAGCGAGGTCCCGTCGAAGTTCGCGCCGAGATACGTCCACGGGAAAGAGGAGAAGCCGAAGCCGTTGGAGAACCAGATGTAATCGAAGCCGAACGCCGGCAGGTAGCTCGCGCATTGCCGCCCCAGGAACTGTCCGAACGGCGTACCCTCCGGAATGCCGTCCGGGTACGTCGCGTAGGCGGCTTGGTCTGCGTGCAGCTTGGACCAGACGCAGACGACCGTATAATCCGCCCTTAACGCGACGAATTTCCCGCCGAGCTCCGGCTTGTTGATCTCAGGATGATCCTTGTATTTAAAATCGGAATAGGCGAACTCGGGTCCCGCGTCGAAGGTCGCGCCCACCTCCATGCGAATGCCGAACTTCTGCCCGGCAATCCGCTTAAAGGCGGCCACGATATAACGCAAGTCCCCGTAGGTGATGCGGCACGGATCGTCCCGGTACAGCTTGGCGACCGCGGCATCGTTCTCGCTTTTGATATGGCTGAATTTGTCCTCGTTGGCGAAGCCGATATAGCGGCCCCACTCGATCTCGCTGTCGAAGTCGCCGTTCCACGTCAATATTTCGCTGCCGTCCGCTGCCCAGAGCAGCATCGAGCAGCTATCCGCCAGTCCGATCAGCGGCAGCCACTGCCTAATCGCCTCCTCGCATACTTCGTCGATGGCCGCCGGCTCCATGCTCGTAAACGGCTTCAGGCTCATCTCCAGCGTCACTCTCTTCAGTGCCGCCTTTTCGCTTATTTTGGCCATTGTCCCTTACCCTCCCGTGTTCGGTTCACTCGGTTAACTAGGCTTGCTCGGGTCTGCAAATGCTCGTCGGCCGAAGCCCCTCGCTAGAGAACGAAGCGTCGACGCCGTATACGGTCACTTGCCGGCTCTCTCCCGGAAGCAAATCAAAGTATTCGTCGGACAGCCTTGTCCGATCATCCAGGCGGAAATGCACCGCATGCGCGTACGTATCCGAGCTTACCGTGAAGCTCGCTTCGTCCCCGCGCACCTCGAAGGACGAAATCTTCAGCTCCGCGGCAGAGATCCGCAGCTTGCGGAACACCTCCGTTCGGAGCGTCGCCGGCGCAATGCCGCGCTCCTGCGGGGATGCGCCGTTCCCCGGCGCAGTAGAGCCGTGGCCTTGCGGCGAAGCGCCGCGCGGAATGACGGCCAGCGTGCCCTGCAGATAATCGCGCTCGCCCAGCGGCAGCGTCAGCACCTCGCCGCGCGAATGCGCGGGCAGCTCGATCGCGACCGGGCGCGTCTCGCGCTGCTGGCCGTCGAAGGAGACATACCCCGCCTCCGCCTCCAGCCGGACCGGTACCGGCGTTTCGTTGATCCCGATCACCCTCGCGACGCCGCCTTCCCGGCGGATAATGAGCTTGATCGGGTCGAATGCCCGCTTCACGTAGTAGTAAGCGATCTTCCGCGTCGCGTAATAGTCGATAATCGACCAGCCCACCTCGCCCCAGCAGTCGTTATACATCCAGAACAAGCCGCCCGAGCAGCGCTCCTTGTAGCGGAACGACTCCAGCGAATAGCCGTACATGAGCCCCTGACACACGCCCGCATAGTGCAGGTATTCGTCGATCGAGAGGCCCTCGGCGTCGATATAATGCTTGCTCACGCCCGCGGCGACGGTATCCTTCTCGAAGAAGTTGTTATGGTACTTCCATAAGTCCCCGTCCCGGTCCAGAGGAGACCCGCCATGGTATGCCTCGATCGAGGATCGGCGGCAGGGTCCCACGTAGCCGTATTCGGACACGAACTTGGCGTCGAGGCGATCGTAGGCTTCGGGCGCGATGCGCTTCTCCATATCCGGGCTCATCATGCCTTCATGCCAGTGATGCACGTCGCCCATCCGGTGATCGTTCGGCTGCGCGCCTCCGTACGGGGAGCCGTTCCAGTACGGAATATCCGGACAATTCCGCCTGACGGCCCGCGGAGCGAGCTCGTTGTAGAGCGTCGCTCCCCCGAAGAAGGGCGGCTTCCGCCCTTCCGCGGTCCATTGCACGATGGCCCAATGGTCTTCGTTGTCCCCGCACCAGAGGACAAGCGAAGGATGGTTGCGCAGGCGTCGGGTCTGATAGTCCATCTCCGCCTCCGCTTCCTTCCGGAACCACGCCAAGTGATCGGGAAACAGCCCGCAGGCGAACATAAAATCCTGCCAGACCATAATGCCGTTCTCGTCGCATTCGCGATAAAACGCGTCGCGTTCGTAGAGGCCTCCGCCCCATACCCGCAGCATGTTGAACTGGGCCTCCCGGGCTTCTCCAATCAGCGTCGCATATTTCCCGTCCGATACCCGGGCATGGATCGAATCGGCGGGAATCCAGTTCGCCCCTTTGCAGAAGGCGCGGACGCCGTTAATCTCGATCGCGAACAGCCGTTCATCTTCCCCCACCCTATCCTGCAATAGCCGAACCGAGCGGATGCCGTGCCGGAAAGCCGGAAACTCGACGCGTCCACGCGCCGTCTTCGCGGCAACCCGGATCTCGTAGAGGTGAGGGTCTCCCATCCCGTTGGGCCACCAAAGCTTTGCGCCTTCGACGACGCCTTCCAGGTCCAGAAAGTGAACCCCGGAGTGGACGCATACCTCCTCCTCCAGAGACAGGACGACGCGAACGCCGTCCAGCACCTCGACGGCGATCGTCGCTTCCGTCGTCGCCAGGGGAAGGAAGCTCTCCAATTCCACCTCGACCCGCAGTTCCGCCCGTACATCCGCCTTTTTCGTAAAGGCTCTGACGCCCCGGATCGCGAGCTCCCGGTAACCGGTCAGCGTGACCTCTCCCATGATGCCGCAGGTCGGCACCTTCGGTCCCCAATCCCAGCCGAAGCCGTATTGCGGCTTCCGGACGAACGTTCTGCGCGGGTCTCCTCTGCCGTACGCTTCGCAGTCGATCAGGTTATTTTTAAGAAACGCCGTATCCATGTCGCTGAAATGCTCGACCCCCGACGTGACCCGCACCCACAGCGAATTGTCCCCTTCCGCCAACGCCTCCCTGACATTCCGCGTAAACGGATAGAACGCGCTGCGATGGTGGCCGATGTGTCGGCCGTTCAGAAAGACGTCCGCCTCGGCGTCCAGCGATTCCAGGGACAGCTCGACCGTATCGTAGACCATAAATTCCGGATCAAGCTGAAAGCTCGTTTTGAACCACCAGGATTTCAGCTGCGTCCACTCGCACGCGAAGGAATTCAGGCCTTCCAGCGGTTCCGGGATGATGCCCGCTTCGATCAGCGGCATATGGACGTCGCAAGGCACCTGCGTGCCGAGCCAGCCTTCCGTCTGCCGCATCACCTCCGAAGCGTGCTCCGGTCCCCTGTGGAGCTCCTCGTAACGGACAAACCAATCCTGATTCAATGCCATTCGTCTCAAGCCGACACCCTCCTATTTCAAAATCCCGATTATTCCTAAATGAAAATCGGTTCCCCTGCAATCCTCGCGGTTGCCGTGAACGACCTCGAGCTCGATATGATGCCGGCCCTCCGGCAGCTCGTCCGCGATCCAGTACGGCCGAAGCCAGCCGCCGTCTTTGCACCAATCCGGTCTGTCGCGGCTGACCGCGACGGCCTCTCCCCCGTCCAGCCGGTAGACGAATTCCGCCGACTTCTTGCCGAAGTCGAACACCAGGACCAGCCCTCTTCCCGAGAACGAGAAAGAGAGCGTCGCGCCGATCGCCGAGGTGCTCAGCAGCCGGTCCACTCTGGGCATCAAGGCAACCGCCCGCCTGATCGTCCAGGGTCCCTCCAGCTGCACCTCTTCGAACGGCACAAGCTCCGTACGCTCCCAGTGATGGGGATTGAGGGCCTGCGGCAGCGCACGCACAGGCGGATTTGACGCGTCCGCATCGGTATCGGCATCGGGCGATGCTGCATGGAGTGATGCTGCATGGAGCGGTGCTGCATGGAGTGCTGCTGCCTGGGGCGCTGCCGTCAGCTCCCGCTCCAACAAGGCAATCACGCATTGGCCGTAACTCAGGCTTCCCCGATGGGTCGGGTGCAGCCCGTCCGGCAGCCATTCGTCCCAGGTCATGCGTCCTTTGACTACTTCCTCCCACGCATGGCGCCCCGCCCACACCGAGCTGATCCCGTAATGCCCGGCCAGCTGCTCGAACTCGGCGATCGAGTCCGGCACTTCCTTGCGCGACATCGCTTCGTACATTCTTTGGCTGTAGGTATAGACCAGGACCAGTTCGCTGCGGCCGTCCGCCAGCAATTTGCGGAGCAGCCCTTCTCTTGCCCGCATGCGGGGCTCGGACGCCGTCAGATAGTCATTGACGGCGAATTCGACGAAGATCAGATCGCAATGGCGTTCGATCAGATCCCGCTCCGCCCGGAACAGCGCCAGGTCGCTGCCCGTGGCGCCGATCGCCGCGTTCTCGACGACGATCCGGGTGCGGGGAAACGTCTCCGCGAACCAGCGCGTCACCGGCTCCGGCCAATTGTGCGCCGATCTGCCGTCCTCCGTGATCGATCCTCCGATGAATCCCAACGTCACCGTGCCGCTCCGGAGCTTGTTTCTCGTCCGCGTCAGGCTGCTTCTTGTTATAATCGTGTCCGTACCCATCCACCTCGTTCTCCGCTGTTTTCCTTAAATCTAGCGGGCCCCGCTTCCGGCGTACACTTTGATTTGCGTCGGTCTCTTCAAATAAACGCTCTAAATAATGTTCGTTCCTACGAGATTTGTCCGTTATATTTACTTTTTGCATGGCCTGGGCTATCTTAGCTTCTACCAGACCAATAAGGGGAAGCCCGTGCATGAAGCTGAAGAACAAAGTCAAATCGAAAATTCTTCTGAAGATGGTGTTGTGGTTCAGCGCTTCCGCCTTGTTTATCGTCGGCATTCTGTCGGTCGTCATCTATTGGAACGCGCAAAGCCTGATGGTCAAGAAGGAGTCGGACAACAACCAGAAAATCCTGTTCCAGGTCAAATACAATACGAACCTGATGAACGACGCCATTACCCGGCTTGCGCAATCGATCTTCCTGAACGGGGATATCAATAAGATCATGTACGCGAAAGAGGAGAATATGGTCGATGTCATTATCCGGATGAACACCGCCGTAACCGCCTTAACTTCGTCGTATCCTTACGTTCATTCCATCACCATTTACAATCGCAATCTGGATCAGTTTTACAACGCCGGCTCTCCGGTCTTCTTCAACGATACGCAGCTGTCCGAGCTGCAGGATGCCGACCAGGTGCTGCCCAAGTTGAAGCCGATTTATCGCGATATCCATAAGGTGATGAACGGGCGGGTCGAGAGCGAACACGTTCTTTCCTATTTTATGTACGAGACGCCGACGAACGATGAAAAACCGAGCGCGCTGGTCATCAACGTCAAACCGGAGTGGCTGCTCGAGAATATCCGGCAAATCAACATGATCGACCCGCAAAAGAAGAGCAGCATCTTCCTTCTCGATCAGCAGGACGATATCGTGGATGCCGATCAAGCCGTCGAGAAGCAGACTAAACTAAATTGGTTTCAGCAGGAATTCACGCGTTACAAGCAGTCCCATGCCGCCCGGTCGGACGACGGCTCCTTCAAGCGGACCTATATGGATACCCAGTACCTGGTTACCTTCAGCTATATGGACAGCATCGGCATGACCTTGATGAAGATCCAGCCGGCGCTTGAGGTCAATGGCTACTTAAACAGCTTCAAAACCAGCATCCTCTTCATTACGGCGTTCGTCCTGCTGATGGCCATCGCGATTTCCGTGAGCATTTCCCGCAAAATCTACAGCCCGATCGGCAATCTCGTACAGACGATATCCGCGGGACGGATGCACAAATTCGATCTGCGGGGGACCGGAGACGAAATTTCGTACCTGGACTCGGTTTACAAGCAATCCATGGAGCAATTGAACCTATTCGATAAGCAGCGCTACCAATATGAAGACGTCATCAAGCATTATTGGCTGAATCGGCTGCTGACGGAAAAGGTGAAGCTGGGCCAGGCGGAACTGGCGGACATTTTCCGCGAAACGAAGATCGCCCTGCCCCTGGAAGGCACCTATGCCGTATTGCTCCTCAAAATCGATAACTACAGGAGCTTCCAGCAAACCTTCTCCGCGCAGGATAAGGAAACGATCCGTTACGCCATCATCAATATCGCTTCCGAATGGGTGGCCAAGAAATACGTGAACGAAGGCCTCGACCTGCGGGACGACCATGTCGCGATCATGCTCAGCCTCCCGTCGGAGGGCGAGACATTCGAGGAAGAAATAGCCGCGTTGATCCGGGAGGCGCAGCAATTCGTCCAGCAGTATTACAAAATCACTTTTACCGCTTCCCTCAGTCCTGCCCTGCATCGGATCGAGGCCTTGCCCACGCTCTACAACAAAGCGCTGGAGCAGTCCGTATACCGGTTTATCTACGGCCATCGCTCCGTCATCGATTCGAAGGCGGTCCTCGCCAACGAAGCCGGCAAGAAGAAGGGCTATTCCAAGCCGCTTGAAGAGCAGCTTCGAGAAGCGATCCTTAAAGGCGATCTGTCCGGAATTGAACGTGCCCTGAAGCCGTTATTCGATGAGATGACCGAGCTGAGCTACTACGATGCGATGGCTTCTACCTTCCGCTTGCTGGAAACCGCGAAAAAAACGCTGGAGCTGCGCCTCGCCGCCGACGTATCGGCGCTTCCGATCGATCTCTCCGCCTTCTCGCTGTCGATCATGGAGAACGAGACTCTGGGCGGGATCTTCGACAGGCTCGTCGATACGCTTGGCCAGGCGCTGCGCACGCATGAAGGCGGAGAACCTCCGCCTCCCAAGGTCAACCATTACGTCGTCGAAACGGTGTCCGAATACATATTGACGCACTACGACGATCCGACGCTATGCCTCGCTTCGATCGCCTCGATGATGAAGATCACGCAGCGGCGCCTCGGCAATCTCTTCAAGGAGGTGATGGGGGTATCCATTGCCGACTTCATCAACGAGACAAGGCTGACGAAGGCGGCGGAATTATTGACCGGAAGCGAAGTCAGCGTACGCGAGATCGTGGAAAAGGTGGGCGTGCTGAACGAAACCTATTTCTTCAGCCTGTTCAAAAAACGGTTCGGCGTTACGCCGAAGGAATATGCCTTGCAGAGTACCGTCAAGCAGCTGAAGCAATCCGGATCCCATACGGAATAAGAAAGAGGGTCTCCCTTTATGAAGTACCGCATTATCGTAACGGACAGCGCCAGGCGCATCGTCGAGGAAATGGACTTCCGCCGGCTGCTGAAGCAAGTCTGCTGCCCGACCCTGGGACACGTCGGCGCGGAGCGGCTCGAGGAATTCGGCGCGATGTTCTTCCATCCTATGGATCGCGCGGAGCTACGGGAAGCGATACGCCGCTTGAAGGACGTCAGCGAAGTCCCTCCGTTTATCGTCAGCGATATGGAGTGCGGGCCCGGCAATATGATACGGGGCGCCACGAGGTTCACTTCGATGATGGGACTCAGCCAGGCGAATTCGGAGGAACTCGCCTACGAGGTCGGGCGAATCGCAGCGGCGGAAGCCGGAGAGATCGGCTTTAACTGGACCTTCTCGCCGGTCGCGGATATGGCGTCGGATGCGGATAGCCCCGTCGTGAGCACGAGAAGCGCCGGCCACAAGCCGGAGCAGGTCGCGAAGATCGCAGGCGGCTATATGAATGGCTTGCAGGAGAACGGCATGATGGCTACGATCAAGCATTTTCCGGGAGACGGCTTCTCCTCCTGGGACCAGCATCTGACCACGCCGAACCTGCCGCTTGACGCGGCCTCGTGGCGCAACGGGCCGGGGCGCGTCTTCCAGGAATTAATCGATCGGGGCGCCATGACGGTGATGCCGGGACATATCGCGCTGCCCGCCTTCGACGAGCCAGACGCGCGCGGCCTGTATCCGCCGGCGACGGTATCGAGGAAGCTGCTGATCGAGCTGCTGCGGCAGGATATGGGCTTCGAAGGCTTGATCGTGTCCGATGCGATCAATATGGGCGGGGTCGTCGGCTATATGAACTATTACGACGCCTGCGCGGCGGCGCTGACGAACGGCTGCGACATGCTGCTGTTCCCGCAGATGGACGAGCGCTTCTATGCGGAGATGGAGCGGCGGCACAGCGAGGGCAGCTTGACGCTCGAGACGCTCCGGGACCGGGCGAGCCGCATCGTGTCGTTGAAGGCGCAGTTCGGGCTGTTCGAGGCAAACGGGGCGATCGCAGGGCAGGAACGGGAGCGCAGCGAGCAGGGGATCGCGGTACGGCAGCCTGAAGGACAGGAGATCACAGCGAGGAACAGCACGGCCCGTATCGCTGGCGCGGAACGGGAAGGCGCCGTTCCGGATAAAGCGGCCCATGCAGCAGCGGTTGCGGAGGCCGTCTCGGAACGGAGCATTACCGTCGTCCGGGATCGGGACGGACTGCTTCCTTACCGCTTCACACCTGCAACGAAGGTTCTTCATGTCGTGATCGTCAATAACCACGACCGCTACGGCGAGCTCTGGGATCGAATGAAACGCGAGATCGCCAAACACGCCGGAACGGTCGACCAATGGCTCGACCCCGGTCCCGACGCTTTGTTCCAGGTCGCGGCCGATCAGGCCTACGACGTAATTATTTGCTCGATCGGAGGCCGCTTAAGCTACGGGCTCAATGTCGTCCGGCTGCACGACGAGGTGGCGAGGAACATGATGGGCGGCTGGACCAAGCTGGGGACGCCGGTTATTTTCGTCGCCCACTTCCATCCCTTCGTGCACAAGGAATATGCGGCTTCGATCGACACCATCGTGAACACCTACGGCGATATCGATTGCACGGCGGAGCAGCTCTTGAAGGCCATTGCCGGCACGGGGGAACGGCCGATCAACGCGCGGCTGTTCGCGCATGACTGAGATGATTGCTTTTAAATGCGCCTGACCTGCTATATTTAGCTAATCCGCTCCGCGAGCTCCAGAATAATGCCCTCCGGCCCGCGGACGTAGCACATCTTATAGATATCTTTATAATTCTGTATTTCACTAAAGGCTTCCATGCCTTTCTTTTTCATGTTGTCGACGATCGCTTCGATATCATCGACGGCCAGGCAAATATGACGGATGCCCAATGTATTCGAATGCGTCTGCCGAACGCCGTCTTCATCCGTTGGATGGATGTACTGGACCAGCTCCAGCCACGTCTGGCCGTCCGGCGAGCGCAAGGCGACGCAGGACGTCTTCACGTTCTCAAGCCCGACGATCACGTCCAGCCAAGCGCCCTCCGCTTCCCATTCCCCATGCACCTCGAGCCCGAATTCGACGAAAAAAGCTTTGGCCGCGGCCAGATCGTTGACGTTGATGCCGATGTGGTCGATGCGTTGGATTTTCATGCTGGATGCCTCCTCATTATTCGATTAAGATTGCTCAGATCCGTGTCGTTAATTTACCCCACCGCCATGTAACCCCCGCGCTGATAGCATACAACAACCCGCTTATATAGAACAGAACGTCGATCGTCAGCCAATCGATGATGTAGCCGCCGATGATAATCGCTAACCCGGAGGCGACGGAGGTCCAGAAATGAAACGAGCCGATGACCGCACCGCGCTCGCCTTGACGCGTATGGTCGGCGATGAGCAGCCGTTCGCTCATTTTGCATGGCATTGCAGACGCCCATAAGAAACTGCAGAAGCAGCACCATCGTATAGCTCTCCACCCACGGGAAGGCGAACATCGCGGACATCATGCCGATCGCGCTCCAGGCCAGCATCCCGACGCCGTGGCGGTCCAGCCGCCGGGCCAATACCTGCGACAGCGCCGCGGAGCTGATCGTGAACACCGCAAACGCAAGCCCGTATTTCGAGAAGCTGTTGCCCAGGTTTTTGAGGAATAATAAGTAATACGGATAGATCATACCCGCCGCGAGCGTCACGATGCTTTGCGAGCGAATGAGCCACGTTGCGTTCATCCCTGCTACCCTCCCTTATAGTCCGTGTAAAAGTAATTCATAAATAGGTGATTCGGATCGTATTGCTCCTTTTTCTGAAAAAAAGCAGCCTGCTTCGGATATGCCGCTCGAAATTGGTCGAGCCGCGGATAGGCGGCATACGGCAAATAGTACGTTCCGCGATGCGCGATGACGCGATCGAGTACATTCTGAATGCCTGATTGCGCTTCGGCTTGGCCTTGCTGCGATAGCGGCACGTTAAACAAGCAGACCAGCGCGAACATATCTTCCTTGGCATAGGACAGCGTCGCTTCCTCGTCGTGATTGACGTAGCGCACCGTGATATTCAGCAGATTCAATTTTTCGTTCTGCAGTACGCTTCTGAAGTCGTCTACAAAACCTGCAAACTCCTGCACCGGCACGAAATACTCCTGCAGCAAGTCATTGCGCCCCGCTTGACGGTACGCCATAAATGCCGACTCGGATCGCATAGCGTTGTTTCGCGTGACCAGCATCCCCTGCTGCTTTGCAAAATAACGCTTTTGTAGCGACCATAGCGTATCTTTTCCCCATCCGAAAGAACGGTTCAGGTTAAACATGATTTTGGTTGGAATAACGCCTGTCTCGCGCGTCTTAAGCCGATCGTGTCCCTCCAATGGCACCGAAGGGTCCGACAAATAATTGATCGCATACATTTCAGTCAAAAAGTGCGCCGGAGCCACCGAGATCCGCGCAATATGTAAACGAACATCGGGATTGCCCTTCACCTTCTCGGCAAAATAGCGGCTGTACGATTCCACGTCTACGTGGTCGATCGCGATCCGATACATCTCATTGTCCGTCAAGGAGAGCGTCACGTCGAGAATGATCCCGAACAGGCCGTAGCCGCCGATAGCAAGCGGAAAGAGATCGGCATTTTCAGTGCGGCTGACATTGAGGATGCGGCCATCCGCCACGAGCAGCCTGAACGATTCGACTCTCTTGATCAGAGAGCCGTTGCGGATATCGCGGCCATGCGCGTTTACGCTTAGCGAGCCGCCGATCGTAAAAATGTTCTGCGACTGCATTGTCTTCACGGCCAGACCGTACGCGTTGACATAATCCTGCACGTCCTGCCATGTCGCGCCTGCCTGGATGCGGATCTTTTTTTGCTCCGGATCGAACGCAAGCACGCGTCTGTACGCAGTCATGTCTACTACAATACTGTCTTTGTAATAGGTATGGCCGCCCTGACTATGCCGTTGCCCGGCGATCGAGAGTGCGAGCGTCTTCTTCATTTAAGCCTCCACGACTCAATCTGAATGAGGATAAATTTTACATTACTTGCAACATTCCCTCTACCTGGATCGTCTAAATAACGCACATCGTTACACAACAGAAATGTTTATGTAATCATTTTGTAACATTGTGCGATCGAATGGCATTTGTTAAAAGAAACCGCTATTCACTAATCGGGGGTGTCCAAATGGAAAAGAAATTAGGCTTATTGTCCGTACTCTTGATTGGCGCGCTGGTCGCAGGTTGCAGTTCAAGCAGCGACAACGATTCCGCCGCCAACCGTGCACCGGAATCGAAATCCCAAGCAGTTTCTAAAGAAGCCGCAGCCTCAAGCACACACGCCCCGCGAGCCTCCACGCCCTCCGATATGTTTTTCCAGGATTACGGGACCAACCCCTATGTGTCTACAGAAGATGACAGGCTGTCCACGTTCGCGATGGATGTAGATACGGGCTCCTATACATTGGCTAGAAGCTACATTGAAGGCGGGAACGTGCCTCCCCAAGAGGCGATCAGACTGGAGGAGTTCGTCAATTACTTCGATCTGAACGATGCGCCGCCCAAGAACGATGCGTTCGCCATTCATGTCGACGCCGGCCCTTCTCCGTTCGGGGAAGCAGGCACGCAGCTCGTCCGGATCGGCATCAAGGGCAAGGAGATCGAGTCGGAGGCGCGGAAAAGAGCGAATCTGACGTTTGTAATCGACGTATCCGGCTCCATGGATCAAGACAACCGGATCGGCTTGGTCAAGCGGAGCTTGTCGCTGCTGGTCAATCAACTGAAGCCTAACGACCGGATCGGCATCGTCGTCTACGGCTCGACGGCGCGGACGGTTCTGACGCCTACGTCGATCGAGGACGAGGATGCCATTCTAGCGGCAATCAAAGATCTTCAGATCGAAGGCTCGACGAATGCGGAAGCCGGACTGCTGCAAGGCTACAAAATGGCGGATAAGATGTATGACGAAAAAGCGATTAACCGCGTGATCCTGTGCTCCGACGGCGTGGCCAATGTTGGCGAGACCGGTCCCGAGGGCATTCTCCGTACGGTTGAAGATTATGCCGCCAGGAACCTGTACCTCAGTACCTTCGGATTCGGCATGGACAATTATAACGACGTGTTGATGGAGCAGCTGGCCGACCAGGGCGATGGCGCCTACGCTTATATTGACGATATGGATGAAGCGAAAAAAATCTTCCAGGAGCAGTTGAACGAGACGCTGCAGACGATCGCCAAGGACGCCAAGATTCAGGTTGAGTTCGACCCTGCGCAGGTGAAGGGCTACCGCCTCCTGGGTTATGAGAACCGCGCGATCGCGGATGAAGATTTCCGCAACAATAAAGTAGACGGCGGCGAGGTGGGCGCCGGGCACTCCGTCACCGCGCTCTACGAGCTTCAATTGGAAGAAGGCGCAACCAAGCCTTGGGGCCAAGTCACGATTCGGTACAAGGACGTGGACGACAACAATCGGTCGCGCGAATCGTCCGCATCCATCGGTCCCTCCGAGGCGCTGTCCGATGCCACCTTATTCATCGCTGCCGTCGCCGAATTTGCCAAGATCATGAAGGACAGCGAAGGTGTCGGGGAAAGCCGCCTGCAAAATGTTCTCCAGACAGCGGAGAAGCACGCGACCAGCGAGCGGCAGGAAGCGTTCGGGGAGTTGGTTAAGACGTTTATGGAGGTTCGGGGAAAATAAGCATCCTCCACGGCTTCTATTGGGTTCATCGATCGGTCGTTTCATAGGGGAGTTCGAATGCCACTTTTATTTTATGCTTTCGAGCTCCTCTACAACGACACACGGATTATTTTGATAATCGCTGGAGTCACAATGAATTGGCTCCGATGGATGATTGCTAATCCATAACACAGTCGAATACTGGCCGTATGGCGATTCTTTAAAATCTCCGTAATAGATAGATATGCTCACCTCGTACCTTGCAGGAGGAATAGCCGCCAATACTTTTTTTAATTCCTCAACGGACAGCGTTCCATCCTTTTTTCTCAGCATAATTTGAATGCCATCTAGACCCTCCTTCCAATGGCTTAATGTTTCGGCCTTGCTCCGCCTATCATCCAATTCCAGTGGCGCAATCCGCTCTGCAGAGGTCTCTTTGAATTCCTGTATGTACTTTGTAAAATAAGGCTTGGCACGGTTCGCGTCATATACGTCCATCAGATGAGACCCCGTTTGAATAAGAGGCATTGTGAATATAGCGGCCCCAAAGATGATGACGAGCGCCGGGCCTATATATTCATAAGAGCTGTAGAGCAGCCTTCCAAGAAAAAGAAAACCGGCCGTGCCCGCTATCGCTAAGGCAGCTACTGCGAAAGCGGCTGCGTTGTTATCGTTGCCGAGCAGACCATCTCCAAAGTTAAAAGCAAAAAATAAAAATGCATAAAAGCATCCGGCGCCGACACCTACGGCAGAAAGCATGTAAATCGTCTTCCAAAACGTCCTCCAAGCTCCCATATGTATTCTCCTTCAACCGTTTGATTCGATCATAAGGAGATAAGTATATTCATCATAGTTCCAACTTTTTATAGTACCTCGCTCGGATGCCCATTCACGTCAGAAGGCCAGCGCCCCTCAGGACGACTGGCCTTCTTTATCGGTGTCATAATTCGGTGTCATAATTGTTCCTCTCGTTGAAGATCAATCCTGGACAAAATTGTACGACACAGCTTGTCAAAGTCGACGTCCGCAAATGTCCCCAGGGGAATGCCGACTGCATAGTCCCGCCCAAAAGCCCGATCTGTCTTTTCCCAAAATGTGAGCTTGCCCTCTTGATGAGCCCAAATGCCGAGAAAAGCTGCGCCCCGTTCCGATAAAAAAGCCATATGATGAATGGAAGATAGGGCAACAAATTTATGACCGAATAACCACTTATACTCCAGCCATTCGTCCGTGAGCATCATATATGGCTTTCTCAAGACCGGCAAATAGGGAGACCATCAAACCATAGATGAGATGCGCGCGTGGCTTCAATCTGGACTTAAACACGACAGGCAATGCATACAATTCTTCTTCAGCACTCAGATGGTTGTTCATCTTATTTAGCCCTGCCAAATGCGTCCTCAAATGCCTTGATGCAAAAACCATTCTTCGAACCGTCCAGAACCGCAAATGTAATATGCTCAAATAGCGAGCCATAACCCTCTTCCACCAAAAGCGCCTTCCACCAGCCCGCGACTTTTACCGGATCATTCCTGAAAACACCGCAGCCATATGCCCCTAAGATCAGATTTTTATCTCCGTTTTTAGCGAATAGGGCCAATGCGATACGCATTCGTTCCTTCATAACGCGCAGCGCCAGCTCGGTGTCTTCTCCCTTTAACACGACCTGTCCGTAGTTAACGGCAGGCAGTGTCAGGACCGAAGCCGTGATTGGCTTGGGCAGAAGGATAAACTTCTCATCTCTGAAAAAGACGACGTCAGGGGAGTAGATGGCATGATGCGTGTACATCATCGAGCCGCATGCGCGATTCGCCTTATAGAATCGTTCGTGCCGAAGCTGCGTGCCGTATAAACCGCTCGAGGCAGCCAAGCTTTCCTCTTGTGCCATTGCCCCGTTTAAAAATCCGCCGCCCGGATTTTTGGCGCTGGCAAAGTTAAGGACGCCTACATGTTCCTTTCCCGACTCGACCAAGTTTAGGATGGCCTTGACGGTCGCCACATTTACAACCGAGCATTCAGCCAACGGGCCGACCATGTCCACACGGATACTTCTCACTGCTGCTTCAGCCCGCTCCGGCGTGACAAGTACGCTTTGGTCCTCCGCATATTTCTGCTTGTCGGCGATATCCACTTGCTCCCCGTTAAGCGAATAATACCCCTGCTGCATATATTGGAGCGTGTCTCTCGCAATTAACTTTCGATCCACGGCTAACTCTCCTCTTCTTCTAACAATTGGTCCCTAACCTCGGTAAGAGCAAAACCCAGCAAATTTGCTCCCCGCCATTTTAGCGGATTTCTCGCATCCGGATGATCCTTCTCCAGCCCGATTCCCCAGATCCGGTCGAACGGGCTCGCCTCCACGAGAATCAGATCTTTTGTCGACTTCAGAAATTCCCGCAGCTTCCGATCTTGCGAGAACTTTGCGTAGTTACCTCTTTTTACGATCTCATAGCAGTTCTGTTCCCAGACCGTACTTTGAAAATGTTTGACCGCGCGGCCTAAAGCCTTCATTTCCTTGGGCTGAGAGGCATTCATAATTTTACGAAGCGCGTCTGCATCGCCAAAAAGCCGCGCCTTTTCCGCCATCATGTACTGTTCCGTGCAGGAATAGGCTTTACCGTCGACCTCAAACCTTGACATCCACCATTGACTGAGACAGCTCTGATTTACGCTTCCGTCCGTCGGCGGCGTATGCCCCCAGAAGAACAGGAACTTCGGCTTCTCGCCTGCGTTATATGCATGGCATAATTGCGCTAGTTTGTTGTTCATAAAGATCTCCCGCTTTCTATAATAGGCTTGCCGATAATAAGATTTGCCGACATTTTATTATTATCATTTTGATATTATCAAATTAATACAATTGGTTCGGATTGTCAATCCAATTCTGCCTAAAGCGCAAAAAACATCGCCAGGGCTTTAAAGCCCCCGGGCGATGTTGTGAGCCTAAGAAATAGACATGTTGTTGCGCTTAACCCTGCATTATGACTCTTGCGTTGCAATCCACCACGTGTTGCCGGCGGGGTCCTTCACGCCTGCGCGTCGATCAGGATCTCCTTCTTTGCGGACCGGCTCCATGACGGATACGCCGCCTGCATGAACGGCCTTCCGATAAGCGTCCCTTACATTCTCGACATAAACATGCAGATGGGAAACGGTTGCCTCCCAAGTATCCGTGGCCTCACCCAGCATGACAACCGTATCCTCAATCTGAACTTCGACATGCATGATAGAACCGTCGGGTCGATGATAACGTCTAAGCTCGTTTGCGCCAAAAGCTTCTTGCAAGAAATCCAATACTGGCTGTGCATCCGGCACGACTAAATACGGCGAAACACTGGAATATCCCTTCGGCTTCCAAACGTTAGACATAACGCGCCGCCCCTTTGTTATTTCATCATTTCGTTCCATTCGCTCAAATAGACGGCATGCTCCATCTGCTTAGGTTCAGCCGGCAGCCAGGCTATAAACTCCAATTCGTTGCCGTCAGGATCGTCGAAATAAACGGCTGCCGCAGGCATCCACGCATGTACGACCGGCTCGATCGGTTCTTTTCCAAGCGCTTTTTTAGGTTCGATCCCTCTTTCTCTTAACCAATCAATCGCATCCTTTAGTAAATCCAGGTCAGTACCAAAAGCAAAGTGCCGTTTACTAACCTCACTGCCCTGCGGCACTTCCCAAATGCCAAGCAATTGGCGTTCCTTTCCGATGTAAAAGAATGCCCCTTTTCTTTCTTCCATGACTAAGGCAAGTTCGAGTCCCAGCTTCTTATAAAAAGCAATCGATGCATTCAAATCCGTAACCTGTAAATGCGTCTCGTACAAATTTTTAATCATCGCGCCGCTCCTTAATTCCCGATCCGCTTGAATTTACGGACTTTATGATCATTGTATAGGAACGGTACGTTACCGCCAACTTCAACTGACTTTGGGCATGTAAAATAAGCCGCCAAGGCCCTCGGGCTGCATGGCGGCTTGTTTGCCTGTATAGATAGTGCTATGCCTGGTGCGACGTTTCCTCGTTCCCCGTCGCGATCGGGTTCTCGCTATACGACACCCAATCGCTCCAGCTCCCGATAGGAAGCGGTTATGGGCGCCTTGACACTCCTGTTCACGTTTATGCTGGATCCTGATTCGGGGGGGTTGATCTTCTGATTGATTATCTTTAATAAGTCACGGCTGCAATGCCCTTCAGTTGGGCGAGGATACAATTTTTGGTCTTGGAGTGGCGGTCAAGCCACTATTCCTATGTCTCTCTGTGAGGCCGATCGCGCTAGCGTCGGGAAGCATGTCGATTGGCGGCAATTTCTTTTTTTGTCGGACTGATCGCGCCTAATATTGCGCGCATGCTTGTGGGGAACAATCACAAGTGGACGCTACCAGTCTCGGGCCTGGTCAGAGCTATTGCCCTATTGCCCTTCTGCTTGCGGATACGATCACGCGCACGGTCAGGCCGGTCGCGACGTACCGACAGGTATTATCATTACCGTTCTGTCCATCTTTTACTCCTTATACTTGCTGTTAAGATCCGATTGAGAGGCCGAGCCCAGTGCGGCCTCTTATCAAATTTATTAGCGGCCTGCTATTGAGCTTGTCGAGTTGGGCGTATGAACTTAGAATGGAAATAATTTAAATTACTCTATTTACACAAGATTGAAATCAGTGTATATTATCCTCAAATTACCATTTTAATCACTTTATTGGGTAGGCAGGTGATGTAGCCCGAGAGTAAGTCAAAGATAAATAAATAATCTTACCAAAGAAGAGAGGCCTTTTATGAAAAAAGTATTGCTTTCTATTTTTGCTCTATTAATTGTAATGTCTCCGGCTATTGTCGCTTATGCAGCAGCTCCCGTTCAGAATCGATTTGATTCATCTTATAACCCGACAAAGTACAATAATGATTTTATGCAGTACAGAATGAATTGTTATGGGTATGCCTCCCAGTTTTATTACATGGGCAGCGCTTCATCGACTTCACCTTATAAACAACAACCCGGAGAGTTCTATAACAATACGGAGCAATTCGCTTCCCTTATGCAGAGCTATGGATATGCCGCAACTTATTGGAACAATCTGTATGCCTTTGTTAAAGATCGTGTGTTCGAAGACTATTCAACCTTAGGATGGTCTATATCTGAAGTGACCAACGCCAATCAAGCGCCTGCCGGTTATAGAAAAATAGCTTTGGTCATTCAGCAAAATGGAGTTTTTAGTGATTATCACTTCTACATGCAGCATAGCGATGGAACATGGTCTCATAAACCGGGACAGTCAACAGTGAGAAATACATCATTCGATACGAATGAAGTATTGACCAATGCCAATATTACAACAAAAGGACAACAGGGCGGCTATGATGACGGAATTAGATTTTTTGTCATTGGCAAAGATGCCGTAACCGATTATCCTCATAACTACGGACAATCCGATACAACAACAAGTACAACCACTGATTTTCGGGATAAGGCGGGCGACAGTATTACTCAAAGTACTTATGTAACGGGCAGCAAGTCTTCCCGGTTCGATTATGCGGGAGATAAAGATTATTTTATTTTTACGCCAACAAGCACCAGGTACCACACAATTACAACCTCCGCAGGTACCGGCTACGATGTGGATGGCGTGCTCTACGATGCAAATGGAAATTTAGTGGCTGCAGATTCCTCGACATCCAATACGAACTTTTATGCATATTTATATGCAGGGCAAACTTATTATATTGGAATGTGGGATTATACAAACCATATCAATTATTATACGTTGCTGATCTCTTAAGATTATGAAACTGGATAGGGGGATTAAACAATGAAAACAATAAATAAAGTAGCCACAATAGTCGTCGCTGTCACTGCGCTTCTTGCTACTTCCGCAGTTGTCTTTGCAAATAATCCAAATATCGCGCCTTCATGGATGAACAAGGCGGATGCGGATATCGAACAGAGCATTCAAGCAAAAAAAGCAGCTTTGGGTGATGTTCCACAGGCCAATCATGAAGCGGATGGTTATAGCGAATTTATAAGTCAAGCTACGAGCAGAGAACAGACGGAAGCTCTTATCGCGCTGCAAAAGGATAACAGCTTTGGAATAGGCGTATGGAAGCGAGAGGCCCTCAGGATCATAGGGCAGTTGCCGCAAACCAGCACAAGATTGAGCGTCGAGGATGCTAAACGCGTTATTAGTACGAACAGCGATATAGAATCGGTCGCGATGGCATTTAACAGAATCGCCGGGGCGCCAGATTGGGAAGGCGGAAGCGGAATTGCCCGCTCGATTTATTTTACGGACGATCTTCATAAGGAACTTATTGTAATAATGCTTGGCAAAGTTCTGTATGTCATTATTGACGAAAACGGAAAGCAACAGGTTAAAGACCTAGTGGAATTAAAACAGCAGGAAACGCCAAAACCTACAACAGCACCGTCTCTGTAAACAAGAACCGTGAATGTCCATTGCATGAGATGTTGAAATAGAGTGGGTCCATGCTGAGCATTGGTTTCTCAATGTCGGACGTGCAGGTCAAAACATTTGATTCTATGCAATACCTGGCGTATATAAAACGAGCTGTCATGGCCTTAGGGCTACTTGACGGCTCGTTTACTGTTTAGATACTTTATGCGTTTTCGAGACTAATCCGTTCCCCATCGCGATCGGGTTCTCGCTATACGACACCCAATCGCTCCAACTCCCGACATACAGCTTCACGTCCCGATACCCCGCTTCCGCCAGCGCCAGCACGTTCGGCGTCGCCGTCACGCCCGCGCCGCAGTAAACGATGACCTCCGCATCGGCGGGAATGTCCTTGAAGCGCGCCTTCTGCGCCGCGGCGCCCTGGAATACGCCGCCCGGCGAGCCCGCTTCCCAAAAGCGGTTGACGGCGCCCGGAATATGCCCGGCCTTGGCGTACTTGCTTGTGTCCTCACCCGTGTAGTGAGCGGGCTTGCGTGCGTCGATCAGCACGGCCCCCTCGCGCCCGATCGCCGTCCGCACCTGTCCGACGTCCGCGAGCAGCGCCTCGTTGACGCGGGGGACGAACGCCCTCGCAACCGGCGTCGACAACTCGTCCGTCACGGGATGGCCAGCGTCGCGCCAACCGGAGTAGCCCTCTGCCAGCAGCCGCACCCGCTCGTGCCCGAGATACTTCAGCGTCCACCAGAGCCGCGCAGCGATGCTGCCGCCTTGGTCGTCATATACGACAACCTCCGTCTCCTCTCCGATGCCGGCCGCGCCCAGCTTCAGCGCAAACGCCTCAAGCGGCGGCAGCGGATGCCTGCCCACGTGCTGCTCTTTCGGCCCCGATAAGTCGGCGTTGAGGTCGAAAAAGACCGCTCCCGGAATATGATCTTGCTCATAGGCGCGTCGCCCCGCCTCCGGCTGCGTGTTGAAGGACGTGACCGAGGCGCAGCTGCCGTAAAGGATTCGAACGATTAACGTATCGCGATATAAATCTCTGCTTGTCCGTCATTCGGATCCGTTTCCCGGCCATAATACTCAAAATCGCCCGTAAACGCCCGTTCGTTGCCGGCTTGCTGCGACCACTGCCAGATCTCTCCCCAAGTTCGCTGCACCGCCTCTATGACCGGCCCTCGCTCAGTGACGAAAACGGCGTATTTTGAAGCAGGCACGATAAAGGCCTTTACGGAAGCCAAATGGATATCCGTTGAAGCCTCTCCCACATGCACACCGACCATCACTTCATACTTTCCGAGGTGACCCTGCTCATAGTTAAAATAGCAACTATAGATCCCCGGGGAACGAATGTGAGCCTCCAGTCGAGCCTCCAGTTGATTCGAGTAAAACTGTTCATACAACTTCCCTATCTTGCCTGCACCGCTTAGCTCGGCTTCATTTGTCGTGACGGTGCTGATCCCGGCCACTACGAAGGAAGGTCGTTCTTCGATACGAACTGGCTCTCGATTCATCGTCGATCACTCCTTTATCTGCATGCGCCCAGTATAAACCAACCAACCTGACAGCTCTCTGTCAGGTTGGCGTGCGGCTTCTATATCTTTTTGCAATATGCGCAGCACGACTGGCGATGATCTCCCGCAAATGGGCAGGCTCCATCACCTCTACGTGATGCCCCATGCCCAGAATAAACCGATACAGCCATTCGTCTTCCGGGTACGCCTTGTTCACCTGCCATCTGCCGTCCTCCATCCTCAAGAGCGCCTCAATGCCGAACCATTCCTCAGCCAGATGACGGGCTTCGGCATCGAAGCGCAGGACGATCTCTTCAGCCTGAGGCTGCTCGCACGGGCTTCCGCTAGTATTGGCGGCTTGCGTCGGGAGCACCCGGCGGACGAATGTCTGCCCCGAAGAGAGCTCCAGATCCTTCATTCTGTGCAGCTTAAACAGCCGGAACTGTTCCTTATCCAGGCAGTAAGCTTGCAGATACCACTGTCGTCCCTTCATAACGAGCGTATGCGGCTCGATCTCCCGATGCGACAACACGCCCTCAGCGTTGGAATAGATGAGTCCTACGACAAGGCAGCGATCTATCGCTTCCTTTAACAGCTGCAATTTGGGCTGCAGTCTCTCGTTGCCGTCCCAAGGCGCATAATCAATCCGCACGCTGCTTGTCTTATGATGAAATTCCTCGGCGCGATCGGGCGGGAAGACGCTGTTGATTTTCTCCATGAGCCGGAGATGCCGTTCGCTGCCGTATGAGGTCGAGATGCTTTTGAGCGCAGTAACGAGGGCGGCAAGCTCGTCGTTGGTCATCACATTCCGATCCAGACGGTAGCCTTCCGTCAACCCGATACCGCCGTTCGTTCCCTGGTAAGTAACGACCGGAATGCCCGCCGCATGGATCGCTTCGACATCCCGGTATATCGTCCGAATCGACACCTCGAACCGCTCCGCGAGCTCTTTGGCTTGCACGATACGACGATTCATGAGCAGGACAATAATGGATAATAATCGTTCCAGCTTCACTGCATGCACTCCTGACGCGATCTTCTTGGCTTCCTACTATTTCTCCCCCACGCTTAATAATCCTTGCATGGACTTCCAATCTTACTTGCCAAGCTGATGCTCGAGCGCCCAAAAAGGGCTGCGCCAGGTCGCATACTCACTTTTCATCAATCAACGACGTTAAACCACCCTGGAACATTGGTAATCATCCCCCACATGACATCGGGAATCATTAGCTCCTTTTGCGAAGAACGCGAGAGCGTCGTCGTGATTTCTGCTTGCCGTCCGTTCCTAACTTTTTCGACCCAATCCGGATTCAGCAGCATGGCATGCCCAAGCCCGACCAAAGGAATTCCGGTTGCGAGCGCCTGTACGACATCCTCGGGTGTCCACAACCCGCCGACGCCGATGACGGGAATACGGTCTCCCACGCGCTCCTGAATCATGACGATTCTTGACTTCTCGTTGTCCTTGTCCTCTTCTCTTCTTGGACCGGCCCAGAAGCGATCTACGGATACATGTATAAAATCCAAGCCTTGTGCCGCCAGTACTTCCACGAATTGAAGGGTGTCGGCCATCGTAATCCCGGGATTTTCATTTTCTTCCGGAGAGATTCGGTATCCGACCGCGAACGGCGATGCAGCGTGCTTGGCAACCGTATCCTTTACTCGCTTTATCAATTCGAGCGGGAAATTCATGCGCTTCTCCAGGGTCCCGCCCCAATGGTCTTCCCTGCGGTTCGAATGGGGAGAGAAAAATTGCTGAAGCAAAAAGCCGTTAGCCCCATGCAGCTCGACTCCGTCAAAGCCCGCTTCTATCGCCCTGCGAGTGGCCTGCGCAAAGTCATCGATGACCGCTTCGATTTCCGCTTCGGTCATCGCCCTGGGAACGGCTGCGCCCTCCCGCTCTGCCGCGACCGCACTGGCGCTGAGCGCTTGGCCGCCAGCCAGAAAGGCAGGCGTGCTCAAGCGACCGCCATGAAAAAGCTGAACGAACGCTTTCGTTCCATTGTTCCGAATGACGGACGCCATTTTCTTCAATCCCGGGAGCAGATCGTCTTTGTCGATCCCAAAGCCGTTCTCGGCAAGCTTACCGGACTGAGACACGAGTGCGCTGGAGGTAAAGAGTGTACCCGTTCCGCGTGACCGGAGATTATAATAAGCCAGTTCATTGTCCGTCACTTGTCCGTTAGATCGAGAGGCCATAAGGGTCATTGGGGCCATCGTAATCCGATTGTTGGCGGTGACGCCGGAAGGGAAACGGAAGGATGTAAATATAGATTCGTACGCGTTGTTCATGGTTAATCTCCTCTGTTTTTTATATTTCATTAAGGACCGATCAGTCCATAACAAACAAAATAATAATGGACTATTCAGTCCATAATGGTGAAAAAGAAAAACGAACCCCTTACTTGCGTTCGTTCAGCTTCTCCAGGATAACGGAAACGGTATCCTCCATGACGTCTCGATGTGCCTTCGCTCGAATCATCACATTGATTCCTTGCAGAGATACCGTCAGGAAGCGGGCAAGCTTGCGCGATTCTGTTCCCGTGCAGAGCGAACCGTTCTGTTTGCCTCGTTCGATGGTCGCCAGAAAAACCTGCTCGATTTCATGAAAGTCGCTTTCCACCATCTCCTGAAGTTTGGGATCGTGGGGAGCCAACTCAATCGCTTCATTCGCAGTCATGCAGCCCATTTGATTTCCCTTGCCGTCCAGTACCGTCTGGAAAGCGGTAGAGATCGCAAGATAGGCATTGGGCTGGCTCAAACATTCGGTGAAACCGTCCATCCGATCCTTTTTGTACAGCTGGAACGCCCGGAGAAACAACTCATGCTTGCTGCCGAAGGTCTCGTACAGGCTGCTCTTGCTCAGACCCGTAGCTTGAAGCAGATCGTTTAACGAGGTCGATTCAAAGCCCTTTGACCAAAATAGCGTCATGGCCTTCCTTAACACGTCTTCCTCATTGAAATTACGCGGCCTGGCCACTTTGCTTCACCACCTGAACAGCAGTATACAACATTACGGACCGATAAGTCCATAATGTTGTTGAACCATTTCTTGTTATGGATTTATGTCATGGATATATATAGACCAAGAGCCGAGAGACGAACTGACCCGGCCCTTGGTTTTTCGCATCTGTCGCAGGAGATATCGGTTGTTCGCTGCTCTTGAGGGGCAATCAGGATTAAAGGCTCGTCGCCGTCGTTCCCGCCATCAGGTCGGTCAGCGCATCCTGGATGACCGATGCCGGAATGGCAAATCCTATGCCTTGCGCTTCCGCGTTCACGGCCGTGTTCACGCCGATGACCTCGCCTTTATCGTTCAGAAGCGGACCGCCCGAGTTGCCCGGATTGATCGAGGCGTCGGTCTGCAGCAGATGCTCGTACTGATGCTCGGTACCGTCGTCTTCGGCGATCGCAATCGGGCGTTCCTTGGCGCTAAGCACGCCGACGGTCATCGTATGATCCAGTCCGTAAGGGTTGCCGATCGCGATCACCCAGTCTCCGATGTTGGCTTGATCCGAATCGCCGATCGTCAGGGCCGGGAACTTCTTGCCGTCCGGGCTTTCGACTTTGATTACGGCCAGATCGAGATCCTCGTTCGAATTGACGACCTTTGCCGTGAGCGGTTCGTCGTATCCAGGTACGGTTACCTTAAGTTCCGTCGCGTCCGCAATAACGTGTTCGTTCGTCAAGATATAGCCATCCTCGTTGAAAAAGAAGCCGGTTCCCGTGCCCATCAGCTCGGGCTCGCTGCTCTGCTGCGACTGCATCGATTGCCCGCGCGGATCCGTCCATCCGCCGCCGCGTCCTCCGAAGAGGCCGTTTGCCGACGACTGGCTCTCGACGCCGTAATTCTCGATCTCCACGACTGCGGGATTCGCCTGGTCGAACACGGTAGAGATCTTCTCGTCAACGCTCGAGGAAGCAGAGACCGACGCCGTCGTAAGTCCTGCTGCGTCCGAATAAGCGCTGCCGACTGCTGCCGACTCGACTGCCGCGGAGGCGCCTCCGGTGAACAGGTTTAGCCTATCGGACATGAAGGTCATTCCGCCGACGACCAGGGCGCCTATCAGGAACGAGGCGACGGCTAACTTGGGCGAGAAGCCCTTGGGGCGATTTCCGCGTCCGTTTCCGCGTCCGCCTTGACCGCCGCCGCCTTTCTCCGCTGCTGCCGCTTGTTCGGCTTCGGCTGCATTCAACTCTTCCTCGTAGAAGGAGCGCAACGATTCTACTCGGGTTGAAGAATCGTAGCGATAGATCGACACAGGCTCGTTTTTGTCGTTTATTTCATGGTTCTTCTCGTTATGTTCATTCATTCGAGTCATCCTCCCATGCTTGATTGCTATGACTCTATCTTGGACCCCCAACCTAAATCTGAGCTTAAATGAGCCTAAAAGGTTCCTGAAAGATTCAAGCTGCGCTTTGAGCAGAAACGCGAAGCTTCTTATGTGCCGCTCACATGCTCCGCGAGAAGATTGACAACGCTTTAACTCCCTGTGTATGATAAGAAAACAAATCCATAAACGCGCGTTCACAATCGTTGTTAATACTTCCATTCCACTCCGAGAGAAGGTCGCCGCATATGAAAAATTTTCTCTCCTTTGACGGCTTCATCCAGATCGCCATCGTCGTGCAAGATATCCAGAAGGCTGCGGAGACGTGGGCCCGCTTCTTCAACATCCCCGTTCCCGAGATCCGCTACCAGCCGCCCGGGCTCAATCCCGATCTGACTTATCGGGGCAAGCCGGCCGATTACGGCCTGAAGCTGGCGAATATCGAAGTCGGCCCATTCGTTATCGAGCTGCACGAGCCCGACGAGCGGGACAGCACGTTTCGCGAATTTCTCGACAAGCATGGCAACGGGGTGCATCATCTGGGCTTTCAGGTCGGCGAAAAGCGAGACGCGATTGTGGGCGAGTTGGAGGAAATGGGCTACGCAATGCGGACGATCGGCTATTATCCGGGCAGCAGCTGGACGATCGTGGACAGCGAAGACGATCTGGGCGTCAATCTGAACATCAAGCCGCGGGCCTAGCCCTTCCGGCTATAGACAAGGAGACAAGCGCAATGAACAGTCTAAAAGAACCTCGCAAGCTCGATGTCAGCCCGATCGTCAGCATCCTCGAGACCATCGACATTCACAGCGGCGAGCGCCGCGTCCTGGCGGAATTCGATCATTTGATCGAGGCGCCCAATTGGACCCGCGATGGCACCCGCCTGATCTACAACAGCCAAGGACGCCTATACGAATACGACCTTGCCACAGGGAGCAGCCAGGTAATTGACTCCGGCTTCGCGGTTCAATGCAACAACGACCACGTCCTGTCGCCCGACAACGACCGCGTCGCCGTGAGCCACCATACGTTCGAGGACGGCCAGTCGCGTATCTATGTCCTTCCCTTGCAAGGCGGACACCCCCTGCTCGTTACGCCACTGGCTCCCAGTTACCTGCACGGCTGGTCGCCCGACGGCAGCACGCTCGCTTATTGCGCGGAGCGAGACGGCGAGTACGACATCTACACGATTCCAGCAAACGGGGGCATCGAGACGCAACTGACGGACGCGCCCGGTCTGAGCGACGGCCCCGATTATTCGCCGGACGGCAAGCATATCTGGTTCAATTCCGTACGTTCCGGACTCATGCAGGTGTGGCGCATGAACGACGACGGCAGCGAGCAAGTACGCATGACGTTCGAGGAGAGCAACAACTGGTTTCCCCACGTCTCCCCGGACGGACAATGGGTCGTCTATATCGCATACCGCAAGGGCGACGTCGCACCCGGCGATCATCCCGCCAACAAGCACGTCGAGCTCCGCTTGATGCCCGCCGCCGGCGGCGAATCCCGTACCCTCGTCTCCTTATTTGGCGGACAGGGTACGCTTAACGTGAACTCCTGGGCGCCCGACAGCCGCACTTTGGCGTTCGTCAGCTATCGGCTTATAGAGTAAGTCATTTTTAGACTCATTTGAGGAGGCAGAGAGCACATGCAAAATACGATTCTGGGCACCACCTTCGTCTGCCAGATCGCGATCGTCGTACGCGATGCCGAGAAAGCGACCCGGCGGTTGGCCGAACTGCTCGGGGTCCCCGTCCCCGCCGTCAACACAGCCAACGCGGACGGGAGCGATACCGTCACCTATCTAGGCCAGCCGACGCCCGGCAGAGTCAAGCTCTCCTTCTTCGATCTCGAGAATACCGTCCTCGAATTCATCGAGCCAACGGACGACCCGACCACCTGGAAGGCGTTTCTCGAGACGAACGGACCCGGCGTCCATCATATCGCCTTCAAGGCGAAGGACCGGATGATGGAGACCGCCGCCAAGCTCGAAGCCTTCGGCTTCCCGCTCATCCAGAACGGCGACAAATACGCTTATGTCGACAGCACGGCCGATCTCGGCGTTATTCTGGAGCTGCTGGATATTGATTGATTGGCCTAGGCGCGACGGGTGCTTAGACAGAAGGGGCGCAGACACCGAATTGGTGCCTGCGCCTTTTTGGCAAAAGCGTCCTCTTCCCGTTCTAGCCCAGTTAATCCTCGTGCGAACCACCCGATCGAATCGTGGTATAGCACGCAGTTTTTAACCTTATAATGAGTGCATAGACGTGTAAGTGAACTTTAAGTTTAGTTAAAGTTGTTTTAAGTTTAATTGAAGTTTTTAGAGAAGACTGATAGAATGGAGACGAGGTGAGTGAACATGTTTGATGTGGTTGAAAAGGAAATGGCGATCTCACAAGCACTGACTATATCGGAAGCCATAAAACAACATCTCCAGCAGGAGGATCCCGCCAAAACAAAGCTTTTCGTTAAAGCGCTGGCTAATTATATCGAGCAGACCTCAACAAAAAACACGACGGACGTACTCCAATCCATTGAGCAGCATTTGTCGGTTGAGCATACGCCTCTCGCACTCCAACGCGCACTTCTCTACATGGTTACGCTCGGCGTAGAGTCCGATCCTACACCTTCCAGAACATTTACGACTGGCGATACCGCCCGTTTCTTCGGGGTTAGCGTAGCAACGATTAACAATTGGATTAACCAAGGACGTTTCCAAGGCGTAGAAAAAGGCGAACGTTTTAAACAAGCGCGCATACCGGAGAACGCGGTATATACGGCTCCGACCGGCACGCATTCTACGGTTGCGGAAGTTGCACAGCGTTACGAAGTTGAACAAGAACGCCTAGGCAGAAATAAACCAATGACAGCCGCCGAGGAACTGGCGGATCTCGCCAACGCCGTCGTGCATTTCGAAAAGAAATACGGCGGTCCTTGGGAAGAGACTTTGGCGAGCAGATGGGAACTTACGCCAGCCGAAGCGAGGGATTCGGAGCAATGGGCCGGTTTGCTTAAATCCATAGACAGGCGGCAAGAACGGTAGTGCGGCCTCCCTCTAATATCAGCCAATTAGAGAGGGACTTTAATTCCATTCTTCTGGATTCGCGTGATGGGGACGGCAGCGGTCTGCTGACAAGCATTCGCGTTACCCGTCATACATTCATCTTTAAAGACAGCTCGCGGCTGTTCGTGACCGAAGAAATAAGCGGCGGATTTATTGAAGTATCTTACTACAACTGGGTTGATCCAGATGGGCAGAACATTTTAAAATTTCATAGCGAGCCACATGATGGAGATCCGCGTTATCAGACAACCACAGAGCCCCATCACGTCCACCCGCCGCAAACATACGCGCTGACAAATCGAACCCGATTTCCTAATTTCCATCACCAAGAACTCCCCGTTATTATGGAGCATATTTTCTTCATGCTTCTTGCATCCAACAAGATTTAATTCTCCTCATCCTGCCAATAGATCTGAACTCACCTCCACCTCTCATCGTCTATATTGGAAACACCTAGGAGGGGAACAGCGTGGCTAGAACTGAAAATAAAACGGGTTGGAAGGGCTTAGGCAGCGTCGCCGCAATCCTAACGCTACTATCCGCCTGCTCGACGGCGGAGGCGCCCGGGCGGGATCCAGCGAGCGAGCAGCCTGCCGGTATAGCGACGTCCGCTACAGCGGAGAGCACCGACGCGAGCCGCAAGGCCGACGCCCCGGCAGCGCCCGAAGAGAAGACTGCCGGGACGGCGCCGGTTGCCTCTATACCGGACAAAGGCATTTATTTATATCCGGACACGGGCAAAACCGCGATTCTCGCCGTCGGAGATACGCGGCAGACGATGGATTGGAGATACTCGACCGTCCGTGGCGTGTTGCCGACACTGGCGATCGCCGACTACGATCAAGACGGCGACGACGAGCTGGCGGCCGTGCTGGAGCTGGGCTCGGGGACGGGCTTGCTGCTGGACGAGCTCCACATCGTGGAGCTGACGGGAACGGAAGGCGCGGGCGAGCGGCCATTTGCCGACCATGTTTTTCAGGAGGAGGACTACCTGGCACAGCTGGGGGATGCAATCTCGTTCGAAAAAGCGGAACAGGCGGGCAAATGGCTCGGCCGCATCACGGTTGGCGGTCGGACGTACGAGGTAGATCTGGATGCGTTTGCCAACGATTACGGCGCCGAAGCGATCGGGAAGGAACTGGGGTACGGCGCCGTTGTTTATTTTAAAGCAGAGGACACGGGAGTGAGCCTGCGGGCCGCGGTCGGCCTAGTTATCGACGGCCTTGCGGAGCCCCAATATTTTGGCGATATTACGGCTTCAGTTCATTATGGGACAGATGGGTTCGAGCTTGGTAACTTTGCCTTCGCAACCGAGTCCAGATGATCAACCGCCAACGTCGGCAAAATTAAACGCCAAGCTGCGCTGCACCTCAAATCGATTACTCGGCGCGGTTTCTTTGCCATCCAACACCATAAGCGAGATCGCGCGTACGCCTTCGAGCGACACGCGAATCGGACGTTCCGTGCGCAGCTCGTATGCCCATTTCCCCGGTGCAGTCCGCTTCCATTCGACCTGGATCATGCCCTTCCCCGCCAGCAGCGGCACGCTGCCGGAGGCATAATCCAGCGTCCCCGGCTGGAAGCACAGCCGGTAACGATACAGGTCTTCGCCCGCTTCCGGGATGAGGCCAAGCGCGTACCGCGACAGCTGCCAGGTCGGCGAAGCGGACCACGCGTGGCAGTGACTCCAGCGCGTATCGAACACCTCGAGCAGCGTCGTGACGCCCTGATCCAGCATCCACCCCCAGCACGTCCGGTACTGCTCCAGCGCGAAATCCGCCTCCCCGGCCTCCCACAACGCTTGCAGAGAGAAATGGGAGAAGCTCGGGGTAATCAGCCGCTCGTGATTGGCCGAAGGATGCGCAAGCCGGGGCGCGTCCGGATTGTTCGGGAAGCAGTTCATCATATGTTGCTTTATGAACGCGATCGCACGCAACTTCGTCTCTTCGTCGAACAAACCGTACAGCAAGCCGAGAACGGTAGCGTGATAACCGGCTTTCCTCTTTTCCGGCGTCGAAGGCGCGTCGGCCGACACGGATTTTGCCAACAAACCCTCCGCCGACCTATAGTGCTCCGCCACGATCTTGCCTATCTGTTCATGCTGTTCCCTGCGCTTCTCCGCTTTGTCGTGCAAGCCGCGCGCTTGCTCCCATGCTGCCATTTGCCCCAGCGTGTTCTGTAAAGTCAGATTGAGACTGACGTTGATGTCGCCGGGCACGACCGAGTGCCCCCAATCGATGAAGTCCCAAGTGTCAGCGGAAGGAAGCGTGCCTCGCGGCGTCATGTGCGCGAAAAAGTAGTCGATGGTGCGCTCCGCCGTCTCGTAGCATTCCTCCAGCAGGCTGGCGTCCCCGGTCAACCGGGCGTAGCGGATGCATCCGTCGATCCAATAGAGCGCGTACGTCGTTAAGTAAGCCTCTTGTCCGGGACAGAGTCCTGCGGCCAATCCGTCGTGCCTGCAGCGATAGGAAGCCTGCTGCAGTCCCCGGCGAACGAGCTCGAGATCCCCGAAGGTGACGCCGAGCACTTCCATGCCGATGACGGCAGCGTCGCCGATCCATTGCCCCCGCTCTCTCGTCGGCGTATCGATCAGCGCGTCCTCCGCGCAGGCGCGCAGCGTCTCTACGCCGAGGCGCCAAATATCGTTCAGCTGCGCATCGCTGCAACGGAAGGTGCCGACCGATTCGCCGTAGCGGGTGCGCAGAATGCCTTCCACGCGAAGCGAGACTACCTCGGACGGGACAGCGGCAATGTGGACTTCGATAAAGCGGAATCCGCGCGGCGCAAACGTGAGCAGCTGTTGCGGTCCGCCCGCGGCGATCCATCGGTCGACATGGCAGGACGTGCTGGCCGACAGCGGGATGACCGGGAATACGCGTCCGTCGGTCAGCGATTCGGCGTAGCCCGCCTCAACGATTGTCCCCCGCGGCACATCGATCGTCATGCACGGTCGGTACAAGCCGATTTTGCCCAAGTCGAGCCGCACCCAGACGCCGTCGTCCGGCAGCTGCGGCTGCAGATCCCGGCTTATGAACCGCACCGGCGGATCGTCGTTCACGTAGCCGAATCGGTCGGCATACGTGCCGCGTGCAATTTCGGTGGCCGCGACCGGCAGACGGAGACAGTCGCCGACCGTACTGGGACGGTAAGCGGCATCCCCAAGCGGGTGATCGATTTCGAGCGCTTCCGCCCACCCCTCCCCGTCGAACGCCTGACGCACATCAGGCAGCAGCCTCGTGTCGCATCTTTCCATCCAGCCCAGTTGCCCGTTGACCCGCCGGTCGATCGGCTCGAAGGCGTCCAACTCCTTGCACCTCCACGCCAGCGGAATCGGCCCGTTTTTCCCGGTCGCCTGGCACTGCAGGAAGGGATGAATGCCTCCCATCAAAATGCGCGTATGCACCCCGTAATCGTGCACGATGACGGACAGGATACGGCGCCCGGCCGGCAAATGCACGGTGTGAACATCGTATTCCGGGTGGTCGGGCGAGAATCGCGCAGGTCCCTCCGCGATTTCCTCTCCATCCAGGTAGATCCTGTACAGGCTGCTGCCGAACACATTCAGCTGCACGTCGCCGGCTTCATCAAGCGCCAACACCGATTGGAATAGTACATATACATTTTGCGTGCGGGAAGGCGACGGATGCCACAAACAGGGCACGTTCTTCATGCAAGACAGCCTCCTTGTCTTATGCTTACGCCGATTGTACCAATCGGACGGCAGCATGCAGGAGGCCGCAGATTTCATAGAAGGTGGACAATTTGATCAATTCTTTTTTCGCGAAAATACAGGTCAATCCCGATGGAGGAAAATGCGGCGATATTGATTCGGGCTAAATCCTTCGATCCTTCGGAAGAGCCGGCTGAAATACCTGGTGTCCGCATAGCCGCAGGCATATGCGACTTCCTGTACCAGGAGATCCGTGCTTAGCAGCAGCATGGCGCCCTTTTCGATCCGAAGCTTGGTGAAATATTCATGAGGCGTGCAGCCCGTCTGCTCTTTGAATAAACGGTGAAAATGCGGCGCACTGAAAAACACCGTCTCCTGCCATTGATTTAAAATGTCATCGGTAACGGGACTGCGTCCGATCGCGTCATGCATTTTCAAAATGTAATTCGTAATGTCCGAGCGGTCCCTCGGCTTGCCATTTTTCCGTCCGGTCAGCAGCGTACACGCGGCGTTCCCGTCCTGCAGTTGCCTCGACAAGTCGAGCAGTAACCGCAGGAACAGGACCTGCAGCTCCAGTTTCCGCAGCGGCCGATCATGGCGGAACGCTTCGACAATCTCCCTGACGAGGGCAAGGGTATCATCGTTGGCCCCGTCGACCCGCACCATATTCGGCAGCCATAACGAGCCCAGCTTGGCCGCTTCCCCGGGAAGCTCGTCCGGCCGAATCGGCCCTTCCCGCTCCCCGACAATTTGAAGGAGCCCTTCTTCCGAATGCGGTTCCCAGTCAAAATGGACCGCCGAATGCGCATGTCCGAGCGACGCGTCGGGATCGTCCTTGAAAGAGTGAAGGATGCCGGGCGGAATCATCAGCAGCGACCGCTCCTCGTACGGAAAGGCGCCGAGCTCCGTAAAAATCGTGCCCCGGCCGCGCTCGATCAGTATCAGCTCGTGATCGAACAAATAACGCGAAGGCACCCTCATCGGATATTCCGTAAAGTGGGCGAACCGGACATAAGGCCTGATCTCGCGGAACTGCGCCAGCTGTACGAAGGGGAGCATCGTCATTCTCCTCTATGCTTGTGTTCGGTCATATCCAAGAGACGCTGCAGGCTCGCGATACCCCGCATCTGCCTGGCCAGCGCATGATCGATGTATTCCAGCGCTTTACGGGCAATGTCCTTGGCCTGCGCGATGTTATGCTGGTCAAGCTTCGACAATACTTCACGGACCGTATCTAAGGAATAGACGGCCCGTTGAACCGTTCGGATGACAAGCACCCTACGAATATCCGAGGGACTATACATACGGAATCGGCTCTCTTGCCGACGTTGAGGCTTAATAAGCCCTTCCTTTTCCCAATGCCGTATCGATGAGGCGGATACGTTCGCTTCTTCGGCCACCTCGCCAATCGTAAACGAGCTTTTATTGCGGTAAGCCGGCAGGTCGCTCAGCGCTGTCAGATCGAGCATGTTCACTGTTTTTTGTACGGTTTCTTTTTCCGTATGCAGACGGACCTGCGCCTTGTTAATTAACCATAAGGCATCAAGTATTTCTCCGCGAACGATGCGCGGCATCGCCTCCCGAATCAAGTTCATCCCGAAGCCGGCGTACATGTCGCGAATGCATTGAAAATAAGCTTCATGTTCCTTGCTATAAACCCGGTAGCCATTGGCCGCTCTCTCGACGGGAGGGACGATTCCCCAGGCTTCATAATGCCTTAATGCACTCGTGCTTATATTCAATTTTTTGGCGATCTCAATTCCCTTCATTTCGGCCTCCTTGATCAGATCTGCAAATCAAGATTAAAGCACATGACGGGTTTATAGCCTTCTAATCATTCTAGCATGCCGCAGATGCCGACGAACCTTCGCATTTGCATGAATTTGATAGGCTAAATAGGTAAGCTAAATTAACGATAAAGAGGTGCTTAACCATGGTTAAGATCATGCCGATTTTGCCGTGTCCCGCAATTAAGGATCAGGTGTCCTTTTTTGAGAGCCTGGGTTTTCAGACCGTTCAAGTTTATACGAAACCCAATCCGTATGCGGTTATCCGTTTCGGCTCGCTAGAACTGCATTTTTACGGAACGAAGCGAATATTGCCCCATCAAAATCCTCAATTGTGCTATATCGAGGTCGACGACGTAAACCGGGTATACGAGCAATTCGCAGCCGGATTGAAGCGACATCTCGGTAAAATACCTCGTTCCGGCATTCCTCGGATATCGAAAATCAGACATCTGGCGGAGGACCGAAGATTTACGTTGACGGATGTCGGCGGAAATACGTTTTACGTCGGAACTCCCGATGCGGACGGCACTTTTTACAGAACGCTCGAGAGCGCGGCGCATGCAAAAAATTTCGAAACGCTCTACGACTTGTTCCATTCAAAAGAGGACATCGGTTCGGCGTTCCGCATGCTGGAGAAGTTTTTCCCCGCGGAGGGGTGGGATTCGCTAGAACTGTCGGACTTGGACCGCGCAAAAATAGGGCTGATCGCATTGGATATTCATATGCGGTGCGGTAACGCGGCGAATCCGGACATTAACGATAAGCTGCAACAGCTAATTGGCCATTACGGCGCCGAGCACCCGGACTGGAACAAAATCCGTAAGCAGCATCGCGAAATCATGGACGGCGAATAAGAGAGCCGGCGTATGCGCGCGTCCCCCGGACGCGGTGCATATGCTTCTTTTTCAAAACTGCCGTTCCCTCTAACGCTTGACCCCATAATTTATAGCAACATCCTATTTTTCACGGGACAAGGGGAGCGATTCAGCTTGAGAAACGGCTCGTTAGACACGCGTGGACGACAGGGCGTTTCAGTTATAGCTTGCACGAACCGCCGCGATTACCTGGACAACCTGTTCCGCAATTATGCCAGGCAGACGCATGCGGAGAAGGAACTGATCGTCGTCGTCAATCATAACGGGATCCCGCTCGCGCCCTATCGCCGGATGGCGGGCAAGCATCGCAACGTGAGAATCTATCGCATGCCGGAGCATCGTTCGCTCGGCGCCTGCCTCAACTTCGCCGTCGGCAAAGCAAGATACGGCCGAATCGCCAAGTTCGACGACGATGATTATTACGCGCCTTATTACTTGACCGACAGCCTGCGCGCCCTTCTCGAGTTCAGGGCCGACGTCGTCGGGAAGCGCGCGCACTATATGTATCTGCAGGGTTCCAAGAAGCTGATTCTTCGCTTTTCCCGGGACGAGCGCCGGCCCGTTGGCCGGCTGCCGGGGGCTACGCTCGTTTTCCGCAAGCGGGTGTTCGATCGGGTCCGCTTCCCTGACCGGAGCGTCGGCGAGGACGACCTGTTCTGCGACCGCAGCAGGCGCCGGGGCTACAGGGTGTATTCGGGCGGAAGATTCAACTTCGTCGCGATCCGCAGGAAAAACTCGCTGAACCACACATGGATCATCGGCGACCGGGAGCTCCTCTCGCAGAACCGGACGATCCCGAACATAACCGACTACAAGCGCTACGTACGCAGGAAGCCGCGGGGCTCCCAATAATGGCGCGCATGGAGGGCCAACCGGCGTCCGCGTCCGGCCCGCTCGCGGTATCCGTCGTGACCTGCACCGATAGACGCGTTTATATGGATGCGCTGTTGCGAAACTACGGCAGGCAGCGCCATCCGGATAAGGAGCTCATCGTGATCCTGAACGGCGACGGGCTCCGGCTGGATGCGTACGCGAAGGCCGCAGCATCTTACAAAAACGTGAGAGTCGTCTCCGTGCCGGCGCAGCTGTCGCTCGGCCATTGCCTGAATATCGGCGTGCGGCTGGCCCGGCACCCGCTCGTCGCCAAGTTCGACGACGACGATTATTACGGTCCGGGCTACCTGGCGGAGAGCGTGCGGGTATTGCGCGCGACCGGGGCCGACATCGTCGGCAAGCGCGCGCACTATATGTATCTGGCCGGCAGGAGGCTGCTCCTGCACCGGTACTACGACAAGGCGAACCGGTACGTCGATCAGGTGCAGGGCGCGACCCTGCTCGTCCGGCGGCGGGTATTCGACCGGGTCGCTTTTCGCGACTTGAACGGCGGAGAATGCGTAAAGTTGTGCGCCGACGCAAGAGCGAGCGGCTTCCGGATCTATGCGGGAAGCCCCTGCAATTTCATCGCCATGCGCAGGCCGCGATCGCGGGACCATACCTGGGTCGTCAGCGACAAGCGTCTGATGGCCCGGAACGCCAAGGCGCTGCGGGTCAAGGACATTTTAAAGTTCGTTTGCCGAAGCTAGCCGAGGCGGACGAATTTTTTTGTGCGCAAAAATGTCCTGACATCCGATGCCGATTCATAGTATGATTTATAAAATAGAATAGACCACTACCCTACTCTATTGGAGGTACGAATGAAAACATATACGCAGTCGGAACGGCGGGCCATTCATAAGCGGACGCTCACGATCGTCGTGATCGCGCAGCTGTTCGGCGGCGCAGGGCTTGCGTCGGGCATTACGGTCGGCGCCTTGCTGGCGCAGGATATGACGGGATCGGACGGCCTGGCCGGGCTGTCGACGACGCTGTTCACGCTGGGCTCGGCGCTGTCGGCCTTTGCTGTCGGGCGCCTGACCCAGCGGCTGGGCCGTCGGGCCGGGCTGACGGCAGGCTTCTTGGCCGGCGCGGTCGGCGCGCTGGGCGTTGTCGGGGCGGCGGCATGGGACAGTCTGCCGCTGCTGCTCTTGGCGATGCTGGTCTACGGCGCGGGCACCTCCACCAATTTGCAGGCGCGCTATGCCGGTACGGACCTCGCCGAGCCGCATCAGCGGGCCCGCGCGGTCAGCATCGCGATGGTCACGACCACGTTCGGCGCCGTGGCCGGACCGAACCTGGTCTCGCCTATGGGCAGGCTCGCGACCGCTTGGGGGATCCCGCCGCTCGCGGGGCCATTTATGCTGGCCTCGGCTGCGTTCGCGCTGGCGGGTCTCGTGTTCGCCATCCTGCTGCGTCCGGATCCGTTCCTCGTCGCCAAGGCAGGTGTAGTTGATGCGTCTGCCGATGCGCCTGCTGCCGGCAACGCCGGTGAAAAAGTCGGTGACGCCGTCCCCGATGCGCCGGTGCGATCCGGCAATCGCGGTATCATCGTCGGCGCGTCGGTCATGCTGATCACGCAGATCGTCATGACCGCCGTCATGACAATGACGCCGCTGCATATGAAGCACCACGGACACAGCCTCGACATGGTCGGCCTGACGATCGGCGCGCATATCGCCGCCATGTTCCTGCCCTCGCTCGTAACCGGCGTCCTCGTGGACAAAGTCGGGCGCATCGCGATGTCCTGCGTCGCGGCGGGGACGCTGCTCTTTGCTGCGCTCGTCACCGCATTCGCGCCAGGAGACTCCTCGGCTTGGATGATCTTCGGCCTGGTGCTGCTCGGCCTCGGCTGGAACTTCGGCCTCATCAGCGGCACGGCCGTCATCATAGACGCGACGAGCCTGCGCACGCGGGCCAAGACGCAGGGCTCCGTCGACGTGCTGATCTCCCTCGCGGGCGCCGCCGGAGGCGCCTTATCCGGCGCGGTCGTCGCCTTCTCGAGCTTCGCCGCGCTCTCGCTCGCGGGGGGCGCACTGGCCTTGCTGCTGCTTCCCGTGATGCTCTGGTATCGCCGGGGCTCACGCCGCCATGCGCCTCGTTCTTTCGAAGCGTAGTCCCAGTTACACGAAGCAAATCACGCCGCCAACTAGACCGATGTAGCTCTACATAGAGCTTTATTGCCGAGCGCGCCATCCCTACCTCATCATCTACGAGTATGTCACCATCAGCCTAGTTGTTCTCCGTTACCGGAACCGGAATTTCATAATAGAGCTGGTCCTCCTTGATCTCGATCGACACGGCCGACGCGGAAGGCGTGAGCTCTCTGCCCGGCCGGACCATGTCGATAAAGAACTTGCCCGGAGGCAGATAGAGCTCGAAGACGCCCTCCGCCGGCTGAAACAGGTATCCCTGACCCGAAGCGGCATCGGTGACATAAAGCGCGCCGGTCCAATGCGCCGGGTCCGCCGTCACCAGACGTACCTTGGCGTTCAGCCTCGGCAATTGCAGTGCCGCAGGTCCGGAGGTCCCGCCTTGAATATCGATCGCCGGCTGCCGATGCAGCACCCACCCTTTCCCATACTTAGTTACGAATTCGGGCTGATAGCTCCCCTCTTTAACATACGCCTGTTTGGAAAAGGATACGCTCACCGACAGCGGCTCGCTTCCAGTCTGCGAACCCGGGCCGGCCAACCGCCTCAGCTGTACCGTACCCTCTTCGAGCTCGGTTCCCTCGGCTGTCCTGAAGACTAGCGGCGCAAGCGATTGACCGGCATCGCGAACAAGCCATTGCTCCACGCCGCGGAACCGGGCCACCTCCCTGGGCGTAGCGCCGAAACTCGATCGCTGATCCGGGTCTCCGCCATGCCGCAGCAGTTCCTGAACGATCTCGTAACTGCCTGCTCCGGCGGCATGGTACAGCGCATCCGTCGTCACCTTAGCTCCGTGCGCCAGAAGCAGCCGTACGACTTCGTACGATGGCTCGGTTGTCACCTCCGACGCATCGGAACGAATCTCGGTATGTTTCATGCAGGCCAGCTCCAATAAGTTCGCATGCATATAGGAAATCCATAAGTTAGGGTCCAAACCGTGTTCCAGGAGAACCTCCAACGTATCGGTCGTTTGCTTATCGCCCGGATACAGCAGCGGCGACACCAACAGCACCGGCTTGTACGTCCCCCCGCGCTCCAGCAGCAGCTTCGCGGCCGACGGCTCGTGGTTCATAATCGCGTAATCCAACGCCGTCCAGTCCGAATAGCCATTTACCTTCGCGTTCACCTCGACGCCCTTGTCCAGCAACTCCTGAAGTAGCTTCACGTTCCCTTTCTTAGCCGCGTTATGCAGGCTTGCAGCAAGTTCGCCCAGCTTTTTCTTGCTATAGCTGAACGTCAGCTTCCGCGTCCCTTCGTCATAGCGCCAGGAATCGTAATCAAGCAGGCCTGCGGCCAACTGTAACGGAATATACAACGTGCCCTTGATGACCTTGGGCGAGTATGGCAGCTTCATGGCCTTGCCATCGACGGAAGCTTGCGGCGAGCCGATTGTCCCGGATAGGCTGTGGTTACCCAGCGTAGCGGAAAAGGATTTGCCCTGAACCTGGAAGCGCGCTCCAACGCCTTGGAAGAAGGCGCGGGCCGGAACCATCATTACCTGATAAAGCCGGATCGTCTGGAGCTGAAGCGTTAATTGCTGCTTGGCGGCGGTGACCGTCGCTGCCGAAGCGGGCGCTGCCGACAGACGCGGCACGGATATCGGCAGCGCGGCAGTAATTAGCAGCGCTGCTGCTGTAGTCAAGACCATGCGGCTGACGCGGGAAAAGGCGGGCATCGTTTGAGCTCCTTAAACTGGATTCTTCTCCCTTTCTATCATGATTAAGGAACCCTGTCTATCGTTGTGACTTACTTCGCAGGAATAAGCCTTTCCGTCGGGGAATACATCGGGTAGAGTATGTTACATACGTACGCAATCAAAGGAGGTTGGCCACGTGAAGTCCATCACCGTACAGAGTCTCGCGGATCAATTCAAGCTGGAGGTGCTGGCAGGCGCCGGCCGCCTGGACCGGCAGATCTCGCGTTCGCGGGCGCATCGTCCGGGCCTGGAGTTCGTCGGCTACTTCGAATTTTTCCCGATGGAGCGCGTGCAGGTACTCGGCCGCAAGGAAATTACGTATTTGCTGCAGCTCAGCGTCGAAGAACGCTTGCTTCATATCGGCAACATCGTCAAGTACCACCCGCCTTGCTTCATCGTGACCGCGGGCCAGCAGGAGTTTCCTTATCTGAAAAAGTTCTGCGACGAGGAAGGCATCCCGCTGCTGCGGACCGCGGATCCGACGACGGAGTTCATTGCGAAACTGGATAGCTATCTGGTTAAAGCGCTCGCCCCGGAACAATCGATTCACGGCGTATGCGTAAACGTGTCGGGCATCGGCGTACTGCTGCGGGGCAAATCCGGCATCGGCAAAAGCGAGACGGCGCATACGCTCATCCGCAGGGGCCACCGGCTCGTCGCGGACGACGTCGTCGTCCTCAAGAAGCTTGGCCCGTCGCTTCTTCTCGGCTCGCATAACGAGACGACGCGCGAATTCCTTGCGCTGCGCAGCGTCGGCCTGATCAACGTCGTGCGGCAGTACGGCCGCCGGGCGTTCCAGGACGAGACGCGCATCGTGCTCGACATCGAGCTGGCGACCTGGCGGGACGGAGAGCTCAGCAACGCGCTGGAGCTGGAGCCCAAGTTCTCCGACTACCTGGGCGTGAAGATCCCGTACATCGAGATCCAGCTGCAGCCCGGGCGCGACGTCGCCGGCCTCATCGAAGCCGCGGCCAACAACTGGTACCTCAAGCAGCTCGGCTACAGCGCCGCGGAGGAGTTCATGCAGCGGATTCATAACAGCATGCAGTGAGACGTCCTCCTTGTCAAAAAAGCCTGCCTTACGCTATTGAAGCGATAGGCAGGCTTTTCGCATGAAGCGCGGCGCGGCACGGTGCGATCAGATTAAAAAAACTGAATCTCGGACACGCACGTATCCGCGTACTTGGTCCCGGGCGTCACGTCGAGAATGACGAATTTGACGCTGGACGCCTTCACTTTTTCATCGAAAAAGATGTTGTATTCCTTGGTGAGATCGAGCACGAGGACCGTGCCGTCGGAGAAGAGCAGCTTGGCCTTTTTCACGCTGCCGTTATCCAGATAAGAGGCGACCGACTTGCCGTAGCCTGGCGCGATCGCAACGCCGCTTAGCTCCGTCTTCTTGGCAAAAGAGAGCGTCACGCTCTGGCCGACGCCCAGCCCCTTCACGCCTTCACACCAGCAAGTCGCAGGGTCGCGGTCGATGAGATTGGCTGCGCTATAGGATGCTGTCTTAGTGCTCGGCAGCGTGCTTGAGGCTGTCACTTTGGCGACCTTAGCTGAAGATCTGTATTCCCAATCCGACTTCACCAGTTCTGCCTGCCGTTTGTGCAAATTGACTTCGTATTCGATACGATAATTGTCCCGTACGATAAACCAAACATAATAAATCCAGTTTTTATTGCCTTCGTTATCGCCGTCGGGCAGCACCACCTGGACCTGCGCAGAGGGCTTGCACTTGCAGGCTGCCGTCGCGATCGCGATCGCCTCGCCGGACGAGAAATTTCTCTGGCCGTACGGATCGCGTATCAACGTTCTAGTGCCTTTGAATAACTTGTTCAGGTCGGCCGGCAGCGTGTTCAACACGACCGTGATCTTTCCGGCGCCGAATGCGACCGTTCCGGTGCCCTTATAGGTGTGTAAGCCTTGAGCGTCTCCATCCACGTACGAATACTTCCACTTCATAGCCCGGTCATCCGCAATCGCGATCGGAGCGGTCGATTCGAACGTATACGTCTCGCCCCACCACGCCTCATAACTGATCCGAACGGTGCCGTCGTTCGGATTGACACGGACCTGCAAGGTGCCGTCAACGTCTTTATCTTCTACGAAGGCTTTGTCCACCCAATCGCCCTCGTAACCGGACAACCAGGCTCCGATCTGCTTCCCCGCCGCCTTGCTATCTGCCGGATAGGCCAGCATCGTCCAAACCAGCGCCGCCATTCCCAGCAGCGCCAACGCTTTGCGCCATGTCATCATATTGAAAGACTCTCTTTCCTTTTGATTTGGAGAGAGATACTTTCGCCGCAATGCCTATTAAATCCTTCATGCAGGCGACGAAGAAGAGCGCCGCCTCACGCAAACGCCACGCAAAGCGCCCTCACCGCATAAGGCGGGAGCTCGAACGAAACTTCCGCGCCCTCGACCGCGATCTTCTCCCCGTCCGGCACTAACCGCCGCTCGTGAGCGTCGACCCACCAGGCCTCTGCCACTTCTCGCGACAGCGCCAGCTTCACGTCCGCGCGGCGGCCTTCGGACTCGTAGACGCGCACGATCCAGCGCTGCGGACTATTCCGCTCCTCCGGCATCTTCACCGCCGACACGGTCGCCGCCCCCGCCGCAAGCTTCAGAAAGCTGCCGTCGAGCGGCCGCGTGCCGGCATGCGCCGTGCCGGACAGCACGGTCGGCGGATGCTGCAGCCTAGCGGCCGCTTCAATCAACTTCGCCTGATTCGCCTCAGCATCCAGACCGACAACGCTGAGCGCCAGCGTGAACTTGTGGTGGTTGCCCTGCTCCGGGTACGGGTCCGGATCGAAGGAGCTGCGGATGAGCGAGACGGCGAGCGAGTCGTCCGTTCCGCGGAAGCCGTGCTTGTTGCTCGTCGCCAGCAGAATCGACGACTGCCCCGCCCCGGCAGGCACAGCATGCGCGAACCGGTTGGCCGGCACGTCGTGCGCGAGCGCCGGACGCTCAATGACGCCGAACGGTACGTCATAGCGGTATGCCTCGCTCCGATAAGCGAAGGGCCACAGAAAGTTCAGCTGCGGAATCCCCGACGCCGCGTTCCCGACCTCCTGCCAGTCGCACTCGACATCGTACACCAGCCTGGCACTGTCGCGATCGAGCGAGACCGTAACCTTCAACCGGGAGCGGCCGAAAGCCATCTCATACTGCAGCGACTGGCGGACCTCGCCCCACGTCCCTTTTTTGATCACCACATCCCGATGGACGCTCTCCACCTTCATGTATCTGCCGATCCACCAGGCGGTCATGCTCTTGCTGGCATCCTCCTGGATCCATCGGAACAAGCCCGCCGGGCGTGCCGGATCGACCAGCTCCTCGCCAGTCGACTTGACGAGCATGGACGTGACCGTCGCATCGATCGGATTGAACGCCACCCGCAGCCGCTCGTTTTCCAGTACGTATACCTGCTCCTCGTCGAGCCGGGGGTCGTTGGGCACGAACGGACGCAGCTCCGCCTCCCCTTCAGACACCGTATAAGTGGCATAGCCGCAGGCAGGGAGCTTGACGTAAGCGAGCAGCCGCATAAAGTCGTGATTCCAGTACCAATGGCGGCCCTGGTCCAACCATTGATGCGGCACCGCCCGGCCCTGGCTGTCCTTTACGGCCAGCGTTTTGACCGGCGTATTCCAATCCCAGAGCAGAATCTCGACCGCTTCCTCGCGCTCGAAGGCCGATGGGTTAAAAACGTGCACGATCCGGGTGCTCCCGCCCCCTCGTTCGATCTGCGTGACCTGGAACGACTTCGCCCCGTAGCCAGCGCCTGCGCCGGCGGACGTATCGCCCGACCTATCACTGGATCTATTGCTGGACCTATCGCTGGATCTATCGCTTGACTTATCGCCGCCTCCTGGAATCGCCAACGCCGAAGTGTCGATCGAAGCCGCAATCTTCTCGAGCGCCAGCTTCCGGTCCGTATTGGCGCTCGCCATCGTGTTCTGGAACAAGCCGAGCGCATGCTCCCGCGTCTCCAGCACGCCCGATCCGGGCAGAATATCGTGGAACTGGTTAAACAGCACGCCGCGCCAAGCTTCCTCCAGGCTCTCGCCGGGATATGCGGCACCGCCCTCCGCAGCCGCAATCGCATTGAACAGCTCCGCCTCGTACAGCGCAGTCTCGCCTACGCGGTTCGCCGTCTTGATTCGGGTCTGCGACGTGTAACAGCCGGTGAACACGAAGTTCTGCTCGCCCGTCACGACCGGGAGCCGATCCGCAATCGTTTCCGCCAATGCGAAGTACTCCCCGTACGTGCCGAAGCGCAGCTTGGGATAGATCGGCCAAGTCTGCATGTCCGCGATCCGCTCCAGATCCCGCCTCGTCGGACCGCCGCCGTGATCTCCCACGCCGTAGACGTTCAGATACGTTTTCAGGCCAGTCTGCCCGCATACCGAAGGCACATAAGCGCCGAGCACCGACTGAATGCTGTCGTTGTACCAGGTCGGTTCGCGGTAAACGACGATGGAGCTGCCCGAAGGCGATTGCCAGCGGTACAGCGCGGGCGCCTCGTTGCCTCGGCAATGGTAGTAGTACTTCACGCCGCCGGAGGCGAGAATCTCGGGGACGTTGATGCTGTGGCCGAACGTGTCCGGCTCGAAGTCCAGATTCAGCGTATCCGGATCGAGGCCGAACAGCTTGGCCAGATAACGCTTCGTATAGAGCAGATGGCGGGTAAGACTCTCGCCGTTCGGCATATTTTTATCCGCTTCCACCCAATGCGAAGCCGTCACCTCCCACCTGCCCTCGCGGACCCGGCGGCGAATCTCCTCCAGCATATCCGGCGCGTACTGCTCCACGATGCGGTAGATGGCGGCCTGGGACTGGGAAAAGGTGAATTGCGGATATTCGTCCATCAGCGCGAGCATCGTCCGGAACGTATCCAGCGTCACCGCCACCGTCTCGTCCCACGACCACATCCAGTTCATGTCGATATGCGCATGAGAAACGCACAGGACGTCGTAGCTCTTCGCCTCCGCCGACAGCGGCTGAAGCGTCTCCTCGACCCTAAGCGCTGTCGCTTGGCCGACGATGCCGTCCTTGGCTTTGCCGTCTTCTACGACGGACAAGGCCGCCTCAATTTCCGGATTGTATCGGCCGCCGTTAACTTTAGACAGCTCATACGCGTAAAATAGCTGGCCTACGGCCCGCTCGCCCCAATACCCGAGTTGAAGGTTCGCCGTCTTCTCCCAGTAGTTGCCGGGGTCTTCCCCGAGCAGCAGGCGGAGGCGGCGTTCGATCGATGCTGACATGATGTTCATCCCTGCTTTCTGTTAGTAAATCAGATCCCGGAAGCCGGAGACGACATGGAACGTAATCATATTTCCGTTGTGCGAGCCGCTCGCCCGTTCGTCCCCGGATCGGCTCAATACATAGAGGTCATCTTCGAAAATGGCCATCGACGCATAGTGGCGGGATTCCCGCTCCGGCTCCGCCGCGTCCACAAGTGCCGCGAAGCACCAGTCGATGCAATTGCGGGAAAAGTGGAGCTGCAGCCGCTGCCGCTCGTTGTTCGGCAGGTGAAACCGGCCTTCGGGCAGTCGCTCCGCCCGCGTCATGCTGTCCGTCGACTGGGTGCTGAGCAGCCAATACAGCCTCGAGCGCTCATCGTACAAAATGTGAAACTTCATTTGCCCGCCCGGACAAGGCACGTATACCGCCCTGCGGCCCGAAGGAACCGTCTCGTACTGCGTCGTCATCGTGCCGTCTTCCCGCTCTACGACCTTCATAACCGCGGCGTAGCCCGTGCCTGCGGTATGGGCCCGCATCCACAGGTGGAACGTGTGCCCCGTCGGATCGGTCCAATAATGGTCGGGATCGACGAATTGCACGACGTTGGTTTCGAGCCATCCCGGCGGGCTGCAGTGACGGCCGGGCGCGACCAGATCGCCATGCACCGGATCGACTTCATAGAACGGCACGCCGAAGTCGTTCAGGCTTGCCGTATCCACCGCCTGCTTGAACATGATCTCCGACGCGAACGTCCAATTGTCCCTTTGCATCAGATCCGCGCCGATCCTGCCCCGCATGAGCACGGGCGCGATGTTGCCGACCGGCCACACCCCGCTCGGCTCGCATACGCGTTCCATGACGAGGTACACATGGCCGTTCGCTTCAAGCACGTTGCACGGCGCCTGATGCCAGTGCTCCCCTTTCGTCAAGGCGCAAGGCTCGCTCCATGTCAGACCCTCGTCGTCCGAGCGCATGATCATCAGGTCGTCGGCATGACCGAGCACGTACAGAGACGAGCCGGATTGGAACGGCCTGGCGTGGTAAAAGGGAAACTCGCAAATGTGCGTCCAGGTGTAACCGGCATCGTCGGATATAAACAAGTTGCCCTGGAACACGCCGTCGATCGTCTTTTTCTTCACGCCCGCCAGCCCCTCGATGCCGGGCCCGCCATAGTCCATCGTGACGACGATTCTGCCCGACGGCAACGTCAGAATGCCCGGGCTGAAGCAATAAATGCCGGCGGGACCCGGCGACTCGCACACCTTGGAGCGAGGCTTGGCGACCGGTCTTACCTTCCATGATGAAGCTTCCATATGAATCCCTCTTTTCGGCGAGACTTATCGCGCATTCAAAGCTTTGGCTTCCCAAGCGCATGTCTCCGGCTTGACGCCGTCGAACGTCCGCTCGGCCGTCTCGCCCGGCAGCAGCACAAATCCGTCGTCCAGCGGACGCACCACCGGCATGCAATCGTCCGCGCTCGGAATGCCGGCCACGCGCACCCACAGCGCCGCCGTCTCCCCGGCATTCGCGACCGTTACGACCGTGCTTCCGTCCCGCTCGGCGACCGTCCACGTCAGCTTCGTCTCCGGCCCTTCAACGAGCGGCGCCAGCGGCGGACGCTCCCCGTCTCCTTGCACCGAGAAAACATATTCGTTGTCCGCGCTCAAACCGCCGTCCTTCGTACCTTCGAGCCGCAGCCGGATGATAAACATACCGGCCTCCGGAACAACGAATGCCAACTCGCCCACCCTCGTTGTCAGCCCCTCAGCTTCTCCCAATGCCCACTCGCCTTGCGCAAGCAAGCTGCCGTCTGGCGTATAGGCGGTCCATTTCACCGTCAGATGCTCCTGGTCCAGCCCCTCGCCCTCGTCGGTCACATGAGCAGTCGCGCTAAACGCTTCTCCGGCCCGCCAGCACAGCCCCTCATGCGCCAGCGATACATGCCGGTTGCGGTTGGCCTTGGCCACCCAGCCGTACGCCAGCTTCGGATCGCCGAAGTAGTCGACCGCGCTCGTGCACGAGACGTTGGGATACGGCTCGTTGAACTGCCAGAGCAAGCTCCCGCTGCAGTGCGGCGCCCGCCGCCGGTTCGCCTCGACCGCGTACCGGATGCCCTCGGCCTGCAGCCACTGCGCGGCCATCGCCATCTGCTCGAGCGAATCCCAGCCGCCCCCGAACAATGCGGCGAGCTGGCCGTCCATGTTCCAATACTCATAGCCGTGGAGCAGCCACGCGATGGACTGGCTCTGCCCCGGATCGAGCAGCTCCGGAGGCAGAAACCGCCGCATGCTCTCCATCGAGGCGAACCCGTCGCCGCCATACTCGCTGTGCAGCAGCGCGTCGCTCGTGTTGTAGAGCCGATAATGGTCCGCGGCGCCCGCATATTTCCACGGCCCGTGCACGTCGTACTGGATCCCCTTCCCGTTATGCTGCCGATCGAGGAAAAAGGTCGGCCCCGACGACGAACTCGGCAGGAACAGCCGCGACGAATCGAGATCCGACACCAGATCGCGGAGCAGGCGGAGATTGGGATGCTTGTCGGTGAGCGGCACGAGCCGCGCGTCCAGATGGCCGCCTTCGGTGAGCTCGTTGCCGCCGCACCAGATCGCCAGCGACGGATGGTTGCGCTTCTCGCGGATGACCTGCCGCATCGTCGCCGACACGAGATGGAGGAAGGACGGGGAAGCCGCCGGCTCGTTGTTGAAACCCGAGCTGGACTGCATCATCTCCTGCCAGATCAGAATGCCGAATTCGTCGCACAGTTCGTAGAACAGCTCCCGCTCGATCAGTCCGCCGCCCCAGACGCGGAGCATGTTGACGTTGGCGCGCCGCGCCAGCGTCAGCCTGTGCCGGAGCTGCGCCTCGTGCGCTCTGCCGTACAGTTGATCCTGCGGCACCCAGTTCCAGCCCTTGATGTAAATCGGACGGTCGTTGACCGCCACCGTATAGGGCAGCGCGTCCGCCGGGGCGCCCGGGTTGGCGCGGAAGGAGAGCGTGCGGAAGCCTGCAGCGCATTCGAAAACATCCGAACGCGCCCACGCATCGTCTTCCCGGATCGCCTCCAGCTCCACCTTGACCCGGTACAACGGCTGCTCCCCGTATCCATTGGGCCACCACAACCGTACGTCCTCCAGTCTCATGCCCTGCCGGACCGTCTGCAGCCCCCTTACGGCGGTTCCTTCCGTCTCCGTCGCAGCCGCAAGCCTGCCCCCAGGATCGTACACTTCCGTGCGGATCCGGTATCGGCCCGTCCGCTCGCTGTCCACGACCGCGCGCACCTCGACCGTTCCGCCATCTGCCGTCCTGCCGCCCGCAGAACCAGACACCACACGATCGGTCTCCGTCTTTCCGGCCCCCGCCGCATCAGGCACCGCCTCGACCGCAACGTCGTCCAGCACGCACCACTCCGCGATGTCCAGCACGACCGGCTTCCACAGTCCGACATGCACGAGCCGCGGGCAGAAATCCCACCTATACCCGAACCTGCTCTTAAGATGATCCACCCGGTCCGTATGGCCGAGCTGCGCGACGCCGTCGGGCGACTTCTCCAGCACGACGACCAGCTTGTTCTCCTCGCCGTAGCGCAGCGCGTCCGACAGCTCGAAGACGCCCGGCGTGAACATTCCCGCATGCGCCCCCAGCCCTTCGCCGTTCAGCAGCACGCGGGCCGAATAATCGACGCCTTCCAGCACGAGCCGGACCCGCTTGCCCCGCCAGGCCTCGTCGGCGACGAACGAAGTGCGGTACAGCCAGTCCCGCTCGTTGACCCATTCGCAGGCTGGCGCGTTCGCGCCGTAGTAAGGGTCGGGCAGCAGGCCCGCGCGATGAAGCTCCCAGTGCACGCTGCTCGGCACCTCGACCGGGATCCAGGGCACGACGCCCCGCAGCTCCAGGTTCAGCTCCATACTGCGTCCGAATGCCCAGAAGCCGGGGTACGATCCTGTCAGCTCCCAGCCGTCCTTCAATGCCATTTTCATGTCGTATCCGCCTTCCTCTGACAGAAAAAAGCGGACGGGAGGGATCTCCTCCTATCCGCTTCCTTCCAAGCCCTATTTGAATTCGCTCATCGACTTGACGCGTTCGTTCACGATATCGCGCCCGCCGTTTTTCTCGAACGCTTCGAGCATCTCCTTCGTGACCTTGCGCGCTTCTTCTTCGGACTTGGCGTATACGGCCTTCGCGGTCCATTTATCCAGCTCCGACCACATCGAACCCCACTTCTGCTGCTCGATCGGTCCGGCCGGCACCAGTTGGTACGACAGCGGCAGCGGCTCGCCGACGGAAGGCGCCCATACTTCGGTTCCGAGCTTGGATTCCTCGGTTCTCGGGTTCGCCTCGACGCTTGGAATCGGGATGATCCTGAGGATGTTGTATGCGTCGAGCCCCGTGCGCTGCAGGAACGTGTTGTTGAGCTCCGCGCTTTCCTTGTTCGCTTCGTCCGTCTTCTCCAGCAAGCCTTCGGCGTTTTTGACGTAATACTTGCCTTCTTCGCCGTACCTCAGCATCTGGGTGCCTTCCGGCGAAGCGCTCCAGTTCAGGAATTCCATCAAGCGCTCGACGTTCGCGGGATCCTTGGCGAACTTGGCGGAGATGACGAGCGAGTTGAACGAGCGGTCACTCGGATTCGCGTAGACGGGCTGGACGGACGAGCCCGTCACGGTCAGCGGAGGCGCCGGCACGAAGCGCGTCTCCGGGCTGTTTGCCTTGAGCGCCTTGTTTACGGTGTCCATGTCCCAATAGATGCGTACCGAGTAACCGACGCGGCCGGAGGACAGCTTCTCCATGTACTGATCGGATTGCTGCGTGAGCATCTCGGGATCGAGCAGGCCTTCGCGGTACAGCTTGTTCATGAACACCATGTAGCCTTCAATGTCCGGATTCGTAAATTGGTAGCTGTCCAGCTTCCCGTCTTCGCCGAACTTCACCCAACTCTTCGTCCAGGCGTCTGCGATATATTGGCGGAAGACGTCGAAGGTCGCAGGAATGATCTTCTTGCCGTTAACGTCCGGGATCTTGTCTTTGAACGCCTTCAATACTTCGTACAGCTCGTCGGTCGTCTTCGGCGCGGACATGCCGACCTGCTTCAGCCAGTCCCCCCGCACGATCGGGCCGACATCGGCCAGCTGGACGCCCTTCTTCGCGGCGAGGTTGATCGGCAGCACGTACATCTTGCCGTCTTTGTCGCGATATACCGCGTCGTCATAGGCTTTGTCATGGTTGGCCAGCAGGTCGGGATACTTGGCCAGCCAGTCGTCGAGGGAGATGACCAGTCCCGACTCGCCCATCTTCTTCGCAATCTCGACGGCGCCTTCCACGTTCTCGAACTCCAGCACGTCCGGCACGTCGCCGCTCGCCAGCATCAGGTTCAGCTTGTCGAGCATCTTGTCCTTCTGCGGATCCGCGACCGCCTTGATGTCGACGTTCTTGTTCGCCTTCAGCCACGTATACATCTCGTTGTTGTCTTGCGGAATCACGTCGCGGGACAAGGAATGATACGTGAACTTAAGCGGCGCTTGCTGGGTCGGCTGGGCGGAGGCGGAAGCCGTCCCGGTCCCCGACGATGAAGATGCCGGAGCGCTCGACTGCGCATTGTTCTCTTTTCCGCTGCATGCGGCCAGCATGCTTACCGCCATGCAGGTTACGATGCCGACGGCCAATCCTTTTCTCGTTTTTTGCAAACTGTTCATCCCCTAATCTTGTGTTGGATTCATGCGGGACTGCTATTGTATATAAGCATCTCAGCCTTTGACGGAGCCTACCAGTACGCCCTTTACAAAGTATCTTTGCAGGAACGGGTAGAGACAGACAATAGGCAGGATGGTTACAACCAAAGTGGCCATTTTCACCGAATAGCTCGTGACCGTCTTCACGCTGTTCTGCGAGACGTTGGACAAGCTCCCGGCGATCAGCTGGGTTGAATCGTTCTCCCGGATAATCTTCATAAGCAGCGTCTGCAGCGGCACGAGCTGCGGGTCCTGGACGTACACCGTCCCCGAGAACCAGTCGTTCCAGTGCCCCACCGCGATGAACAGGGAGATCGTCGCGAAGATCGGCAGCGAGAGCGGCACGACAATCCGGAAAAAGACGGTCAGATCGTTCGCGCCGTCCAGCTTCGCCGACTCCTCCAGGCTCGGCGGCAGCTGCTGGAAAAACGTGCGGAATAAAATGATGTTCCAGGCCTGGTAGAGACTCGGGACGATGTACACCCAGACGGTATTCAAAAGGTGAAGATCCTTCAGCAGCAAGTAGGACGGGATGAGTCCGCCGCTGAAGAACATGGTGAACAGAATCAGGACGTTGACGGCCTGCCTGACCCGCAGATGGCGCTTGGACAGTCCGTAGGCCATGACGGCGGTCATAAAAAGCGAGAAGATCGTGCCGACGACGGTTCGTATAATCGTGATGCGGTAAGCGTTGATAATCTCCGACCTGGCGAAAATAACCTCGTAGTTGTTCCAGGTGGCGATGCGGGGCCAGAAGTAAATGCCGCCGCGCAGCGAGTCGATGCCGTCGTTAAAGCTCAGCATCAGAATGCGCCAGAACGGGAATATGATCGAAAAGCTCAATACGAGCAGGAGACCGTAATTGACGACGGAGAACATGCGCTGACCTTTGCTGAGCCTCATACGACCCCCTCCTCTCCGAGCAGTTTGACGACCATGTTGACCAGGAGCAGCATGATCAGCCCGACGACGGACTTGAACAGGCCGACGGCGGTGGCGATCGAATAGTTCGCTTTGAAAATCCCCGTCGTCATGACATAGGTATCGATAATCTCCGCGCGCTCCATCACGGCCGGATTCTGCATGACGTAGATCTGGTCGAAGCCCGCGTTCAGGATGCTGCCGACCGACAGGATGAACAGGATGACGATCGCGCCGCGAATGCCGGGAAGCGTGATGTGCCAGGTCTGCCGCCAGCGGTTGGCGCCGTCCATCACGGATGCCTCGTACAGCTCGGCATCGACGCCCGACAGCGCGGCCAGATAGATGATCGATCCCCAGCCGATGCCCTTCCATATATCCGAGGCGACGACCAGGCCCCAGAAGTACCCCGGCTTGCCGAACCAGAAGATCGGCTCGTGGATCAGCCCGATTTTCATCAGCAGCGTGTTGACGATGCCGCCCTGATCGACGGTGAGCAGCTCGTACCAGATGCCCGACACGACGACCCACGAGACGAAGAAGGGCAGGTAGGAGATCGTCTGCGTCAGCCGCTTGAACGCCCTTGTGCGCACCTCGTTCAGCATCAGCGCCAGAATGATCGGCGCAGGAAAGCCGATGACGAGCTTGAGCAGGCTGATGGCGATCGTGTTGATCATAATGGAATTGAAGTTGTAATCGTTGAAGAAGTCCTTGAAGTACTTGAGGCCCACCCATTCGCTGTCGAACACGCCTTTGACGATGTCGTAATCCTTGAAGGCGATCAGCAGGCCGTACATCGGTTGATAACAAAATATGAGAAACCAGATGACGCCCGGGATCACGAACAGGTACAGATAGCGGTCGTTCCATATTTCCTTGCGCATGCCAAAACCCCTTTATGCCATTCTGTGAACGCTTCCATGGCCTTTAGTTTACGGCGTGGGCATGGCCTTGAAAATCAAGGATTCTACAGAAAAAAGCAAAAATTATACGATAGGTGCGGCGTATCGTATCTTTATAGAAAAATGCAGTTTTTCTGTAGAATCGCCTATGTTTTGTTGCGGCAAGATGCGTTATAGTCCGCCTTGTAAGCGCTTTTAAAAAATGAAGGAGTGGTGAACGTTGCTCTCGAAACGCCCTATTCACAAGCTTGTCCATGTCCTGCTCTGCTTGATCGTTATACTGCCTATGCTCGGGGGACTCGAGCGGCCGAAGGCCGCCGAGGCCGCGCCGCTCGGCTCGCAGCTGTACGTGTTCGACCTCCAGCAATACCCCGATCCTCAGCGCCGGGCGGACGGCTTCGATATCCAGACGTTCGTCGGCACGCTGCAGGGCATCGTGAACCAGAAGGGGCCGCGCCTCTACGTACGCAACTATAATACGTCCCCCGCGCTCCCGTACGTGACGAACACCGATACCGCGGCCATCAATACCTACTGGCTGGACAAGTTCACCCAGAAGGGGCAATGGCTGAGCGAGGCGATCATCACGCCTGTCGCCGGCACGGATATCTACGACGCGCTCGTCAATCTCGTCACGATCTTCGCCGGCGATCTGAACGGGCTGATCGTATGGGATCCGAACGTGATGGCGACCGTCAACGTCGCGACGACGATGGCCGGCGTGAAGCGCGCCCCGATCGTCATGTCCGGCGGTACCTTGTACCAGCGGCTGACGACAACCGGCGGCATGTCGGTGAGCACGGGCTGCCCGGCTGCCCCGTTGACCGGCCCTTGCGATCTGACGGGCAAATTTGCGGGCGCCAACGCAAAAACGGATGCCTACCTGTGGGCAAAAGCGGCCTATCTGGACACGGGGCTCGTCAATCCGGGGCTGCTCGATTATATCGAGGACAGCTTCAGCAGCCAGCCGAACAGCACGAGCGCCCTCAACTACGGCGTGTCCCGTGACTACGTCGTCAAGAACAAGGGCTTTGCCTTCGACTTGTCCGTGTGGCCGGACGAGAAGCCGAACGACGCGCCCGAGCAGACGCTGGGCAACGATCTGTCCGTCTTTAAGAGCATCCTGTCCTCTTCCTACAATCAGTACGGGAAGTACTGGCCGATCGAGATCGTCGGCTTCTTCCCGTGGTGGGACAAGTACTCGACCTTCCAGTCCCGCGGGACGCACAGCGAGGTGGACGGCGAATGGAAGCTGGCCGAGATCATCTCCGGCTACAACGCGCAGATGTCGAGCATCATGGATACGCTCGGCTACATGAACGCGTCCTTCCACAGCTGGGCGCCCGTCGGCAAGCAGCTCGCCAATCCGCCCGCCGCGCCGGCCAGGACGACGCTCGCGAACAAGACGTACGTGCTCTTCTATATGGGAGACCACGACGGCGGCACGGCGCACCAGACCTTGCCTTACTTATGGGAGGACAAGCAGCGGGGCACGGTCCCGCTGGCCTGGGGCATCGTCCCCAATATGACGGTCGATTACCCCGATATCGCCCAGTACCTGTACGATACGGCCACGCCCAACGACTACTTCGTCGCCGGCGCATCCGGGGCGGGCTATGCCAATCCGACGCTCCTGCCGGACGCGGGCATCTGGCAGCAGTGGAACGAGCTGATGTACAAAAAGGCGGGCTACACGATGTCCGGCTTCGTGCTGAACGGCAACGGCGGCACGCTCTCCAATGCGGTAGAGAAGCTGTATTCCAACTTCAGCGCCGACGGCATCAACGGCTGGGACGGCCAGCTGTCCGGCACCGTTCCGGCCGTGCGCAACGGCAACATGGCGGTGGGCGAGATGTACGGCATGGGCAACGCCGACGTGAACGGCACCGCGCTCGGCCTCGAGGGCCTTGCCGCCGCCAAGTTTACGGGATTGGGCGGCGCGCCGAACTTCCTCGTCGTCCGCTCCGCGTTCGCCATGCCGTCCTTTATCAACAAGGTGTATGCGAAAATGAAGGCGGATCAGCCCGGCTACCAGTTCGAAGCGGTCGATCCGTATTCCTTTTTCTCGCTGATCCGTCAAGCCAAACGAGGCGTCGCGGACGACGGCATCGTGCTGTCGTCCGACATGCCGGACCGGATGGTCGCCGGCCAGGACTACGATGTCTCCGTCACCGTCCGCAACGTCGGCAGCACGACCTGGGTGCCGACCGGCACGAATCCGTTCAAGCTCGGCGACTTTACGGGCAGCGCGTTCGCGTGGAAAAATCCGGCCGCTCCGTCGCTCATCGAGTCTCCGGGTACGATCGGCAGCCAGCGTATCCTGCTGAATCCGGGCGAGAGCATCGCGCCGCAGGGGACGAAGACGTTCCGCTTCCAGGTGACGGCGCCTTCGACGCCGGGCGTCGCCCAGTTCCAGGCGCAGATGGTGAAGGAGGGCGCCGCCTGGCTGGGCAGCCTCTACTCGCACCCGGTCACGGTCGTAGCCGCCAGCGGGGATCAAGGCATCGTCACTGCCGTGACTGCGCCGGCCGAGCTTGCGGAAGGCGCGACTGGCACGGTGACGGTCACCGTCAAAAACGTCGGCAGCACCACCTGGACGGCAGCAGGCAATATTCGTCTGGCCGCGCTGTCCAAGGGACTGCAGCACAAGCTGTGGACGCCTAATTCCGTGATCTGGGGCGGCTTCGGTTCATCGGGCGGCTATAGCAGCTCCGAGAGCGATCAGCGCGCCTACCTGGGCGCCTCCGACGCGATCGCCCCCGGGCAGAGCAAGACGTTCTCGTTCACCGTCGCGGCGCCGGCCAAGCGCGGCAAGTACGTGCTGTCCGGCCAGATGGTGCACGACGGGACCGGCTTCTTCGGCAGCGCGTTCGAGAAGGAGATTAACGTCGTGCCATCGGGACGCATCGGCAAGGACGCCGCCGCAGTGGCGTCGACGGTGCCGGCTTATATGGCGCCCGGGGAGACCCGGCGGGTCACGGTCAGCGTCAAAAACGTCGGCACCGAGACCTGGACCGCAGCCAATTTGTATAGGCTCGCCGCAAAAACGTCGGGGCCGGCCAACGAATTCGCCTTCGGCGGCTTCGCGGACGGCGGCTACAGCAACAGCCTCGTCGACCAGCGAGCCTACCTGAACGCCGCCCGCCCGGTCGCGCCCGAGGGCAGCCAGTCGTTCACGTTCAACATCACCGCGCCTTCCACGCCGGGCGCGCATGTCCTGGCGCTCGATATGGTCCGGGACGGCGACGCCTTCTTCAACAAGCCGATTACCTACACGATTACGGTCGGCAGCGGGGACAACGCCGCAGTCGTCGCTCATACCGTGCCGCTGACGATGTCGCAAGGCTCGACCAAGCGAATCTCCGTGGAATTCCGCAACGCCGGAAGCACGGTATGGTCGGCCGCCGATCAGTATCAGTTGATCACGACCGCCAACAACAAGTTCAAGATCGTCGACTTCGGCCAGGACGGCGGCACGGGCACGCTGCCCGGCGCGCAGCGCGTCTCGATGGGGGCGGGCCTGCAGATCGGACAGGGCGCGCGCTATCAGTTCGAGACGTACGGCTTCGTCATCGAAGCGCCGACGACGGGCACCTCGGCCACGTTCGAGGTGCAGATGGCCAAGAACGGCGTGCCGTTCGGCGACAAGCTGACCTTGAACGTGGCGCTGACCGGCAGCTACGTGAAGCGCGTGAACGTCGGCAGCGCAGCCGCGTATACGGATTCTGCCGGCGCCGTCTGGTCGGCCGATCAGGCTTACGCTTCGGGCGCGTGGGGCTACTCAACGGGTACGACCGCCGTTACTGCCGGATCGGCGGTGACCGGGACCGGGTACGACGCCGCCTTGTATCAGACAGCGCGGTCGGGCAGCGCCTTTAACTACGCCTTCGACGTCGCCAGCGGCACCTATCAGGTCACGCTGCTCTTCGCCGAGCTGTCGGCGACCCAGTCCGGTCAGCGGACATTCAGGCTGCAGGCCGAGGGCGCTGACATCCTGTCCGGCTTCGATATGTACAAGATGTTCTCCGGCGCCAACAAGGGCAAGCCATACACCTTCGAGGTGCCGGTGACGGACGGACAGCTGAACCTGAACTTCGCGGGTCAGACCGGAAATGCCCAGGTGAACGGCATCGCGGTGATGCGAACGAAATAAGCGGCCCAATCGCGGTAAAAAACAAGCCTGCCTGCTTACCGGGTTTCCCGGTCGGCAGGCAGGCTTAGCTGTTGGCTGCGTCGATTATGGCTCGGAAGGCGGCGCATCGACGGCGGGAATCGTGATCGTGACGGTCGTCCCCCGGCCGGGCACGCTTTTAATTTTCACCCCGTACTCGCTGCCGTAGCTCAGTTGGATCTTCTCATGGACGTTGCGGATCCCGTAACCGCCCATGGCCAGGTATTGGCTTGGGATCGGGACGTCCTCCATGCCGGCGCCGTCGTCTTCGACCTCCAGCACGACCGTCCCTTCGGAGAGATAACCTCTGATCGTCACCGTCATCGGCCCCGGGCCGGATTGCACGCCGTGCAGAACGGCATTTTCGACGAACGGCTGCAGGATCAGCTTGGGCACGTACAAGCGAAGGATGTCGTCCGCCACCTCGTAGACTTCCCGGATCTCGTCCTCCAGACGGATCTTCTGGATGTTCATATAGGCCTGAACCTGCCGCACTTCCTCGGCGACGGTCAGATAGGGACGCCCGCTGTTGAGGGACAGCCTGTAAAAAGCGGACAGATTCTCGACCATCGAGACGATCTTCTCGTTCTCATGGTCCAGCGCCATCCAGTTGATCGTAGCGAGCGTATTGTAGAGAAAATGGGGATTGATCTGCGCCTGCAGCGCCTTCATCTCCGCTTCCCGCTGTATCTGCTGGCTCGCCGTCAGCTGCTCCACCAGCTCGCGGATCCGCCGCATCATACGGTTATAGTTTTGGGACAGCTTGTTGATCTCGTCCCTGCCGTCGATGACCACGTGCGTATCGAGAGACAGGTCCGCCACCTGCTCCATCGTCCTGGAGAGGATCGAGATTCTTCTGGACAGCCGGCTGCCGATCGCGACGGCGATCAGGATCGAGATGACGATGCTGATCGAGGCGATGACGAACGTGAACTGCCTGACCGCATTAGCGTTGGAGAGCAGATTTTTCCGGGGCATCTCGCGAAAATAGGTCCACTCCGAGCGTTCTCCGCGCTTGAAGAGGATCAGGCTGTCCTTTCCGTCCTTGCGCAGGGTGAAGCTGCCCGACTCCATCCCCGCCATTTTTTCCAGATACACCGAATCCAGAGCTGCCTGCGTGCCCGCTCCCGGCGACAGGCTGTCGAAGATCACGCCGTCTTGCTGGTCCGCCACGAAGAACCGGTCTCCTGCCTGCTCCCCCGTCACCTGCGTCTCCCCGAACAGCGCTTCGTAACGGATATACATTTCAAGCACGCCGACGAGCGACTCGAAATTCAAAATGATCGGCTTCACGACCGCCAGCTTCGTCAGCGGCACGGGCTGCTCCGGCCCGGTGCTGTAACGCCGCTGGATCACTTCGTCCGTCACGAACCAGATCTTCGTCTGGGACAGCCGGATATAGTCGTTCACCGTCCGCTTGCCGTCCCAGGCCAGATACTTCTTGTACCACCAGGTATCCAGAATTCGCTGCTCGTCCAGCAGCTTCCCGCTAACCTCCGGCAACGTGTCGTTGGATTTGAAGATCAGCAGGTCCAGCACGTTGTTGGTCAGGTCGGTCTCTTTGATGGAGTAGGCTTGCGAGATCGTATTGAGAAATTCGTACGAGAAATCGGCCGGAGAACCGTAATTATGGGACAGCGCCAGCGTAATTTCTTTGTTGTTGGCGATTTGATTGAGCAATTCGTAATAGGTGTTCAGCTTGTCCTCGATGTTCAGCTCGAACTGCTCCAGCGTCTGCGCGTAGGATACGGTCGCCTGCTTGAAGATGTATTTCTCGATCTTCGTGTAAGAGAACGTGCCTGCCGACAAGACGGCAAAGACGATGAGCAGGCCGTAGCTGAAAATCATTTTGTACTTCAGGCTCATGCCGCTCCTGCTCATGCGTTCCCGCTCTCCGCATAGCCGACTTCCCTGAATTCCTTGGGGCTGACGCCGAACATGCCCTTGAAGACGGAGCTGAAGTACGACGTATTGTTAAAGCCCGTCTGCTCCGCGACCTCGTAAATCTTGCAGCGCGTGCCGATCAAGAGCGCCTTGGCTTGCTTCATCCGGACCTTGGTCAGATAGTCGATGATGCTCTCGCCGACGTTTTCCTTGAAGATATTGCATATATAATTCGGCGTCAGAAAAACCTTCTTAGCCAGCTCTTCGATGGTGATCGGCTCTCCGTAGCGGTTGTCGAGCACGTCAAGGATCGTATCGACCACGTCGGCGTGCTTGCGCGAGCGTTTGCCGTAAACGTGCGTGGCAAGCGTCGTCAATGCTTCCGTCAGCCACTCGCGGGCCTCGGGAACGGTATCGAAGGCGGCGACGGATTCCCACAGCAGCGCGTTCTCCCCGAAGACGGCGTCGATCTGCACGTTCATGGCGAACGCCTGCTTGTAGATGTCGCTGACGATCTGAAAGCCGAACGAGCGGAGCGCATGCGCCCCGATCCCCGCGGAATAGGGGATATGACGGAGAATCTCGTCGAGCTGCTCGGCAATCCTCGCTTGCTGTCCCGTCCCGACGTCCGCCATCAATCGCTCCACGGCCCCGGCCAGACTGGCGGGCGGCAGCGTGTCGGCGTCGAAGTCCGCATAGCGGATCGTGCTGCCTTTTCCCAGGTAGAACTTCTGTCTGGAAGCCGCCTCCGCCTCCCGATAACCGTCCTCCAACTCGGCGAACGTCCGCTTGACGCCGCTTGCGCTGATCGTCGCCCGGCGAGGGAATCTGCTGTGCAGACAGGTCCGCAGCGCCTCCAGCTGAAGCGACAGCGCCTGTTCGTCCGGAGATTCGTGGAAAAGGAGCGCGATCAGCTCATCCTCCCCGGACAGAAACGCCATCCCCCGGTTGCCGGGAGCGAGCAGCTCCGACAGGTCGCGCTGTAGCTCCAGCATCAGCAGCTGGTGCGCCGTCCGCGATACGTCCTCCTTCGGGATATCCTCCAATTGGATGAGCACCACGCTGCAACCGCTTTCAGGTATGGAAAACGAAAGCGTCTGCGCGCGATTGGCTATGGTGTCCTCATGCCGCAAGCGTCCGAATAGCAGATCCTTGGCAAACTTGTCCAGAAGCAGCGGCCGGCTCTCCTCCAGCTGCCGATGCATCGCGGCCAGATCGGCCTCGGACCGGCGATGCTGCTCGAGCTGGATTGCCAGCTTCCCCAGCTTCTCCGCCAGCTGCCGGATGTTGATCGGCTTGAGCATGAAGGAATACGCATTCAGCTCGATCGCCGCCCGGGCGTATTCGAATTCGTCGTACCCGCTGATGATCATGATCTGGAGTTCGGGGTACAGCTCCCGCGCGCTGGCGCACAGCTCCAGTCCGCCCATGCCGGGCATGCGGATGTCGGTGATCAGAATGTCCGCGCCCTGAAGCTCCATGAGCGCCAGCGCCTCGCGGCCGTCCTTCGCGCAGCCCGCCAGCTCCAGCTGCAGCTCCTGCCAGGGGATGTGCCGGGCGATGCCCTCCCGCTGTATTTTCTCGTCATCCGCGACGACGACTTTGAGCATACGGACTCCCTCTTTCTCTTGGTGTCTTCCTCACAGTGTAGCATGCGTCCCTGGCGATGCCTACGATGGCTTGCCGACGAATGACGCGGTCGTATCACCTCCATTGTGGAGGGTGGCCGCTTGCATCGTAATGCAGAATTCTACACGAAATCATCGGGATTCTATAAAAGTAGGAGACTGCGCGCCGGCAATGACTATTCCTCGGCAGGGAATGCGCGCCAGCAGAGACTGCCCGGCCGCAAGCCTCTACCGCGGCCTCGTTGTCCCGCTATCCAGTGGAAGTTCGTCCCGGTTCCCGTTATGATGAAAAAAACGAAGCAAGCCGAGGAGGTTCGAACGCCGCCGTGTCACCCAGAAATCCGGCCAGAGACAGACAACTGCGCGAGGCCCGCACCAGCCAGATTCTCGATTCTGCGCTGACGGTCATCGCGAGGCGCGGACTGTCCGGCACGAAGGTGGCGGACATCGCCGAGACCGCCGGCGTCAGTGTCGGCAACGTCTATAAATATTTCGTCTCGAAGGAAGAGATCTTCGAGGCGCTCGTTCACCGCGGACAGCAGCAATACCGCGATTTTGTCGAAGAAGCGCTGGCGCTGTCCGGCTCGCCGGTGGACAAGCTCGTCTGGTACACCGAGCAGTGGATCGCCAAGCGGGAATGGGCGATCACCATCCTGCTCCAGTACGCGCGCACCTCCGAGGCCGTGCCGGCCCGCCTCAAGCAGGCGGTCAGCGCCAAGTTCATCGACAACCTCAGGCCGATGGCGGCCATTATCGAGCAGGGGCAGTCGGCGGGCGACATGGTGCCCGGCGATCCGATGGAGCTGGCGCTGATCTACGTCTCCCTGATGGAGGGTCTCTCGCTGCACGATATCCCCGATACGCCCGAGCTGACTTCCGGCACCGCGGACCTCGCGCTGCGGCTGCTGCTGCGGAGCATTAGGCGGAGGTTGTGAGATGCGGCTGCTGCTGTGGGATTATCCGGCGTGGAATACAATGGCGGACGGCGATCTTCGGCGGCCGCTACGAGAATCTTCGGCGGGGTTCGCAATCTTCGGCTGCTCCTGCGAGAATCTATTCGCGGCTCTGATGCCGCTTTTTTTATATTCGTTAATCCTTGTTGACTTATCGGATATATTGATTTAATCTGTTCACATGATGAACAATTATTCACTTTGTTAAAAGGATGGTTGAGCAGCGTGAACCTGTTCTGGTTTATTCCGACCTATGGCGACGGACGTTATATCGGCACCGATATCGGCGCGCGGAACGCGACGCTTTCCTACTACCGGCAGGTCGCGATGGCGGCCGACGATCTCGGCTTCGAAGGCGTGCTGCTGCCTACCGGCCGCTCCTGCGAGGATTCGTGGGTGCTGGCCTCCATGCTCGTGCCCGATACCGAGCGGCTCAAGTTTCTTATCGCGGTGCGTCCCGGCCTCATGTCCCCGGCGCTCGCGGCTCGAATGGCCTCGAGCTTCGACCGGCACTCGCGTGGACGGCTGCTCATCAACGTCGTTGCCGGCGGCGACCCCGAGGAGCTGGCGGCAGACGGCATCTTCCTCGGACACGACGAGCGGTACGCCTTGACGGACGAGTTCATGACGGCCTGGCGCGCCCTGCTCCGGCAGGAGCGGGTCGAGCTGGACGGGGAACATATCCGGCTGCATGACGCGTACAACTTCTATCCGCCGTTCCAGTCCCCGCATCCGCCCGTCTACTTCGGCGGCTCTTCGCCAGCCGCCATCGACGTCGCCGCCAAGCACGCGGACGTCTACCTGACCTGGGGCGAGCCGCCCGAGCAAGCGCGGGAGAAGATCGAGCGGGTCCGTGCCCGCGCTGCCGCGGAAAATCGCACCGTACGCTTCGGCATGCGCCTGCACGTCATCGTCAGAGAAACGGAAGACGAGGCGTGGGCAGCCGCGGACGCGCTCATCCGCCATCTGGACGACGACACGATCGCGAGAGCCCAGCAGGTATACGCGCGCATGGACTCCCACGGCCAGCAGCGGATGACGGGCCTGCACGGAGGCGACCGGTCCCGGCTCGTCGTCGGCCCCAACCTGTGGGCGGGCATCGGACTCGTGCGCGGCGGCGCCGGCACCGCGCTGGTCGGCTCGGCCGACAACGTCGCTGCCCGTATGCGGGAATACGCCGAGCTGGGCATCGAGACGTTTATTCTGTCGGGCTACCCGCATCTCGAGGAAGCCCATCGCACGGCCGAGCTGCTCTTCCCTCGGCTGCGGCCCGAAGGGACGCATGCCGCCAGCACATCAGCCGCCCGCGGCGAGATTATGGCTTATCACTATACGCCGGGCAAGTGAGATGCCCGGCTCTCGAACAGACGCCCCTTCGGAACGCCGGCTGCATGCCGGCATTCGAAGGGGCGTAATTGTTATGCGCGGGGATGGCGGGTGGGATGGACGCGGGGACGGAGTTGCACAATTACTGTGCACGATGTGCGGTAGACACAGGGTTGGGTGAGCGCAAGGTGCGTAGATGCACCATTATGGTGCACGGTGCGCGGTAGACGCGGGGTTGGACGGGCGCAAGGCGCGTAGATGCATCATTATGGTGCACGGTGCGCGGTAGACGCGGGGTTGGACGGGCGCTAGGCGCGTAGATGCACCATTATGGTGCACGATGCGCGGTAGACGCGGGGTTGGGTGAGCGCAAGGCGCGTAGATGCACCATTATGGTGCACGATGCGCGGTAGACGCGGGGTTGAACGGGCGAAGGGTGCGTAGATGCACCATTTTGGTGCACGGTGTGCGGTAGACGCGGGGTTGGACGGGCGAAGGGTGCGTAGATGCACCATTATGGTGCACGGTGCGCGGTAGACGCGGGGTTGGACGGGCGCAAGGCGCGTAGATGCACCATTATGGTGCACGGTGCGCGGGGAGACAAGGGGCTAGACGGGCGAAGGGACCGCAGATGCACCATTATGGTGCACGGTGCGCAGCAGTCGCGGGACGAACCGAGTGCCAGCGGGCATATTCGCGCTCAAGAGGATTCCAACGCACAAACGCCCCTTCGGAGCGCCGGCTGCAAGCCGGCTTCCAAGGGGCGTTTGTCGTCTCAATGGCGGTCCAGGCGCCGCAACAAATATTCGCGCTCCGCGGCGTAGTCCGGCTGCTGCCGCAGCTTGGACACGCTGTCCGCGCCGCCGCTGAGCGGGTTCGGCTTGTCGGTGCCGATCCGGGCCGGCGCGCCGTTCAGCACGATGATGCGCGTCCCGAGATACAGCGCTTCGTCGACGTCGTGCGTGATAAAGAAGAAGGTGCGGCGCTTCTGCCGCCAGAGCGACTTGACCAGTGTCTGCAGATGCTCCCGGGTGATCGCGTCGAGCGCCCCGAACGGCTCATCCATCAGGACGATCTTCGGATCCGCCGCCAGCGTGCGGGCGATCGCCGCGCGCTGCTTCATGCCGCCCGACAGCTGATAGGGCAGCTGATGGCCCGCTTCGGACAGGCCCACCTGGGCCAGCGCCTCGGCCGCAATCTCCTCGCGCTCTCTTTTCCCGGCCCCGCGCATCCGCAACCCGAACTCGGCATTGCGCCTGACCGTGAGCCACGGGAACAGGTTGGCATGCTGGAAGACGACGCCGACCTCCGGGACGGGCTTGCCGCCCGCGGCGCCCAGCATCTCCACGCTCCCCGCTTCCGCACGCTCGTAGCCGGCCAGCAGGCGCAGCAGCGACGTCTTGCCGCTGCCGGAGGCGCCGAGGACCACGACGAACTCCCCGTCCGCGATGTCCAGCGAGAGGTCCGCCAGCACTTTTTTGCGCTTGTCGCCCCGTCCGTACGCCAGATCGACGTTCCGGACGGAGACGGCCGCCGGCGCGCGCGGCACCATTTCTTCGCCGACCTCTGGCGCCTCACGCGCGATGTCCAGTACGCTGCTCATGTCGCTCACGCTCCTAACGCAGTATAGCCTCCTGGTAGACCGACAGCTCCGGCGCGCTTTGAATCTGCTTCTGCTCGACCAGGAACTCCCCGGTCTGCTTCAGCACGTCGGCGAAGCCGCTCTTGTCCTTCTCCGCGCCCAAATACTTGGCGTCCGCCTGCTCCTCCGAGGTCAGCCAGATGAGCTGCTTCGTCTGCGCGAGCGCGTCGTCCTTGTCCGTGCTCAGCACCGGCGCCAGCGCCTCGGCAACCGTGTCCGGATGCGCCCGGTACTCCTCGACCGCATCGTCCAGCACGCCGACGTATTGCTTCACGAAATCGGGATAATCCTTCGCGAACTTGTCGCGCACGATGCCCACGTCGGCCGTGATCGCGCCCTGCTCGGACAGCGTCTTGGCCGAGATGACGACGCTGCCGTCGTCGGCCGTAAGCTTCGCCAGCACCGGATTCCATACGAATGCCGCATCGATGTCCTTGCGCTGCCAGGCGGCGAGAATATCCTGCGGCTGCAAGTCCAGCACCGTCACCTTCTGCAGGTCGACGCCGCCCAGCTTCAAGGCGGACAGCAAGCTGAAGTGAGCGGTAGAGCCAAACGGCGTAGCCACCTTCTTGCCTTCCAGATCCTTGACGCCCTTGATCTCCGAAGCGTTGCGCACGGCCAGCGACTCGGCGTCGCCGATGATGTCGTGCAGGAAATAAACCTTATAGGCGAGCTTGTTCGCGATCCCGATCGAGACGGGCACGGAACCTGCAAGCCCGAGGTCGATGCTGCCCGACGCAACCGCGGTATTGACGTCGCGGCCCGAATCGAACTGCTTCCAATTAATCTTCGTGTCGGGAAACGCCTTTTCCGCGAGCCCCTGCGTCTTCACGAACAGCTCCGCGTTCGGGATAACCTGGTAGCCGATCGTAACTTCCTTCGGCAGCGAGCCGCCGCTTTTCTCTTCTCCGCAGCCGCTCAGCGCCACAGCAAGCAGCATGACGGACGCAGCGAGAACCATACGTTTTTTTCTTTTGAACATGGCGACTAACCTCTCCCTTTTCCCCAATTGATCCTATTAGACATCCTTGCCGATCCACGGCACCCAGGCGCGCTCCAGCCAGCGGATAGAGGCGTCCAGCAGCACCGCGATGATCCCCATGAGAATAATGCCTGCGAAAATAACGTCGCTGCGCAAAAACTTGCTCGCATCGAGCACCATCCAGCCGAGCCCCGACTCCGCCGCCACCATCTCCGCGGCCACCAGCGTCGTATACGTCATACCGAGCGCGGTGCGAACGCCTGTGAAAATATCCGGCAGGCAGGACGGCAGAATCACGTGCGCGAACAGCCTGCCGCCGGATGCGCCGAGCGAGCGGGCGCCGTTGATCCGGTCCTGCGGTATGCGGGCGACGCCGGACGCGACTGCGATGTACAGCGGCGCGAACCCGGCCAGCGCCAGCAGCGCGATCTTGGAGGCGTCGCCGATCCCGAGCCAGAGTACGAGCAGCGTGTAGTAGGCGAGCGGCGGCAGCGGCCGGTAGAACTCGATGAACGGCTCGGCCAGCGCGCGGATCCGGGCGGAATAACCGCTGACGAGCCCGAGCGGGATCGCCGTCGCCAGCACGATCGCGAACGCCGTGCCGAGACGCGCAAGACTGGCGCCGATATGGCTCGGCAGCGAGCTGCCCTTGTACCCATCCCGGGCAATCTCCAGAAAGGCTTGCCATACGGAAGCGGGTGCGGGTACGAAGAGCGGATTGATCCAAGCCAACGCCGTCAAGCCCCACCACAGGATCACCGCAGCCGCGACCGCCGCGACGGAGATACGCCAGTGACGCGTGAACATGGCGGGGATCCCTCCTTTTTCGGATACGTGCTAATCTAGTGCCAACCTTAAGCAAATCTCAAGTAGAAGAGCGAATATACACAAAAGAACCCCTTGGCCGCGTACACCGTCACATCTGACAAAAGGGGATCTCCGGCTTTCCGGTCGATCGTTTTACAGCATGAATATATATTCACCATTCAAAATAGAGGTTACCAGCAAATTCCTACTTAGTCAATTGGAATTTTAAGATTTAGAAATTCAATTCATGAATTGGTTTTTCCTATTAGTCAACGCCCGTATTTGCCCTTATCATTACTATTAATCCGACTTCACAGACTGGAATTATGTATTTTAAATTTCGAGGGGGATTCGAATATGGCAAAGAACAGACAACTTAAGCTGGGCGCAGTGCTGCACGGCGTTGGATCGAGCATGTCGGCGTGGCGGCATCCAGACGTTCCTTCGGACGCGAGCATCAACTGGCCTCGTTATCTGGAGCAGGCGCAGCTGGCCGAGCAAGGCAAATTCGACTTTATCTTCATCGCCGACGGCCTCACCATCAGCGAAAAGTCGATTCCGCACTTCCTGAACCGTTTCGAGCCGTTGACGCTGCTGTCCTCGCTTGGCGCAGTGACTTCCCGGATCGGGCTCGTCGGCACGCTGTCCACCTCGTATAGCGAGCCCTTCACCGTCGCCCGCCAGTTCGCCTCGCTGGACCATATCTCCGGCGGACGCGCAGGGTGGAACGTCGTCACCTCGCCGGGCGAAGCGACCGCGGCCAACTTCAATAAAGGCGAACATCCCGATCACAGCAAACGCTACAAGCTCGCCGCCGAGTATCTGGAGGTGGCCAAGGGGCTGTGGGACTCGTGGGAGGACGATGCCTTCGTCCGCAACAAGGAGAGCGGCGTCTTCTTCGATCCCGACAAGCTGCATCGCCTGGATCACAAGGGAGAGTTCTTCTCCGTCGAAGGTCCGCTGAACATCGCGCGCTCCAAGCAGGGCCGTCCGATCGTGTTCCAGGCCGGATCGTCGGAGCCCGGACGCGACCTGGCCGCGAGGACGGCGGACTCAGTCTTCACCGGACACGAGACGATCGAGGAAGCCCAGGAATTTTACGCCGACGTGAAGCGCAGAGCTGCCGAGTATGGACGCTCGCCGGACGAAATTCTGATCTTCCCGGGCATCGGGCCGATCGTCGGCGCCACGGACGAAGAGGCCGACCGCCGTTACGAAGAAGTCGCCTCCCTCGCTTCGGTAGAGGATGCGCTGCTGTACCTTGGACGCTTTTTCGACCATCACGATTTCTCCGCGTATCCGCTTGACGAGCCGTTTCCCGACATCGGCGATCTCGGGACCAACAGCTTCCGCAGCACGACGGACCGGATCAAGCAGAAAGCCAAAGAAAACGGCTGGACGCTCCGCCAAGTCGCGCTCCGCACGATGACGCCCAAGGGCCCGTTCGTCGGCACGCCAGGGAAGGTCGCGGACCGGCTGGCGCAATGGTTCGAAGGAAGCGCCGCGGACGGCTTCATCGTCGGCGAAGCCGTGCCGGGCGGGTTCGCGGACTTCGTCGAGCACGTCGTGCCGCTGCTTCAGGCGCGGGGACTATATCGCTCGGAATACGAGCAGGATACGCTCCGGGGCAACCTGGGCCTGCCGTTTCCGGTCAATCGCTATGCCGCGCAGGTCGCGGTCCGTTCTTAAATTCATATCAATTTAAAAATACGGGAGGATTCTTCGATGTACAGCACGCATCGCTCGTTCAAATGGACTTCTATCCTGCTTGCGGTCTCGCTCGCGCTGACGCTGGCGCTTGCCGCTTGCGGCAACAACAATAACAACAACGGCGGCGGCCAGGCCGCTGCCGGAGATGCGAGCCCCAGCGCCGCCTCTCCATCCGCTTCGCAAGCGGACGGTTCGCCTTCCGCCGCCGCGCAAGGCGGCGAGCTGACCTATGCGCTCGCCACCTCGCCCGACACGCTCGATCCGCAGCGCAGCGGCCTCGCGGTCGCCGTCCGCGTCATCCGCACCATTTACGACAACCTCGTCGTCAAGCTGCCCGACAACACCATCAAGCCTTGGCTCGCCACCGAATGGACCGAGTCCGAAGACGGTCTGAGCTATACGTTCAAGCTGCGCCAGGACGTCAAGTTCCAGGACGGCACGCCGTTCAACGCGGAAGCCGTGAAGTACAACTATGACCGCATTCTCGACCCGGCCACGAAGGCAGCCAACGCAAGCGCGCTGCTGAAGCCCTTCAAATCGGCGGAGGTCATCGACGAATACACGGTCAAGCTGAACCTGGAGACGCCTTCGCGCGCCTTCCTCGGCAACCTGAGCCAGGCGCTCCTCGGCATCGTATCCCCGACGGCCGCGAAGAAGTACGGCGATCAATTCGGCAAAAATCCGGTCGGCACGGGGCCGTTCAAGTTCGTCAAGTGGGAAGAAAACGCCGAGATTACGGTCGAGCGGAACCCCGATTATGCCTGGGCGCCTGAGATCGTCGACAACAAAGGCGCGCCTTACCTCGACCGCGTAACCTTCAAGATCGCGCCGGAGGAAGCGACCCGAATCGGCAGCGTCCAGAGCGGCCAGGTGCTGGCGGCCGAGACCGTGCCTCCGCAGAACATCGTCTCGCTGAAGAGCAATCCGGACTTCCAGGTGCTGCAGGCCAATACGATCGGCCTTCCTTATACGCTTTTCATCAATCAGGAGCACGCGCCATGGGGAGAAACCAAGGCCCGCCAGGCGCTGCAATACGGCATCGACATCGGCGCCATCGTCAAAACGCTGTACCTCGGCACTTACGATCAAGCCTGGTCCGCGCTGACGCCGGGCGTACTCGGTTACGACGCATCGCTGGAGAACGCCGTTCAACCGGACGTAGACAAGGCGAACGCGCTGCTTGACGAGATCGGTTGGAAAAAGGGCTCGGACGGCATCCGCGAAAAGGACGGCAAGAAGCTCACGCTGCGTTACGTCGACGGCTCGCCGAACCGCGAGAAGCGCAACGATATCGCCGCCATTATCCAGCAGCAGCTTAAGAAGATCGGCATCGACACCGAAGTCGTCATTACGAAAGACATCCTGACCGAGGTATACACCAACAGCAACTACGACCTCTACGGCAACAGCCAGGTCAACGGGGATCCGAACGCGCTGTCGGCCTTCTATCACACGGCGCCGAAGGGCGCGCTCGGCAACCTGTCCAAAGTTTCCGATCCGGAGATCGATCAATGGCTGGAGCAAGGCGCCTTGGAAAAAGACGATACAAAACGCGCCGAGCTGTATAAAAAAGTGCAGCAGCGCATCAAGGACGAGGCGATCATCCTCCCGATCTACGTATTCCCGTATACGGTGGCGGCCTCCAAGTCCGTACAGGGTCTGAAGTTCGACCTGCTGGGCTATCCGCTGTTCAACGACGTCAGCCTGGCCAAGTAAACGGAAGGGAAGGGGTAACAAACGATGCTCAAAGCCGTGACCGGACGCATACTCTCCTCCCTCCTCGTCATCGTCGGCTCGTCCGCGCTCGTGTTCGTCATCATGTACCTGCTGCCGGGGGACCCGGTAGCAAGCATGATCGACGTCTCCAACGCCTCTCCCGAGACGATCGCGAACCTCCGTCACCAGCTCGGAATCGACCGCCCCTTCCTGCTGCAGCTTGCCGATTACTTCGGCAAGCTGCTTCGCGGCGACTTCGGCCAATCCGTGCTGAACTCGGAGCCCGTACTGCCCAAGATCGCGAAGCACTTCCCCGCGACGCTCGCCCTGGCGGCGTGCAGTGCCGCCGTGTCGATCATCGTCGGCGTGCTCCTCGGCGTCTTGTCGGCGATCCACCGCAACAAGCCGATCGACCTGATCGCCCGGATCGTGGGACTGCTCGGCATCTCGATGCCCGCCTTCTGGACCGGCATCCTGCTGCTGCTCATCTTCTCCATCCGGCTCGGATGGTTCCCGGCGATGGGCTCGCACGGCTGGCGGACGCTCGTACTGCCTGCACTCACGCTCGGCCTGATCGGCGCGGGCTTCATCGTCCGCATGGTCCGCAACAGCATGCTCGAGGTGATCGGCGACGCCTTCGTCGTCACGCTGCGCGCCAAAGGCTTGTCGGAGCGCGCCGTCATGTACCGGCATGCGCTGCGCAACGCGCTCATTCCCGCCGTCACGATGATCGGCGTGCTGGCCGGCGAGATGCTGGCGGGCACCGTCGTCATAGAGACGGTGTTCTCCAGGCAGGGCATCGGCCGTATTATCGCGGACGCCATCATGGCCAAGGATCTGCCGGTCGTGCAGGGCGTCATCCTGTTTTCCTCGCTCGTGTACGTCGTCGTGAACCTGCTCGTCGACTTGTCGTATGCGGTCATTGATCCGCGGGTGCGGCGGTCGGCTTAGGGCGGCGGAGTGTGACGGCGGAGCGCGGTGGCAGAGCGCGGTGGCGGAGCGCGGCGGCGGAGCGCGGTGGCAGAGCGCGGTGGCGGAGCGCGGCGGTGGAGCGCGGTGGCAGAGCGCGGTGGCGGAGCGCGGCGGCGTGATTCTGCGTCAGACGTGCAAGCTTGCAGGTACGGCACGGATGGGGCAAGCGCGACGGCGTAAAGATGCGGCGGACGTGCAAACTCGCGACTACGGCCCGGATGGCCCACGCGCGGTGGCACAGGTATGACGACGCGGCGGCCGAGCGTATGGCGATAGTTGCTAAAAGGCCGTTAATCCGGCGCTCCCCCTCTCATTTCGACGATTAGTTGTCAAAAGGCAGTTGTTTCGTTCGTTGTGCCCCTCTTCGTGCGAAAGTCGGCGAAATAGCTGCCTTCTGGCCCTTATTTTATTAATTCAGCGGCCACCCGCAGAATTAGCTGCCTTTTAACCACTATTTTTTCTAGCCGGTGGCGGCTTGCGCGATCTGCGACATCAACCGCCCATACGCATCCGCTCCATACAAAGAAAGGACGTGATCCTAATGAGACAATCTACGGCTGCCGAGGCGGTGCTGCAGCGGCGGAAGTGGGAGCTGCCGGCCTACCGAGGACGCGTAAGACGCATCAAGCCCGCGGATCTGTTCGTCTATGCCGCAGGCGCGCTGATCCTGATCATCGCGATTTGCGCAGCTTTTCCGCAATGGATCGCCCCTTACTCGCCGACGGACATGATGCTGGACGCGATCATGCAGGGGCCGAGCGCCGCCCACCCCTTCGGCACCGACTACTACGGTCGCGACATTCTCAGTCTCGTCGTGTACGGCAGCCGGGATTCGCTGTACATCGGCTTCATGTCGGTGCTGGTCGGCGGGCTCGCGGGCGGTGCGATCGGCACGATCTCCGGCTACATCGGCGGCGCGGCGGATGCCGTCCTGATGCGGATCGTGGACGTGCTGATGACGATTCCCGGCATCCTGCTGGCGCTGGCGATCGCCGCCGCGATGGGACCGGGCCTCGGCAACATCGTGCTGGCCGTAGCGGCCGCATCCGTACCCGGCTACGCGCGCGTCATGCGCGGACAGACGATCAGCATCAAGAGCCGGCCGTTCGTGACGGCCTCCCGCGCCATCGGCGCGACGCCCTTCGCGATTTTCTGGAAGCACGTCTTGCCCAACTCGCTCTCCCCGCTGCTCGTCATGGCGACGCTCGGCATCGGCACCGCGATCCTGACCGGCTCCGGCTTAAGCTTTCTGGGACTCGGCGTGTTAAAAGAAATTCCCGACTGGGGCGCGCTGTTGTCGCAAGGACGAGGCTATCTGACGGTGGCGTGGTGGATCTGCACGTATCCCGGCCTCGCGATCACGCTGCTCGTGCTGGCCGTCAACATCGTCGGAGACTGGCTGCGCGACCGGCTCGATCCCAAGCGCAAGGAAGGCTGAGCGGCCCGCCGACGCGTCGGAACCGGCCGAGGACGTCCGCTCCCTTACACAGAAAGGAGTCTGCCATGCAAAGCCTGCTAGAGATCGAACAACTGTCCGTCGGCTTCCGCACGAAGCGCGGCTTCCTGCAAGCCCTTCATGACGTTTCCCTGAAGATTGCTCCCGGGGAAACCGTCTGTCTCGTAGGCGAATCGGGCAGCGGCAAAACGGTCGCCTCCAAGGCCGTCATGCGGCTCGTCGACTACGAGAACGGGCATATCGAAGGCGGCCGGATCGCGCTGAACGGGGTCGATCTGACCGCACTCACCCAAGGCGAGCTGCGCAGCCTCCGGGGCAAGCGGATCGCGATGATCTTCCAGGAGCCGATGGCCGCATTCGACCCCGTCTACACGATCGGCTACCAGATCGTCGAGACGATTCTGCGGCACGAGCGCAAGACGAAGGCCGAAGCCAAAGCCCATGCCGCGAGCTTGCTCGCGCGGGTCGGCATCCCCGAGCCGGAGCTTCGCATGAAGCAGTACCCCGGCGAGTTGTCGGGCGGCATGCTGCAGCGCGCGATGATCGCGCTCGCGCTGTCCTGCGGCCCCGAGCTGCTCATCGCGGACGAGCCGACGACGGCGCTCGACGTGACCATCCAGGCGCAGATCCTGCACCTCCTGCAGGAACTGAAGACCGAATTCGGCATGTCGATCCTGCTGATCACGCATGACCTGGGCATCGCTGCGCAGATCGCCGACCGCATCGTCGTCATGTATGCCGGCCGCATCGTCGAGCAGGCGACGGTCGCAGAGCTGTTCGCGCAGCCGCATCACCCGTATACGAGCGGCTTGCTGCGCTCGGTCGCCACGCTCGACACGGAGAAGGGCGATCGGCTGTACGCCATCGCGGGCAGCATCCCGAGCCTGAGCAAGCTTCCGGAGGGCTGCGTGTTCCATCCCCGATGTCCGCATGCGACCGACCAGTGCCGCGCCTCGGCGCCCCCGCTTAGCCGGCGCGGCGACCGAGAAGCCGCCTGCTGGCATGCGGATGCGCTGCTGCAGGACGGTGCGCTGAGCGCCCGGGAAGTACGCGAAGAGGCGGCGGATCGGGACGTACCCGCAGTTGCGGCGACGGAGCGAAGTGCGCTCGTCGGAGCAGCGTCGGATCGCAGCGCGACCGCAATCTTGGTGCCGGATGGCGACGCGCCCTCGGTCGATTCGCCATTGCCGGAAACGGCGCGGGTCGTGTACGGGAAAGCTGTCGAGGAAAGCCGACCGGCGCAAGCGGAACAGACGCAGGCGGAACAGGCGAAGGCCGGGAGCATCGAGCTGTTCAAAGTCGAAGACGTGTGCAAGTATTATCCGATCAAGCGGGGAATCCCCGGGCGTTCCCGGATGTTCGTGCGTGCGGTGGACGGCGTTTCCTTCTCCATCCGGGAGGGCGAGACGCTCGGCCTGGTAGGCGAATCGGGCAGCGGCAAATCGACGCTTGGCCGGCTGTTGTTGCAGCTTGAGCCGGTCACGTCGGGACGCGTGCTGTTCGAAGGCGAGGATCTGACGCGCCTCGGCGCCTCGCGGCTGCGGCATACGCGCAGGCACATGCAGATGATTTTCCAGGACCCTTACGGCTCCCTCGATCCACGCTGGAACGTAGGCGATCTCGTCGGAGAACCCCTTGCTGTCCATCATGGGCTCTCCGGGAAAGAAAAGAAGCAGCGCGTCGAGGAACTGCTCGCCGCCGTCGGCCTCGACCACGGGATCGTAAGCCGGCATCCCCATGAGTTCTCGGGCGGTCAACGGCAGCGGATCGGCATCGCGCGAGCCATCGCCCTTCATCCCAAGTTCGTTCTCGCCGACGAAGCCGTGTCCGCGCTGGACGTATCGGTGCAGGCGCAGGTCGTCAACTTGATGCAGGACCTGCAGCAGAAGCTGGGGCTGACTTACCTGTTTATCGCGCATGGTCTGCACGTCGTCCGTCATATCTCGGACCGGATTGCCGTCATGTATTTGGGCCGCATCGTAGAGATTGCGCCGAGCCGCGAGCTGTTCCGACGTCCGGCCCATCCCTACACGCGAGCGCTCATCGACTCGATTCCGCACCCGGACCCGCAGCTTCGAACCGAGCCCGCCGCCATCCGCGGCGAGATCCCGTCCCCGGCGCGTCCGCCGGCCGGCTGCAGATTTCACACCCGCTGCCCGTTGGCGACGGACCGCTGCCGGTCCGAATCGCCGGAGCTGCTGCCGCTGGACGGCGATCGCTCGGTCGCCTGCCATTACCCGCTGCAGTAAGAGGGGGCCGTGGGCTGTAAGCGAGAAGAGCACCACTACAGCGCCACGATCGGCGGAGGGGGGCATTGGAAGCCCGAAAGTCGCTGTTACAGAAAAAGTAGGCTTCTGCAGGCGAGAAAATTACCGCTACAGCGCCGCGATCGGCGGCAACGAAGACTGCAAGCGACAAAACCACTGTTGCAGGGAGGGCGGTTAAAGTGGGAAAGTAGATGAAACGGCTATTCATCTTAAAGGAGGATGTTGCGCATGAGTCTGCTGGACCGATTGTACGAGGAACTGGCGAGCGCGGAGACGGAGATTATCGGCTGGAGGCAGCATCTGCACCGGCATCCGGAGGTCTCGTTCACGGAGCGCCGCACGCCGGCGTTCGTGGCGGACAAGCTGCGGGAATTCGGCATCGAGACGCGGACGGGGATAGGCTGGCGGAAGGAGCTTGATCTCGCCGAAGAAGGGGCTGACAGCTTGCCCGGCGGTGGCGTAGTAGGCTATATCCGCGGCGGACGCCCCGGTCCGACGCTGGCGCTGCGCGCCGACTTCGACGCGTTGCCGATACAGGACGAGAAGGATGCGCCTTATCGCTCCACTGTGGACGGGGCGATGCACGCCTGCGGCCACGACGGCCATACGTCCGTGCTGCTCGGCGTCGCTCGCGTCTTGCAGGCGCACCGGCACGAGCTTGCGGGCAACATCGTACTCCTCTTCCAGCATGCGGAGGAAAAGCCGCCGGGCGGCGCCCGTTTCATGATCGAGGACGGCTGTCTGGACGGCGTCGACGAAGTTTACGGCATCCATCTCTCCTCGGAAATTCCGCTTGGCCGCGCCGGCCTTCGCGCAGGCCCTGCGATGGCCGCCGTCGATGCCTTTAAGATAAAGGTCATCGGCAAAGGCGGGCACGGCGCGCGTCCCCATGACACGATTGACGCCCTCGTCATCGGCAGCCAGATCGTAGGCGGCCTGCAGCAGATCGTCAGCCGCAGGGTGAATCCGCTCGCGTCCGCCGTCGTATCGATCGGCGTGTTCCGCGCCGGAACCGCCTTTAACGTCATCGCCGGCGTTGCGGAGATCGAGGGCACCGTCCGTACCTTTGACCCGGCGCTTCGCGCGAGAATCGAAGCGGACGTACGCGCGATTGCGGGCGGCATCGGCACGGCCGGCGGCGCAAGCTGCGAGATCGAATACGCCAACGGCTACCCGCCGCTCGTCAACGATCCCGATAAAACCGAGGCCGCCCGCCGTGCCATCGCGGAAGCGCTTGGCGAAGAAGCATTCATCGCGCTCGATCCGGTAATGGGCGCGGAGGACTTCGCGTATTACCTGGAGCAGCGTCCGGGCGCGTTCATCCATGTCGGCGCGCGCAACGCGGAACAACGCACGCAATTTCCGCATCACCATCCCCGCTTCGACATCGACGAGCGCGCGCTGCTGAACGCCGGCAAGCTGTTCCTGGCACTGGCATTGGCCGAGCGGCCGACCGCGTGACGGCATGACGAAGCACCGGGGACGCATACGAACAGGAGGCGTCCTGCTGGGCGCAGCCTGGTATGTCAAAGCCGGCAAACTGGCTTAAGCCAGTGCCGGCCTTTTCCCTTACTGCAGCTTGTTCATCTGCGCGATCAGATCGTCGATGGCTTCGTCGACCCGATACGGACCGTAATTCCACTTTTCCCGGCTGACATTGATCATGCGATTGTTCTTGACGGCTGGCAGCGCGCTGTACAAGGGCTCCTTGAACAGTGCCGTCAGCTCTACCATTTCCTCATCGCTCATCGACGTAAAATAGTAATCCGCAGGATTCGCCACGAAGGCTTCTTGCGAAAGAGCGGTACCGCCGTCCGCATATTGCTTTAATGCCTCGGGCAGCTGGAAGCCGTAATCCTGGTAGATCAGCTTGCCGAGCGTACCCCCTTCTCCCCCGATCAGCATTTCCTTGTCATAATAAATGAACGAGAGCGCCGTCGTACCCGGCTCGATCTTCACGTCAAGCTGGTCGCGAATGCGCTGAAGCTTCTTTTCAAATCCGGAGATCCATGCTTCCGCCTCCGTCTTGCGATTCATGATATCGCCCACCGTGCGCAGCGTGTTGACGACGTCGGGATCTCCGCCCCAGGCTACCGCGACCGTAGGCGCAATCTTGGCATAGTTTTCGTAATCGGATGCTTCGTAAAAATCAGGTACGATAATCAGATCGGGATCAAGCGCCACGATCGCCTCTTCCTTGCCAAGGCCTTCGCCGATATTCGGTACGCCCGCCATTTTCTCGGGATACTGCTTCAGCGTGGCGTCGTCCGCGCCGGCCGGCTTCAACCCCAACGGGAGCAGATATCCTCCATATGTAATGACAACCACATGCTCCGGATTAACGGGGATTTCCGTTTCCCGGTCCAGCGCATCCTTGTATACCCGCGTCTGCACGGTCGATTCCTGTGTAGTCGCAGTCTGCGATGCCGCTGTCTGCGAGCCGTTCGCGGCTTCTCCGTTTCCCGCGCCATTGCCGCCGCACGCGGCGAGCAGCAGCGATATTCCAAACAACAGGCTAGCCGCCATGGACGGCTTGTTGCTGACTTTCAATTCGTTCACGCTCCACATCGATGATTGGTGATAACAATTATCATTATCATCAACACTATAAGCCGCGTTCGCTGGCGGAGCAATGAACGATCCGGGCGCAACTTTGGGACGAATTGAACCTGTCGTGCCGAGCACCTGCATCTTGAATTGAACCGGCGTCATGCCGAGCTGCTTTTTAAACTGCTTGTTAAAGTAGTACATGTCGGCATAGCCAACGCTCTCGGCGATATCCCGGATGCTCATGCTCGTCTCGGCCAGCAGCTCCTTGGCACGGTTCATGCGCGTCCGCGCGAGATAGCCCATCGGACTCGTACCGTACTTGCGTCTGAACACCCGCGAGAGATAGTGCCCGCTGTAGTGAAACGCCCGGACAAGCTCGTCCATCGATGCGAGCTCGCGATAATGAACGCGGAGGTAACCCGCGATCGCCTCGGCCAGGTCCGGTTGGTGCGCTTCCTCCGCGAGTCGCAGCTGACGGAATTGTTCATAGGCGAATTGATAAAAAAGCCCGGTCGCGAGCACCCGCTCCAGTTCGCCTCCTTCTGTCCACGTCCGGTGCAGCTGTTCGGCGAGCTGCCTCAGCTGCCAGGGCTCGGGGCATCCGTAGTCGTAACTGGAAGCAAACGGCGCCGTCCCGGCTGCACGCCGCTTGGCTGCGCGTACATCCTCCGCTTTGAGGAGCGGCTTGTACAGGATCAAATAATATTCGAAGAAATCGCTCAGGCATTGAATCTGCAGCGTATCCCCTTTGCAGCCGTGCAGCAGCTGGTTGCTCAGGTGAGCGGCCTGCAAGCCGCCAATCAAGAGCCGAGCTTCTCCCTGGGCTGCCAGCAGGAAGCCATGCGCCGGCATGCGGTAAGGCGCGAACGACTCACCCCGCCTCAACGTCGCGAGCCGAATATCAAGCAGCTTGACCGGCACGCTTGCCCAATCGCCGATCGTTCCCGATTCTGTCATGTGGACGCTCCCCGACACGCATTCGCAGAATTATTTCTATTTATTGTAGTGCGATTCTCACGCCTGCCCCGTCTCCCGTAGCGCCTGCTGATGATACATCCGCAGCACCGCATCCTCCATCGGCGGGTTGGACAGACCGAAGCGGATATCGCGGAAAAGCCGCTGCAGCGGATGCGTCTGGGCGAGCCCGTGCGCGCCGGCAATCCTCAGCGCCTTGTCGGCGACGGAGAGCGCCGTGCGGATCGCGAATGCCTTGACCGCGCCGAGCTCGGCGATGCCGGCGGCCTCGTCGGCGACGGGATGCTCCCATCGCGCTGCGACGCTGTACATGAAGTGCCGCGCCGCCGCCAGCTCGATGTCGATCTCACCGATGAGCGTGCCGATGTGCGGCAGATGGATGATCGGCCGATCGAGCGTATTGGGCTGATACGAGGCCGCGAAGGCGAGCGCTTCTTCCCGCGCGGCGACCGCGGCGCCGAGGTAACAGGCCGGCACGTGCAGCAGGTTCGGATTGGCCGGAGGACTGCCGCGTCTGCCCGCCGATGCTCGGTAGACGAGGGCCTCTTGAGGCAGGACGACGTCGTCCAGCACGAGGTCGTGGCTGGCCGTGCCTCGCATGCCCATCATGTTCCAGACCGGATCGACGGATACGCCGGGCGTGTCCATCGGAATCAGGAAGTCGGCCGCCTCCTCCGTATCCCCTTCGATCAGGGTCGTGTTGACGACGACCAGATCGAGCACCGGCGCGAGCGACGTGAACGTCTTGCGCCCCCGGACCACGTACCCGTCCCCATGCCGCTCGGCCGTCGTCTGCATTTTGCCGCCGCGGGTCGGACTGCCCGTCCCCTTCTCCGTCGCCGCGCGGTTCATCAGCTTGCCCGCCGCGACCGCGCGCAGGAACGGCGCGAGCTTGTCCTCGCTCCACGATTTCTTCGCGGACAAGTCGGCCACCGTGCTCACATGCCAGCCGATCGCGAGCGCCAGCGCCGGATCGCCCATCGCGATTCGCTCCTGGTACAGCACCATCTCGTAGACCGTCATGCCTTCGCCGCCGTACGCAAGCGGGACCGGCCATCTCGTATAACCCGAAGCGCGCAGCTTCTCCGCCGATTCGAACGCGAATCCGCCCTCCTGATCGACCGCCTGCGCCAGCGGCTTGAACGAATCCGCCAGTTCGCCGATCAGCGCGAGGCGCTCGCGCTCGCGTTCCGTTCTCGCAAAGGTGTCAGACATCGCATGTTCCTCCACTTCGTCTCTGGTCTCTATGTTGCTTATGAGCCTAGCATGTTCTGGGGGGTGGATCAAGCATCTACGCAGCCGGGAGATAGAGCGGATGCTAAGGAAAATGGACCGTATAGTCGCTATTCATCCCATATTCGATGAAAACAACTATTTTGGGGACACAGGATCCGCTATTTCCACCAGAACTACCCTATTAGGCCACTAAGGTCTCAATTAACGGATCCTCGGTCCGCGCGATCTCGAATCGCCTGCCTATTACTCAAATAACGGCTCCTCGGTCCGCTCACTCCCACTCATGACGATGTTATGTCATGATCATGTAGAATGGCATTTAAAGTGCTGCACCCTTTTTGCATGTTACACCCGTTTAGGGGTATGAATGTGTATAGAGAAATTCGATTGGGGAAGGGCGGGCGAGCCGGCATGGTACGTGTATTGGTGGTAGACGACGAGGCTGGGATCTCGGAAGCGGTAGCTTACGCGTTGAAACGCGAGGGATACGAGGTCGATACGGCCGCAGATGGCGTAGAAGCGCTCGAAAAGGTGGCGGCCCAGCGGCCGGACGTGATGGTGCTGGACGTGATGATGCCGCGCATGGGCGGGTATGACGTGTGCCGCAAGCTGGACGGCAGGGATCGTCCGGCCATTCTGCTGCTTACTGTTAAAAACGATATTGTAGATAAAGTGCTGGGGCTCGAGCTGGGCGCGGATGACTACATGACCAAGCCCTTCGATATCCGCGAGCTGCTTGCGCGCGTAAAGGCGCTGGCCCGCAGGGTTCAGCAGGATCACGCGCCGGTCGTGACCGCGCCTGCCGATGCCGAGACGGTGCGTCTTGGCACGCTGGCGATCGAGTCGCTCTCGCGGACGGCGCGCGTGGACGGGCAGGCGCTCGACCTGACGCCCAAGGAGTTCGATCTCTTGAAGCTGCTGGCGGCCAATCCGGAGCGCGTGTACACGCGGGAGGCGCTGCTGGAGCTGGTGTGGGATATGGACTTCGCGGGGGGAACGCGGACGGTGGACATTCACGTCCAGCGGCTGCGGCGCAAGCTCGGAGACGCGCAGGGCCTGATCCAGACGGTGTTCGGCGTCGGCTACAAGAGCGCCAGGCCGTCGGAATGAGCCGCGGCGTGCGCATCGGCCTTCAGGGCAAGCAGTCGCTGCTGCTCGCGCTGCTGCTCGCCGCCATCGTCGCCGCGCTGAGCATGCAGGTGCTGTCGGGCATTCGGGAGGACCAGCGGGAGCGGCTCGAGCAGACCTTCGCCCGTCAGGCGGAGGCCGCGAATCTGCGCGTGCGCGACGCCTTTCTGACCGGGGAGCGCGTCGAGGCGAAGCCCTTTATGGAGAAAAACGCGCAGCGGCTGGCCGTCGATCTGGGCGAACTGAGCGGCATGCCGGTCACGCTCTACGATACGGACGGCGCGATCGCCGGCACTTCGCTGCCGATTCAACCGCGGACGGATGCGTCGGACGCGCTGGCCTATACCGCCCGGGGGATGTCCGCTTATATTACGGAAGGCGACGCGCTCTTATACCTTGCCCCGCTCTACAATGCCGACCAGCTGCTCGGCACGGTACAATTCCACGCGTCGCTCGCCGACCAGAATGCGTTTTACGAGCGCATCCGTGATCTGTTCCTGTACGCGGGGCTCGCGGTGCTCGCGGGCGGCTTCCTCGCCGGCTATCTCTTTGTCCGGCGCCAGGTAAGCGTCATCCGCCGGCTGAACCGGGCGACCCAGCAGATCGGACGCGGCGAGTACCTGTCCGCTGCGCCCGTGAAGCGTCGGGACGAGCTGGGCGAGCTGGCCGAAGGCATCTACGACATGAGCGGCAGCATCTCGTCGTCGGTCACGCAGCTCCACGAGGAGAAACGCAAGCTGATGGAAGCGATCGCGCGGCTGACCGAGCTCGAGCGCCAGCAGAAGCAGTTCATCGGCAACATCAGCCACGAGCTGAAGACGCCGCTGACCTCGATCCGCGCCTACGCGGATCTGCTGGAGATGTACGCGGACGACCCGGCGCTGCTCGGCAAGGCAAGGGAGCGCATCGGCATGGAGGCCGCGCGGCTGTACGATTTGGTTGAAAAGGCGCTGCAGCTGTCCGCGATGGACGTCTACGATTTTGAAACGAAAGCCGAGCAGGTTGCGCTGGTTCCCTTATTAAAGGAAGCCGCCGAGCGCATCCGGGTCAAAGCCGATGCCGCCGGCATCCGGATGACGCTGGATCTCCGGGACGGCAGCGTTTGGGCCGATCAGGACAACCTGATGCATATCGTGCTGAACCTGCTCGACAATGCGGTCAAGTACAATGTGCCGGGCGGTACGGTCACGTTAAGCAACCGGCAGCACGATAGTGGAGGCGGGCCGCGCATGATCGTCAAAGTCACGGATACCGGACGCGGCATTCCGCAAGATGCGCAGTCGCGTATCTTCGATCCGTTCTACACGGTGAGCGGCGACCGTTCGCGCGCGACCGGGGGTACCGGACTTGGACTGTCGCTCGTCCGCAGCCTCGCGGAGAAGCAGGGCGGCTCCGTACGGCTTGCCGAATCCGGCCCTGACGGCTCCCGGTTCGTGCTCGAGCTTCCCGTAAAGGAGCTGCAGCGCGGCTCGTAAACGAGGCACAGAATTGTTTACAACTTCGATACAAGCCGGATATGGCTTCGATATATCGCGAATCTATACTGATCTCAAGACAGGGACGACGGACGCAGGGCAGCGCGGTATGGCGCCTCGCCGCAGCTGCTCCCTGGCGAGATCCACATCAGTCAGGAGGACCTGTCATGCCGTACAAAAAAGGAGAGATCGCCGTTAAGCTCACGGTCTTGCTCATGCTCGCATTGGAACTGACGGCCTGCAGCTCTAAAAACGGCGAGCCGGTCCCTGTCGCCTCGGGCGCAAGCGCCGGGCAGACGGACGATGCCTCTGCAGCGCAGGGCGCAGGCGGCGGCGGACGCAAGCTTACCGTCGTCAAGGAAACGGACGCGCCGAAGCGTACCGACGTGGCGATCGAACGCATCCACCGCTTCGAAGGCGCCGCGATCGAAGCCTGGCTCTCGGACGACGCGCTCAGGATTACGACGACGAAGCTCGAAAAGCCGGGTACAGATACGGAAGAGGCGAAGTTCAGCTACACGCCCGAGACCGTCGATCTGACGAACGACGCCCGCAAGCCCGCGAAGCAGGCCGAGACGGAAGGCGGCACGGCGGCACTCGTGAAAGAGAGCCTTTCTCCCGACGGCAAATTCGCTTTCGTGCAGCAATGGAAAGACAATTATACCGCCCGCAACTTCGTTAAAAACGTCGCCACCGGCGGCATGACCGAGATCAAGGGCGCCAACTACCTGGAGTCGGGCGGCTGGGTCGACGAAGGCACTTACCTTCTTGCAGCGGGCTCCATGAACGGACGCGGCGACATCCTGGCCGTCAAGACGGACGGCACCGTATCCAAGATGACGCTGGAAGATCCGAAGACAGAGCTGTTCACGAAGTTCACGGCGTCTCACGGCAGCGTCTACTACACGGATCAGGCGCAGAACCTGAAAACGCTGGCCTACGGGACCGCGACGAAGCCAACCGTGCTCGTCTCCGGCGTATCCGGCTTCGAGATCGCTCCTGACGGCGCCAGAATCGCCGTCTCGACAGGGCCAAGCCAGGATGGGACGGCGGCGCGACTGCTTCTGTACGGCGCCGATGGACGCCAACAGGGCTCGGCGATCGGCACCGGGGATCTGATCCCTTACATGAGCTGGTCTGCAGACGCAGTGAAGCTTGCCTTCGCCGTATACGCGGAAAACCGCAGCGGCATGAACGGCGTCTACCTCTTCGATGCGGCATCGGGCACGGTCGTGCCCGTCGTCCCGAATGCTTTTCCCCAGTATCCGCTAAGCTGGAATCCCTCCGGCACGAGGCTGGGCGTCACGGCGGCTGGCAAGGGCGACCTGCCCGTCACGGAAATCATCGATTTTAAAAACCAACAAACCCCTTAAGGAGATGGAACTTATGAAAAACAATATGATGAAGAAATCGGTACTCGGCGCAATGGTGCTCGGCATGACGATCACGGGCGCGGCAGGCGTCTACGCAGGCACGAACCTGCAGAAAATTACGGCCTACCTGAACAGCGGCATCGGCATCAAGGTCAACGGCTCCGCCTATGCCCCGACGGACGCGAACGGCGGCAAGCTCACCCCGATCACGTACCATGATACGACCTATCTCCCGGTGCGTGCGCTGGCCGGCGCCCTGGGCGTCCAATTAACCTTCGACCCGAAGACCAATCAGGTCGTCATCACCACGAATGGCTCGCAGCAAACCGCAGATCTGGCAAGCATCGGCTATACCTCCGCGCAAATCAAGGAGATTCAGACGGCGTTCGCAGCATTCGACGGCTTCACGACGCCTTACATGCCGACGCTGATGGCCGCGAACGATACGTATAAGCAAGCTTCCGCGACCGGCGACGGCGTGAACTTCGTTTTCTCGCATATGATCGTGAACGTTTCGCCTCGCGACTATGCTTTCGACTACGAAGGCACGAACGTGACCTTGTCGAACGGCGTCAAAGCCAAGTGGTATAAGCCATCCGATACCGACATGCTGACCTTCAAGCTCGACGACCGTTACGTGACGCTCAGCTCCATGGACGGCGCGCTGTCCAAGGCGCAGCTCGAGAAGATCGCAGTCGGCGTCGCCAAACAAACCGACAGCACGGCCGGTCTGGCCATCGTCTCCTACAGCGATGCGCAGTTCAAAGCGATCAAGACCGCCTTCGCCGGGTTTGACGGCTTCACGACGGCTTACGCACCGACGCTCATGGCCGGCGACGATGCCTTCAAGCAAGCCGCCGCTTCGGACGATGGCGTGAGCTTCCTCTTTTCCCACATGAGGGTCAGCGTGTCGCCCCGCGATTATTCGTACGGCTACGACAGCACGAAGGTCACCCTGTCGAACGGCGTTCAAGCCAACTGGTACAAACCTTCCGACACCGACATGTTGACGTTCAAGCTCGACGACCGGTTCGTGACGATCAGTTCCCCGGACGGCGCGCTGAATAAGGCCAAAATGCAGGAGATCGCAGTCGGCGTCGCCAAGCTGAAATAAGGCAGTTTTTCCAAGGAGGTCCGCATCATGAAGGTATCTTTCAAAAAAGCATCCTACGGCTTCGTGCTGGCCGGCGTGCTCGTGCTGGCCGCATGCAACTCCGCCGGATCGGCCTCGTCTTCCGGTAATGACGCGCCAAGCGCGTCGCCTTCCGCATCGGCATCGACACCCGCTTCGCCATCGGCTTCGGCTGGCGGCGGGACCGATGCGGCGGCCTCCCCGTCGGCCAGCGCGCCGGCGAGCGAGTCTGCCCCGGCCTCGGCCGCGCCGACCAAGGTCTCCGCCGAGGTCGCAGCCGAGATCAAAGAGCTGATGAAGCTTGCCAAGGAAGGCAAGGCGCCCGGCATCTCGTACGTCGCGCACGATTCGCTCATCGACGACGTGAAGAAGGATTGGGGCAAGCCCGACTCGGACGACATGGCAGGCAAAGGCTTCTACGCCGTATACAGCAAGCATCATGCCGCGTTCGGCTACAATAAGGGCAGCCAACTCTTCGATATCCGCTCGAGCGACGCCAAGCTGCAGAAGCTGACGCTGCTTCAGATCGAGCAGACGCTCGGCAAGCCGTCTTCCACGACCAAGAGCGGCGACGACACGATTTACGTCTACGAGACCGGCAATGAATTTCAGCTGAAATTCGCCATCCCGAAATCCACGGGCAAGGTCGATCATATCTCCGTTTTCTCGAAGACGGGATCGTTCAACAATATGGCCGGTTAACAAGGTAGCACCACGAATAGATCAAAGATCAAAAAGGACCTCGCGCGGGGAATGCGGTTCAATCCTCGCCTGGTCCTTTTTGCATGTGATTCGATGGATAAATCGGGCCGGATAGAAGCGCCAAGACTTGCGGCAAAAAAGAGGGTTATCGTCGCTTTTCCATCCAAAGCGAAAATCCCATCCAGGCCAATCCTAATCCCATCGGCACCGCCGCAAGCCGGCCGAGCTCGTGCGGGAGCAAGGCGGCAGCCAGAGAAGCGACGGCGCCAAAGGCGAGCAAGCCTGCAGCCCCGCGCGATAAAATGCCGGCCCGGAACGTGGCGATGCCGAACAGCAGACCGCCGAGCAAATACGCTACGGCCGATACCGGTCCCGCGGCGGCAAGCGCGCCAAGGTCGATCTCGCTGCCCGCTCCGCTTGAGAGCCCCAGGAATCCCTCCACGATCTTCGGCGCGTCGGTCGTGAGCAGCGGCAAAATGAAAGCTTCGATGAAGGTAAGCGCCATGAGAAGCGCAAACTCGAGGCTGAACAGGAGATAGCCTGCCAGGCCCAGCCATCCGGCCTCCCCCGCTTGCCTGGCGTAGATCCCCGTGATGCCGATCAAGGCGAGGAGACTCATCAAGATGGTTAAGTAATGGGCAATGGCCCATGCGTCGGTACTTACGGACGAGAGAACATCGGCCGGATGAATCATCTGGATGACGATGAACAGAATCCCTGCCAGCATAGCCGCCACGCCCGACCAACGAATGAGGCCGGGGGCGGTGATCTTGTTACTTCCAGCGGTTGTGCGGTTCGCGGTCATCGATTCGTCTCCTCATTTAACAAAGTAATAGCGTCCGTTGCTGTCGCGGGCAAAGCTTAACCCTTCGAACCGATCTCCCCATCGTTCTCCAGAGATCCATGCGATTCTTCCATATTTGCGCTTCCTCCTTTGTGCTTCCGCTAAGGTTAAGATACAGGTTCACGCGAGGTGTCCGCATCACCACATGTGGTGATTTATGCAGCAAAAAAGCCCCGCGCCTGTCGCTAAACCGACCAGGAACGGAGCTATAGAGAGAAGCTGAAGCGCTAGTCTAAATCGAGCTCTTCCGCCCGGCGAACGGCCGCGCGGCGGTTGTTCACCCCGAGCTTGCTATATATATTCTTCGTATGAGACCGCAGAGTATTCAGCGAGATATGGAGCATGCGGGCCATATCGGGACCGCTCAGCTCGGTTCGGAAGAGCCGAAGCACCTCCAGCTCCCGATCGCTCAACGGCTCGCGTAGCGTCCGCTTATGCGTCGCTCTGCTCTCGGCTCTGCCGAGCGCGGACAGAAGCTGAGCGATATAACCGGGGGAGACTCCCTGTTTCAGAGCCGCTTCAAGCAAGACAGCCATGGGCTGGCCTTCGTCCGCGAAGACACGGATGTAGCCTTCCGATTCGGCTAAGGCCAAGGCGCGTTCCAGCGGCCCAAGCGCAGCAAGGCGGTTGCCTCGGGCATCATAAGCCATCCCCTGCAGGATCAGAATCTCGATCGAACTCCCCGTCCTCCCGCCTTCCTCTGCCGCTTGAAGCAGGCGTTCCAGCAGGCCAAACACTTGACTGATCGAATAGTCCGTCCGATCGCGTCTATACTTCGCCAGTAACACCCTGGCCAGCGTGATGTGCTCGAATTCGCGCAGATAGGATAGCTCGTCCTCGGCGGACAGCCCTTGCTCCCGCACCCAATCGAGGGCATCGTCCAGCTGCTCCATTGCGAGCCAAACCCGCGTTTTCATTGCCAAGACCGGACGCACATTAGGGAAAAAGTGGCCTTTATACAGCCGCTCCGCCTCTTGGAGCAGCGAGAGCGCACCGTCCAAGTCTCCGTTCGCCTCCGCGATCCGAGCCATGGCGACGTGCCAGCGAGAGCCGATTTGCGGGCGAAGGGCGCGCTCGCTCAGTTCCTTGCCCTTCAACAGGCGATCCGCGGCAGCCTGAAGATCGTTGTGCTCGCGGCTGAGCTCGCTCATCGCCACGTGGATATCGATCGTCCCGCGCGACATACGCTCGCCATGCGCCTCGGCCAGCTCCAATCCTCGCTCGTAGACCCGCGTCGCTTGGCGCAGCCGGCCTTGCGCAATCCGAATTTCAGCCAAGGCGACCGTCCCCCCGATCGCGTCCGAGATATTTCCGGCTAGCAGCACGCCGGCCATTCCCTCGTCGAACAATCGGTACGCGGTCTCGAGATCGCCGCTCGTCCACGCCGCCAATCCCAAGAGCGCCGCCGCCGCGCCGCGCCGAAGTTGATCTCCCTCCGGCACGAGTTCGAGGACCAGCCGGGCATATCGGATCGCTGCCGGGATATCGCCGAGCACCTGGGCGCGCGCGGCGCGATACCCGGCGATCGTGCCCGGAAGATGACGGAACTCCTCTTCGTCCACGACGGCTCTGTCGGCCATACTGGCTTGGTTGCTCGCGGTAGTTTCCAGCCAGCGTTCCGCATCCTGAAGGCGCTCCTCGACGGCCCCGAACTCCCCGCCGGCCATTAACGCCCAGGCGAATTCGACGCTCAAGACCGGTCTGCGGCGTATCAACTCGTCGGGCAGCGCTCTCAGCCAGCCCAATACGGCAAGCCCTTGCCTAAGTCTCCGCATCTCCGGCCAGGCACGCTCGATCAGGTCCGCCGCCCGCGCGGCATCGCCCGCCGCCAATGCGTGGCGAATCGCATCGGCCGTCGAGCCATGCCGTTCGTACCATCGACTTGCACGCCGATGCAGCTCAGCTGCCCGATCCGGCTGGTCCGCCTTTAAATGGACCGCGAGCACCTCGCCGAAGAGGTGATGGTACCGATACCACTCGCGCCTGTCGTCAAGCGGGACGACAAAAAAATTGCCTTTCTCCAGCGCTTCCAATCGCGCGCTGCCCTCCCCTTCGCCTGTAACGGCATCGCACAGCGGCCCGGACAACCGCTCGAGGATGGAGGTTTGAAGCAGAAAGCTCCTCATCGATTCCGGTTGACGACGCAGGACCTCCTCGACCAGATAATCGATGATGTATCGATTGTCTCCGGCGAACGCGCGAATGAATGCCGGAATGTCCTCGCGCCCTCGCATGGAGAGCGCAGCCAGCTGGAGCCCCGCGATCCAGCCCTCGGTACGGCTCTCCAATGCGTCAATGTCGTCCGCCGATAACGCCAGGCCCATCGCCTCGTTGAAGAACGCGGCCGCTTCTTCGGCGGAAAAGCGCAAGTCCGCGGCACGCAGCTCGGTCATGTCGCCGCGTACGCGCAGCCGGCTTACCGGCAGCTGCGGATCCTCCCGGGTCGCGATGATCAGATGCATTTGCGAGGGGAGATGCTCAAGCAGGAAGGCAACCGCATCGTCGATCGGTTTCGCGCGAATGACATGGAAGTCGTCGAGAACCAAAACGAAAGGATTCGGGAGCGCCGAGACCTCATTGAGCAGGATGGTCAGCGCGTATTCGGTAGACGACGGTTGGGAGATGCGCGGGGGAGCTCCGTCAGCTCCGTCGCCTCCGATACGCTCGGCAATCCTGTTCACCGCAGCGACGAGATGGGCCAGAAAACGCGCGAGATCGTTGTCCCGTTCGTCCAAGGAGAGCCATGCGACGGGACGGCCGCAGCCTGCAGCCCATTCGGCGATCAGCGTCGTCTTGCCGAAGCCGGCGGAAGCTGAGACAAGGGTGAGCTTGCGGGCCAGACCGTCGTTCAATCGCTCGAACAGACGCGGTCGCGGAACGGTCTTGGACCGGGACACGGGGATATACAGCTTCATGGTTAGTATCTGCGCATTCATGGTTGAATCGGTTTCCCCATTCTATCGGTTCATATCCAATAGGATAGCTTGAACGGCTTCTTTTCTCCACTGCAAGTTATACCTGCCAGCGCACCCCGAGCTGCGGGATGGCTTCCAGGAACTTTTCTCCATGTATGCGCGTCTAACCATCATATGGAAAAAATAAACGAATGCTATGCATGGAGGATGCCGCTATGAAGTGGACACATCCATCGGTCGCTTTTAAGAGCTGCCCCGCTTCGACGGATTCGTTCGACGTCCTTTTGCATTATTCGGACGGGGCTATGGACCGGACGTTGACCGTGCTTGTCTGTCCGGGCACGGTCGATCGATCGAGCGGTGCTGTCATGGAGCCGGGAATTCAGTTTGGCAAGCTGGATCAATGGTTCAAACCCTAGCCTATGTCGTATTTCTAGACCCGCATTTGAGGGAGATAGACGGCCTGGATCGGATTGAAGTCAAAGAGGATGACCGTAAAGGAAAAACGCCTTTCCTGCTAAAACCCTATCAGGAGACCGTATTGAGGCAGCGTTTTTATACGGATGAACCGGTGAAGCGAGAATGGCTTTCCAAAGGCATCGGCATTGAAATCGCAACGGAAGGGAAGCGCATGACGCTTCCCTTTAAATACGTAGAAATCAGGTAACGGCCTTAAACGAACGCCTTCCCTAAGGCGCCACCGTCTCCTCCCGTCCCGAAGCGCCCGAGGCATAGATCGCCCGCACGACCGCAATCGCGTGTCGGGAGTGCGCGAGCAGATCCGCCGCGTCCCGCCGCCCTTCGATGCAGGCGATCAAGTCCTCGAGCTGCAGTATGAATGGCGAATCCTGCGCCTCCGTCTCCACCCGCTCGTAGTCTCCGCCGCGGCTGATCCAGAGCGCTTTGCCCGTCTCGAGCCGCAGCATGCCTGCCGTGAAGACGAGCTCGGTCTCGTTCCGCGCATAGCCCTTATAGCCCGACAGCGAGATGGTGGCGGACAAGCCGCTTTGCAAGCGCAGGAACGCCATGCCGCCTCCCTCGATATCGCCTTTCTCCTCCTGATCGCTCACCGAGGACGAGACCTTGTCCACCGTAGAGCCCGCGAGCCAGGTGATCTTGTCGATCGAATGCGAGCCGAGATTCATCAGAATGCCGCCCCCTGCGAGCGATTGCCGGAAAAACCAGGACGGGCGCTCCTCACGGAAGTAGTAAACGTTGCGGACGTCGTTGACCATGACCAGCCGGCCCAGACTGCCTTCCTCAATGATCCGCTTGGCCGCCCGGTTCTCAGGGATATAATGCTGCGTGTGCCCGACGAGCAGCGCAGATCCGCTCCGCCGCGCCGCTGCGACGATCTCGTCGCACTCCTCGACGTCCAAAGCCATGGGCTTCTCGAGCAGCACATGACAGCCGTGCTCCAGACAGAACACCGCCGCCTCCTTATGCAAATAATGCGGCAGCGTGACGATGGCGATATCCGGCCGCTCCCGGACGATCATCTCCCGATAGTCGGTGTACGGGGTCGCCCCATACTTGCCCGCCAGCGCCTCCGCCCGCTCCCCGACCAAATCCGCCACCGCGACGCCCTGTACCTGCGCCATCTGCGTGATCGCTTCCAAATGCGATTCCGCAATAGCCCCTCCGCCGACGACCGCTGCACGATTCACCATGCTCATCCACGCCTTTCTACTCTAAAATGATGTCCGCCAACTATCCACCTACGTCCACACTTTCGCCTCGCGCCCCGCCGTCGCGCAGCGTCTCCTTGCGGTATTCGCCCGGCGACAGGCCGGTGAGCTTCTTGAATGTGCGGATGAAGGTGTTGGCGTTCAGATAGCCCGTCCTGACCGCGATCTCCTGCACTTGCAGGTCGGTATCGGCCAGCAGCGCCTTGGCTTTGCCGATCCGATGGCCATTGAGATAGTCGACGAAGTTAACGCCCTGCTTCTTTTTGAAATAAGTAGACAGGTACGTGCCCGTCAGATTCAGCTTGCCTGCAACGATGTCCAGAGACAGATCCTCGGCGTAGTGCTCGGCGATATAGTCCAGGGCGAGGCCGATGACCGGATCGCGGGCTTCCTCCTTCTTCGTCCGGATCGCCCGCGCCACGCCCGCCGCGTAGTCGGTCAGCGCCCGCTCGAGCCCCTCGAACGTCTCTTGCTCCTGCAGCGCCCGCGCGGCCGCCTCCAATTCGGCCTCGCCGTCCGGTTTCCCGGCCGCGGCGTCCGGCTGTGCCGCCTGCAGCGTCTTCGCCGCCATGTCCGCGATGCCGCGCGCGAACGCCCTGAACGCCACGGCCGTGGCGTCCGCCCGCCGCATCGCCGCCAGATGGCGCGAGATCAGCCGCCGCAGCTCCGTCTCGTTGCCGAACCGCAGATGCGTATATAGCTCCTGCTCCTCCGCCGCGCCCAGCCGCAGCCGCCGCTCCGGCGGCTGCGGGCCGTGCAGAATCTGCGTCCCCTCGCCCAGCAACCGCCGCTCGGTCAGCGCAACCGCCTCCTCGTAGGCGGAGATGAGCTCGTACGCATGCGCATAGGTCGCGCTGACGCCGATCGTGACGCAGCCGTAGGCGCGGTCGAGCTCGAACGTCTGCCTGGCCCGCTCGAGCAGCGCCAGCACCTCCGCCGCATCGGCCGCTCCCTCCGTGAAGATCAGCGTCACGATCCGGGTCCGCTCGATCTGGAACGTCTGCGCGTCCGCGAACCGCTCCTGGAACAGCAGCTGGATGTATTCCTTGTGCAGGAACACCGCACGTTCGATGTCCCCGCCGATTTGCTCCGCGAAGGCGCGCTTGAACGACAGCTCGCAGACGATCGCGAGAAACGGCTTGTCGGCCGGCACCTGTGCGCGCTGCTCCTCGGCGCCGGTCCGGATCGCTTTGAGCCGGTTGATATAGGCGTAGTAGCGGAGCGTCGTTTCGTTCTGCTTGAGGCTAAGACGCGCGTCTTCGTTGGACCGCAGCAGCGAGCTCATCCGCTCCCCGATGTAGTCGAACTCCGCGATCTGCGTCGTCTCCGGCGCCGAGCGCTGGCCCTTGAGCGCATCCACGATCCGCTTGAGCGGGCCGTTGACGCGGATGCTGAACAGCACCGAGGCGCCGACGCTAAGCAGCATGGCTGCGCAGAGCAGCGCGATCAGCACCAGGTTCAAGTGCCGGATCTGCGAGGAGATGTTCGCGTACGGAATCGCGAGCGCGTAGGTCAGCCCGCTGTCTCCGGCTTTGTCGTAGAACAGGTAGGCGCCGTCCCGCTTCACGTAGCCCTGCTGACGCACGGCTTCCTCCATTTGCAGCGACGGTCCTGCGGACGCGGCCCGATATAGCGTCTCGCCTTCCGGACCGAACAGCGCGAACCGGCTGTCCGGCGGGAGAAAGGCGCGCATCATCCGGTCCGCGTCGAGGAAGGCGAGCATATAAGCTTCAGAGCCGTTGCTCTCCTTGATAAGCAGCGGGAGCAGCAGGCCGCTCGTCCTGCGCTGCGATTGGAACACTTCGTCGAAGACGGCCGCCGGATAGAGCTTAAAGCTGGTATTCTCGGCGAATGCCGTCTGCCAGAACGCCCAGTCGTAGCTTTCGCTGAGATAAAACTTTTTGAACATCTGCTCGGGCTTGACGGTGCCTTCTTTTTCGATCATAAGACCGCTCCCCGGAAAATAAAGCACGAGATTATTGAGATACAGCGATTCGTTGGAGAGCATATACACGATGTCCTTCTGCACGCGGTACGCCATCGAATAGTCGATCTCCCGCCCCCCGTTCTTGAGAATCGCCACGTGATCGTTGAAGTACAGCTGCAGCGCCGTCTTGCGCACGAGGCTCAGCTGCTTCTCGTAATTCTCGCTTGCGAAGCCCAGGTTAAGGCTGCTGTTCTTGATAATCTCGTCCTGGATCGTATCGCGGAAGAACGCGTACGAGAACAGATTGAAGGACAGCAGCAGCGCGATAAGCGCCATGAAGCTGCCGAGCAGCTTGAAGAGCAGCGAATTGGTCTTGCGTCGCCAGAATGCCACCGTCGATTCCCCCGCTCTCTCCATGGCCTGACTGCTTTTACTATATGACAAGGGCGGTCTCCTTCATAGAGGCGGCGGCGCGACGGGAATATACGAATCTTCAGATCGTTGACGGATCTTTGGATACCGGGCAGATCGGGGGACGATCCAAAGAAAGGGCGATATCTCTCCTCGGCGGGACGGCCGTATGCTTAGACCACATTACATCCCGCCGAAAGGAACATCCCGATGACGCTAAGGACCAAGTGGAGCAAAGGCAAAGTGCTCTTCCTCATGTTCATCCCCTGCTTGCTGTATTACCTCATCTTCAAGTACCTGCCGATCTTCGGCATCGTCGTCGCCTTCAAGAATTACAACCTGTACCACGGCATCTGGGCGAGCGACTGGGTCGGGCTGAAGTATTTCCGCCTCTTCTTCTCAGGCGACGATCTGTGGCCGCTGCTGCGCAACACCTTCCTGCTCGGCTTCTACAATCTGGTCTTCGGCTTCGCCGCCCCGATCGTGCTGGCGCTGCTGCTGAACGAGATGCGGCTGCGCGTGTTCAAGCGGTTTGTGCAGACGGTCAGCTACCTGCCTCACTTCATCTCCAACGTCGTCGTGGCCAGCATGGTCATCGTGTTCCTGTCGCCGACCGGCGGTCTCCTGAACCGCATGCTCGAATCCCTCGGTATCGGCGCCGTCAACTTCATGGCCGATCCCGGCTGGTTCCGCAGCATCTATGTATTGTCCGAGATCTGGCAGCATATCGGCTGGGAATCGATCATCTATCTCGCGGCGCTGACCGCGATCGATCCGTCCCTGTACGAGGCGGCAGGCATCGACGGCGCGAACCGCTGGAAGAAGATCGTCCACGTCACCCTGCCGGGCATCTCTCCGACGATCGTCATCCTGTTCATCCTGAAGATCGGCAGCATGATCGAGATCGGCTTCGAAAAGGTGTACCTGCTCTCCAATCCGGCGACGTATGCGAGCGCGGACATTCTGAGCACGTACGTGTACCGGACCGCGATGACGGGCGGCAACTTCAGCTACGGCGCGGCGATCGATCTGTTCACGGCCGTCGTCAGCTTCGTCTTTATTTATTCCGCCAATCTGCTGAGCCGCAGAGCGACCGGCAACAGTCTTTGGTAGAGGAGCATCCGCCATGAAAGAGAAAAAATTATCCGTCTTTTCAATCGTCAATCTGCTGCTGCTGACGGCCGTCGCGCTCGCGACGTTATATCCGTTCATTTACATGATCGCCGTCTCGCTAAGCGGCAGCAACTACGTGCTGAAGGGCATGGTCAGCTGGTTCCCGCGCGGCTTCAATATCGACATGTACAAGCTGGTGCTTCAGGACCCGCGCATTATGCATGCTTATCTGAACACGATTGTATACGCTTTCGCAGGCACGCTTGTCGCGCTGGTCGTGACCGGTCTTGGCGCCTACGCGCTTTCCAAGCCCGAAATGCTTTTCAGCAAAGGCTTTACCGTGCTCATCGTCATTACGATGTTTTTCAGCGGCGGCATGATCCCGACCTTCCTCGTCGTCAAGGAGCTGGGCATCATGGACACGCTCTGGGCGATGGTGCTGCCGGGCGCGGTCAGCACGTGGAATCTGCTCATCATGCGCACCTTTTTCGCCGGAATCCCTCGCGAGCTCGAGGAGTCGGGCAAGCTAGACGGCCTCAGCGATATCGGCATCTTCGCGCGGATCGTCATCCCGCTCTCCGGCGCGATCTTCGCGACGATCGGGCTGTTCTACGCCGTCGGCTTGTGGAACAACTTCCTCAATCCGCTGCTGTATCTGCGCGATCCCGACCTGTTCCCGCTTCAGGTCATCCTGCGAAACCTGCTGCTTGCCGGCCAGGCCGGCGCGGGCGATCTGACCGCAGCGAAGGGAGGTGATTCCGTGATCGTGGAGGAGTCTTACAAGTTCGCCGTCATTCTCGTCTCGACGCTCCCGATCCTCTGCGTATATCCGTTCGTGCAACGTTTTTTTGTAAGGGGAGTTATGATCGGCGCTGTGAAGGGCTAGAGAAGTGCGTTATACTATTCGCGATCAAAAAGGAGCCTGTCCACGATGAAAATCAAACGCATGCGGCTGCTGGGCCTTCCCGCCTTGCTGGCCCTCATCCTCGTATTCGCCGGCTGCAGCAAAAATAATAACGAGACGGCCTCCCCCTCCGGTACCGCCTCCGTCGCTGCATCCTCTGCCGCCGCTTCGCCGACCGCTTCGGCCGCGGCCTCGGAAGTCTCGACCAAGGTGACCGACAAGACGTTTACGATGCTCACCGACTCCAATCCGAGCTGGCCGTACAGCAAAGACTGGCCGGTGTGGAAGTGGATCGAGGAGAAGACCGGCGCCAAGTTCGACGTGCAGCTGCCCTCGGGCACCTTGTACGACGCGCTGAACCTGACGTTCGCCTCCGGCTCGCTGCCCGACCTCATCTTCATGCCCGACCGCACCCAGGCGATGAAGTACGGTCAGCAAGGCGCGCTCGCGAACATCCTGGACTACAAGGACAAGATGCCGAACTTCCAGAAGTGGATGGAGAAGTACCCCGACGTCGCCAAGTCCTTCCTGGCCGCCGACGGCAAGATGTATATGCTGCCGACCGAAGGCTTCGGCGAGACGAACCGCGTCGTCTGGATGTACCGCGAGGACATTTTCAAGAAAAACAACCTGACGCCGCCGAAGACGTACGACGAGCTGTACGACGTGGCCAAGAAGCTGAAGGCGCTCTATCCGGACAGCTACCCGATCGCCTTCCGCAACGGCTTGAACGCCATGGTCAATTTCACGCCGAACTTTGAGACGAACGCCGCTTACTATAAGAACGGCGCCGGCGAGATTCAATACGGTCCCGCCGAAGACAACTACAAGACGATGGTCGGTTACCTGAACAAATTTTACAAGGAAAAGCTGATTCCGTCCGACTGGCTGACGCTGCAGACCAAGCAATGGCAGGACCTGCTGTCGACCGATCAATCGTTCATCACCGTCGACTATATCGGCCGCATCGACTTCTTCAACGCCGCGCTGCGCAAGGAAAATCCCGACTTCACGATGGCGTTCATGCCGCCTCCCGCCGGCCTGCCCGGCGGCAAGCAGCAGAATCCGTACACGCAGGTCGTCGAAAACAACCTCGCCATCGCGTCCAGCTCCAAAAACATCGAGGATCTGGTCAAGGTGTTCGACTACTTCTACAGCGAGGAAGGCCGCACGCTGCTCAGCTGGGGCAAGGAAGGCGAGACGTATACGGTCGTAGACGGGCAGAAGAAGATCAACCCGGACTACGCCGACTCCTCCGACCTGCGCAAGCGGACCGGACTCGCCACGAACGGCACGTATACCTGGATCGACTACGACGCGCATCTGTCGCTCGCTTCCAAGGAGCTGAAGTATGCCTACGAAGAAGCGCGCAAGTACGACAGCACGTTTAATCCGAAGCCGTCCTTCACGGACAAGGAATACGATACGATCTCCATCACGGGCGCCGCGGTCGACAAGTACCGCGACGAAGCCATCGCCAAGTTCATCCTCGGCTCGGACAGCCTGGACAACTGGGGCAAGTACGTCGACGAGCTCAACAAGCTTGGTCTCCCGCAGGTAACTGCGCTCTACAAGGCCGCGCTCGACCGCACGGCTCAGATCAGTTTGAAATAGGTTTGTATGTTGAAAAGGACGAAGCGGCCTGCTTCGTCCCTTTTGGCATGCGCTGGCATCAGCGCCTGAGCACCTGCAGGCTGTACCCTCGCCCGAACAACGGCGCGACAACAGGCGATTATGCATCGTCGCATGGCTGCCGACGTTTTACCGCCCGACTTTAAACCGCTGCACCGACGCGCTGAGCTCCTCGGCCAGCGTCGCCAGCGTCTGCGAGGTTGCCGCCGTCTGTTCGGCCGCGCCGGCGGACTCTTCGCTTGCCGATGCCACGTGCTCCACCGACTTCAGCACCTCGTTGGCCTGGGCCGATTGCTCCTCGCTGGCCGCCGCGATCTCGGTGACTTTCTCCGAGGTCCGCTGGACGGTCTCGATGATCTGGTCGAACGCCTCGCCCGTCTGGATGGAGGAGGCGACGCCGGCCGCGACCGCCCGCACGCTCTGCTGGGTGCTCTGCTGAATTCCCCGGATGATCGCCGTGATCTGCTTGGTGGCTTCGCCGCTGCGCTCCGCCAGCTTGCGTACTTCGTCTGCGACGACCGCAAAGCCGCGGCCTTGATCGCCGGCTCTTGCCGCTTCGATCGCGGCGTTCAGCGCGAGCAGGTTCGTCTGATCGGAGATGTCGTCGATCACTTCGATGATCTCGCCAATTTTGTTCGAATCCGACTCCAGCTTGTCCATCTGCGTGCTGACCGCGTTCATGCCCGAGATGGATGTCCGTACGACGTCGCCGCCGTTCTTCGCGATGTCGAGCGAACGATTCGACAAATCCGCAGCCTCTTCCGCGTTGAGCGCGACCGAATAGATCGCCGCCGACAGCTCCTTGAACAAATGATTCATCGTCAGCGCTGCATCGGCCTGGCTGGCGCTGCTGCTTGCAATCTCCTCCGTACTGGCCGAGATCTGCTGCGAAGCGGCCGACACGTTGTGGGCGGAAGACGACGTCAGTCCGATCAGCTGCCTCAGGCTGTCCGTCATCACGTTCAGCGATGCGACCATGTCGCCGATCTCGTCCCTGTTGCGGACGCGAATCTCGCCGCCGGTCAGATCCCCGCTTGCCACGCTGCCAAGCGTACGGGTAACGAGCCGGACCGGGCCGGAGATGCTGCGCGTCATCATATAAGCGAGGACAAGCGTCGCCGCCAGCGCGATGCCGCTGACCGCGAACATGAGGTACTCCGCATTTTTCTTTGCGTTCGATGCCCTTTGCGAAGCGTCGCTAATAATTTTCGCGATGTCCTGCTCCATTTTCCCGTGCGTTTCCCGGAACTCGGCGAATAGCGCTTTACCGTCTCCTACCTTACTCTGCGCCTCTTCGATGCGGCCGGCGCGGACGAGCGCGATCTGAGCTTCAAAGTATTGTTCGATCGCCTCGATCTCGGGATTCGCCTCGTCGATCAACGTTTTCATCGTCGGATGCCCCGGGAGATGAACGCCGATATTGCGAAGGTCGTCTTGCACGCCCTGCACGCCTTTTTGGTAAGTATCCATATACTTCTCGTTTCCGTCGATCAGAAAGGCTCTCGTCGCCGTCTCCTGGTTAACGAGGGAGGTCATGAGATTGGATGCGGCGATGGAGATCGGAAACGCGTCCGTGACAATGTTGGTCGTCTGGTCTTGAATTTTGTTCATTCCCTGAAAGCCGAAGGCGGCGATAACGAGCAGCAGGATTAGGATAAGGAGATAACTGGCGTACATTTTCTTTGATACGTTGAGCTTCATCGGGCTTCATCCTCATTTCGGATTAGTCATAAAGTAGTACTTTTATGATAAAATCCGACAAAGTTCTTGTAACCGCAAATCTGTTGCGGTACCCCGCATATTTTTGCGGGGCGGGGGTCGAGGATGGCTGGTAAGCGGGATGCGGTGGCTAGTTCGCGGGACGCTGCAGCAGCAGATTTGAGGCTGCAGGGCTGGCTATTACGGCCCGGAAACTGTAGCAGTAATTTTTGAGGCTACAAGGAAGGCAAACAGGGCATGGAGAGGAAATTTGCGAAATGTTGTCACTATTCAAGTGAAAACCGCGCCATATCGGCACGTGCTTTTGCCGCCTCGACGAAAGCGCTGATGAGCGGGTGCACGATTCCTTTGAACGCGGATCGCTCCGGCTGGAACAGCGTGCCGAAGAAGAAGGGATGTCCGTCCAACTCCATAATGCGCGTTTCCCCGTCTTCATCCACGCCTGCAATGCGGAATCCCGCCTGCGATACGCTTGCCGCGAACGCAGGATTAAGTCCATAGTTACAAATGCCGTATTGCTCGACCGTCTCCGATGCGCCATAGGCGGCAGCGGTCCGGGAGCCTGGTGCCAGCAAAAATCGATGCGTGTGCTCGCGGAAAGCGCAGGACAGCGGCGTGACGAGCAGCATCGGACTCTCGGGGCGGATCTCGGCGTGATCGGCTTCGGCCAAGCCCATGACATCGCGCGCGAATTCAATGATCATATGCTGAAATCCGCCGCAGCTGCCCAGGAGAGGAATCCGATTCTCGCGGGCATAGCGAATGCCGTTTAATGCGCCCTGCATGCTGGCGTAAGGACTTGCGGGCGCGATCCATAGCGCCTGATAAGATGAAAGCTTGGCCCCGTACCCATCTGTGAGCGAAGTCGTCGGAATCCATTCGCAGTCGACATGCAAGCCGAGCTCGTCAGCGGTCAGCCGCAGCGCCCGAGGAATCGCAACATGCGCCTGGACCCCCTCGTTGTAATCGCCGATTACTCCTATTCGGATCATCGCCGCTCCTCCTTTTTACGTTTCCAAGTCAAACAATGGTAGATGTTAGGCGAATGCCTCCTATTCGTCAAGCGTCATGACTACTATTCAAATTTGAATAGATTATTTATACTGTAATCATCCGATGAGAAAAAAGGACTGATCAAGTTGTCGTCTGTGAGATTGCTCGTATTGGGAACCATCTGGAGACGGGGCGTCACGCACGGTTACGGCGTTCATCAGGATCTGACCGCCTGGCGGGCCGAGACCTGGACAAATATTAAACCAGGCTCGATCTATCATGCGATGGATAAGCTGGCAGCCCAGGGCCTGATTCGGGCTGATGACTCGGGCGATCCGGTCAAGCTCGGGCCTGCGAGGACCGAATACACGCTGACGCCGGATGGCGAAACGGAATTTAAGAAGCTGCTCGAAGCGGCGCTGAAGAGCAACGACTTTCAGCAGATGGCGGCAGGCATTGCGTTCATGGAGACGCTGCCCAGGAAGCGGGTCATCGCGCTGCTGGAAGAGCGGCTGTCCGCGCAGGAAGCATCCGCCGCATTTCTGCGGACGCTGCCGACCGAGTCCGAACCGTCTGATCCGTCCAAGCATCCGGAGCTTGTCGGCATGTGGTCCGGCTATATGGACCACGCCGCAGCGGCTACCGGACGACTGCTGCAGTCGCTGCATGACGGAAAATATTCGTTTGCGGATGAAGCGGAATAGACGATTGGGAGGGGAGCAGGAAGATGATCGAAGTTGCCATGCACGACGGACATCCGATACAAGTCGAGATCGAAGGGGATGGGCCCGCCATCTTATTGCCGGTGAACCCCTGGCCGCTGGAAGGGCCGAAGGCGGAAGAGATGCGCAAATGGGGCACGGACCCTGCGCTCGGACGAACATTAATTGACGGACTTCGCGACCGGTATCGCGTCATTGCCTTCGACTACGAAGGTCATGTGCTGCGTACGCCTAAACCGGGTACCCTGACACCGGACAATGTAGCGGCGGACTTTCTCGCCATCGCGGCCGCTGTAGGCGCCAAAAGCTTTGCTTACTATGGATACTCCTGGCTGGCGCTTGCCGGCATGCAGCTGGCATTGCGAACCGACCGGCTTTCCGCGCTGATCATGGGCGGCTATCCTCCCGTCGGCGGCCCGTATCGGGAGATGCTGCAGGTCACGAAGGCCACGCACGCCATGTCTGGCAAGGGCGGGACCCTGCGGGAGCCGGGCAGCGAAACGGTTGATGGGAAAGACGGCGATTCGGCTAAAGAAGGGGCGGATGTGGACGGGGGCAGCGCTGATGACTGGGGCGGAAGCTCTGCAGATGCCGCATCCTGGGAAGACTTTGATTGGTCTGCCGTCGAGGTCGCCATGAATCGCGATCAGACCCGGCAATTCGTCACGCTGTATGAGGCGCTGCAGAATTTCGACGATCGTGCGGCTCAGTCGCGGATGAGTATGCCGCGTCTTTGCTTCGCGGGCACGCACGATATCATCGCGTACGGCGACGCCTTCGGCGGCGTCACGGTCGATATCGCCGGCGCTTTCGCACGCAACCGCGAAGCGCTTGAAGCATGGGGCTGGGCAGTTCGAACGCTCGAAGGGCTCGATCATACCCAAGCCATGCAAGCTGCCCAGGTACTGCCGCTGATCCGCGACTGGCTCGACATGATACGATGAGCAAGCCGCAGACGATTTACTCCGCAGCCCCCGTCCGATACCGCTCCCGAATAAATTCGAGGAAAACTTCGCATACCGGCGTCAGCTGCCTGTTCTTCTTCCACACGACACCGACCGTGAGCTCGCATGCAGGATCGTTCACTTGAACCCAAGCCATCGGGTAATTACGAATGCCCAGTGTCTTGGGCAGCAAGGAGACGCCGAAACCTGCCGATACCAGTCCCGCGACCATATCCAACTCGTCCGCACGATAATGGGTGTCCGGCTCGACGCCGGCACCGGCCAGCAGCGCTTCCACCGTATAGCTTAATGCACATGAAGGCTTTAACCCGACATAGGCTTCCCCATGAAGTTCTGCCAATCGAACGCCGCTTTTGTCCGCCCAGGGGTGGTGGAGGGGCACGACCAGATACAGCTCGGACTTGCCGATCAATTGCCAATGGAACGCATCGTTCACGGACTCCCGCGTCGTGATTCCGAAGTCGCAGTCGTTATGAAGGATTCGCACGGCCAGCTCGTCGATCGAGCATTGATTCAGCTCGAAGCGTATATCCGCGTATCGTTCTCGGAAGGCGCCAAGCATCGTGGGGAACAGTTCAGCGCCGACAATATGCGGAAAACCGAGCGACAGGACGCCCGACCATGGGTTGATTTGATTTGCGATTTCTTGCTTGGCCTTATCGATCTCCATCAAGGCGTTCTGCGCCCGCTCCAGAAAAAGCTGTCCGAATCGATTGAGCGCCAAGTTGCGTCCGCGCCGCTCGAACAGCTCCACGCCGACCTCCTTCTCAAGCGTGGCGATGGAGCGGCTCAAAGCCGGCTGCGTGACGGAGAGCTGCTTCGCTGCATTCGTCATATGCTGCGACTTCGCTACCGCGATGAAATATTCGATCTGCTGCCACTCCAATTCTATCAACCCTTCAATCGATTACAAAATATCATCGTTTTAATGAGAATTATAAATTAGACGTATGATTGAGACAAGCTTACGATGGAGGAAAGAAGGGAGACTTGTCAAATGGGATCTTATCGAGCGTTAACGGTAGATTGGAAAGACTCGAAGCTGCAGCCCGAGATCCGCGACTATTCCGTAGATGATCTTCCAGCGGGAGAGGTGACGATTCGGGTTGCCTATTCAAGCGTCAACTACAAGGATGGACTAACGACGATTCCGGGAGCCGGGATCGTCAGTCACTATCCGCATATACCCGGCATCGACTTGGCAGGAACAGTGCTGGCATCATCCGATCCTTCGTTTAAGGAGGGGGATGAAGTGCTCGTTACCGGCTACGGACTTGGCGCATCCCATCCCGGCGGGTTTAGCGAGCTCGCGCGCGTCCCGGCAGCGTGGGTCGTGCCTATGCCGTCCGGTCTGACCGCCAGAGCCGCGATGGCTCTCGGAACTGCTGGATTCACGGCCGCCTTATCCATCCACCGCATGGAACAGAACGGTCTCCATCCGGATCAAGGTCCCGTCCTGGTGAGCGGCGCCACCGGAGGCGTCGGAAGCTGGGCCGTCTCGATGCTGGCGAAGTCGGGCTACGAGGTGACGGCCAGCACCCGCAAGAGCGCGGAGATCGAATATTTAAAAAGCATCGGCGCGCGGGTGACGATCTCGCCTTCGGAGCTGGAGACGCCGGAGGGGAAGTCGCTGAATCGCGAACGCTGGGCCGCAGCCGTCGATCCGGTCGGCGGGCCTTTCCTGACGCACGTCTTGAATTCGGTCCGGTACGGCGGCTCCGTCGCGCTTAGCGGCTTCACGGGCGGAGCGGAGCTGGCCGCAACCGTTTATCCTTTTATTCTGCGCGGCGTTAACCTGCTCGGCATCGATTCGGTGTTGTGCCCGATGGACGTTCGACGCACCGTATGGAACCGCATCGCTGCCGAATGGCAGCCGGATGGCGCGCTTCTGGACGCGATCGTGCACGAGGTCTCGTTGTCCGAGCTTCCCGCCGCGATCGCCCAAGTGCTGCAAGGGCGCATGCGCGGCCGCGCTGTCGTCGCGCTGTCCTGATTCGTGCAGAGGAACTGAGGGAGGAGAAAACGTTATGCCCACCGTTCGAAAAGAAATATTCATAGACCGCCCGCCCGAACAGGTCTGGGATGCGGTCAGAGACGTAGGCGCATTCCATCTTCGTCTCGTCCCGGGTTATACCCAAAATACGCTTCTGGACGGAAACGAGAGAACGCTAATCCTGCCGAACGGCGACGCGGTACGCGAGCTGATCGTTTCCGTCGACGAAGAGGAACGGCGCCTGGTATTCGCCGTCAAAGAAGGACGAATGCCGCTTGTTCATCACAACACCTCTTTCCACGTATTGCCTGAAGGAGATCGCGGCAGTAAATTCGTTTGGATAACCGACTTTCTGCCCGAAGATCTCGCGCCGCAAATTCAGGCGCAGGCAGATCGAGTGTCGGCGGTTATTAAACAAACCATCGAGAACGTGAATTAAATCAAAAACAGCGGCAGACCAGGACCTTATTTAGTCCGGACTGCCGCTGTTTTATGAAAGCTGCGGCAGCAGCGGACGCAGCGCCTCCGCCCAATGCCTGTAACCCCGCTCCGTCATATGGCAGTAGTCCGGCGCGGTCTCCTGCGACAGCGTCCCGTCGGCCTCGAGCAGCTGCGGACCGATGTCGACGAACGTATATCCCCGCTCCTGCGCGATCGCCGCATACCGCTCGTTGATCTCCGCGATCTTGAGGCGCCGGGGATGGTCCGGCTCATGTTCGCGCGGAAATACCGCCATGATAACGATCTTGGCGGTCGGCACCTTGGCTTCTACCCGATCGCAGATCGCGCGCAATCCTTCTGCGATTTCCTCGGCGCTGTTCGCCCGCGCGTTCTCCGTCCCGCTCGTATTGTTCGTGCCGATCAGGATGACGACCGTCTGCGGACGCAGCCCGTCCAGCTGGCCGTGATCGAGCCGCCACAGCACGTTCTGCGTGCGGTCCCACCCGAAACCCATATTTAACACCCGATAGGGCGCGAATACGGAATTCCAGGCCTCGCGATTCCCGTGCACATTTTCCGACCAAGGCTCGCCTCCCCAGAAATGCGTGATCGAGTCGCCGATCAGGACGATCTGCGGATCGATCGCTTGCTGCGCGCTCAGCACTTGCTCGTGTCGGGCCCACCAGTCGTAGCTGTCTTCCTCCAGCTTGGAGACCGGGATTACCGCCGTGTTGATCGTTTTGTCCTCCATCGTCATGCGATCTCCTCCGTCCATATCCATTTTTAAAAAGGTCATACCGGAAGTCCGACTCCGTCGATCTCCCGGACCGCCGCGGAGAGCGCGGCAATCGCCTGTTCGGCCAGCTGCTCGGGCGTTACTTTGCGGCCGTCCGTGTTCCAATCCCTCGCAAGGCCGTACGCGATCCAGCTGAGGATAACGGAGATCCGCTGCGCCGCCGTGTCGTCCAGGTACGATTTTTGACTCAAGAGCTGCCGGAAAACGCCCTTCAAAAGCTTGACCATCTTGTTCTCGATATAAGGGCTCATCGCCTCGTAGCTGCGCGCGCACTGCGTGCTGAAGTTGGCGTGAAACTCGCACAGCGTCACGATTATGCCTGTCAGCGTCGCCCGGTTCAGGTCGGCATGGCAGGATAGCTTCTGCATCAGGCTGTCTTTGAACATCTGCGAGAGCGCGTCCTCCATCAGCTCGTATTTATCCGCATAATGGGCGTAGAAGGTCGCGCGATTGATCGTCGCCCGCTTCGTGATGTCCCCGATCGTGATGTCCTTGATATCTTTGTTGGGAATCAATGCGTGGAACGCGTCCAGGATCAACTGCCGCGTACGCAAGACGCGCGGATCCGTCTTGGTCTCCTCCATGTCTCCCACCTCCCGCTAATCGGCCATTTTCCAGACAATCCGGCCCTTTTGTCGCTTAAGCGATAATCCGCGGCAACTTGACGGTTGTCGGCGGGTTACCGTTATCTTATCATAGCGTAAGCAACAGGTGTTGCATAAGTTCAAGTACGGGAGAGGGGATAGGAATCATGGCTCTGGTTCTTCAAATTATTTTGGCGTTGCTGTTCGCCGTCTCCGGACTCGGCAAGGTCGCAGGGATTAAAATGCAGGTCGAAAACTTCAGCAAACTGGGGCTGCCGCAATGGTTTCGCGTGGTCACCGGGCTGCTGCAGCTGGTTGGCGTCGCCGGACTCGTCGTCGGCTTCTGGCGCGACAGCTGGGCCGCCTGGGGCGCCGTCCTTATCGGCGTCATCATGCTCGGCGCCGTCGCCTTCCACGTGCGCGCCAAGGATAAGTTCGGCGCGATCGCGCCTGCGCTGGTGCTGGCCATCCTCGCTATCGTGCTCGCCGCGCTGCTCGGCCCGGACCTGGGCGACTTCCCGAACTAAGCGTACGGACGTTAAGAATACCGTCAGGGAGGATCGCCCTGGCGGTATTCTTAGGTTTTGGCGGTGATGCGCGATGCGAAATGCCTATCGATGGCTCGTCCAACAGCCGTTCCGACGAGCCGTCCGATCGTCGCACGCGCCGTTCCGATGAGCCGTCCGATCGTCGCTCGTACCGCCCGCGCCGTTCCGATGCCCCGTCCGATCGTCGCCCGTACCGCCCGAACCGTTCCGATGCCCCGTCCGATCGTCGCCCGCGCCGCCCGCGCCGTTCCTTCGTCGCAAAGCCTGCAAATATACATCTTTTTTCGCCGTTATCTACCCTTTCGAGCAGAAAAGATGCAAAAGTGCAGGTATTTTCCTCTGTCACCCCTCTTTTCAACTTGCGCATCGCATTTACCTGCACATTTGCAGGTATTTCATCACGTGCCGTTGGTCGACAGAAAATACCTGTAAATTTGCAGGCTTTTCGACCAACAAAACATTAAAACGCCGGCACGCCAAAAGCGCGCGCTTATCCTCGAAAATACTTGGGCAGCTTGGCGCTTTGACTCGCCTCATGCGCTTCCCCTCGACAGTACTTTGGCTACTTGGCCACGACTCGCTTCATGTGCTTCTCCTCGGCAGTACTTTGGCAGACTGGCGCGCTGACTCGTATCATGTGCTTCCCCTCGACAGTACTTTGGCTACTTGGGCCTCGACTCGCATCATGTGCTTCCCCTCTTCAGTACTCTGGCGGCTTGGCGCGCTGACTCGCGTCATGTGATCCCTCGACAGTAATTTCCACGCCTAAGCCGCATATTTTGTCAAAATTTAAGCGCTGTCCGCGAAAAACGATGGTACCATGAATAGTTAGTACTATCGGGTCCGCGCGCGATCCGGCACAATGGACGTAACAAAGAGTGCGCCAGTCCGAAAGGAGCAACACGACATGACGATGCGCAAAATCAAAATATGCGGCACCGGAAAATACTTGCCAGGACGTCCCGTCACGGACGCCGAGATGGACGAACGGCTGGGCGTCGCCCGCGGGTGGACGCGCCGGACGACGGACGTCGCCGTCCGGTACTTCGCCGACGGCGAGACCGCGTCCGGGATGGGCGCGAAGGCTGCTTACGCGGCGCTGGACGACGCGGGGCTGCGTTTTTCCGATATCGACTGCCTCGTATGCGCCAGCGGCACGCGCGAGCAGGCGCTCCCTTGCACCGCCGTCTATATTCAGCAGGCGATGGGCCAAGAGCGGTCCGGCGTTCCCGCCTTCGACATCGACGCGACCTGCCTCAGCTTTCTCAACGCGCTGGACGTCATGTCGTGCATGATCGCGGCGGGCCGCTACCGCCGCGTGCTCATCGTGTCGACGGAGATCGCGTCGCTCGGGCTGGACTGGCGGCACAAGGAGAGCGCCGCCCTGTTCGGCGACGGCGCGGCCGCCGTCGTCCTGGGTCACGCCGGAGAAGGGGAGCGCTCCGCCATCGCGGGCGCATCCCTGCGGACATACGCGGACGGCGCCGCCTTCTCGGAGATCCGCGCCGGCGGCTCGCGGCGCCATCCGCGCGGACCTCAGCCTGCGGAGCCTGACGATTACCTGTTCCGCATGGACGGTCCGGCGATCTTCAAGATGGCCGCACGCCTGCTGCCCGACTTCGCGGACGACCTGCTGCGCGCGACCGGCTCGCGCATGGCCGACTTCAAGGCGGTTGTGCCCCATCAGGGCAGCGCGATGGCGGTGCGCCTGCTGCGCAAGAAGCTGGGCATTGCCAAGTCGCAGCTCGTGTACATTACGCCCGACCACGGCAACACGATCGCAGCCTCGATTCCCATGGGATTGCATGAGGCGATCCGGACGGGCAGGATCGTCCGCGGCGACCGGGTGCTGTTGATCGGTACGGCCGCGGGACTGACGCTCGGAGGGTTAGTGCTTGATTACTGAGCTGCGACGCGGGACCGGGGCCGAGAAAAGCGAAGGCTTGCCCGGCAGGGGGCAAACAGCGCTCAGCATGACTGGCGACGGCTTGGGCAGCGGCAAACGCATCCTGCTCACCGGCGGCAGAGCGCCCGCCACGCTGGATCTCGCCCGGCTGCTCCGGACGGCAGGCCATACGGTGTTCGCGGCAGAGAGCGCGCCCTATCACCTCTGCCGGGCTTCCCGCGCCGTGGCGCGCAGCTTCGCCGTACCGGCGCCGGCGTCCGATCCCTCCGGCTTTGCGTCGGCGCTGGCGCGGATCGCGGACGAATGCCGCGTCGACGCGATCGTCCCGACATGCGAGGAGATCTTCTATGTCTCGCGGGAGCTGGACCGGTTCGCCGGCCGCTGCGAGGTATTCGCCGCGCCGCTGGACGAGCTCGACCGGCTCCATCATAAAGGCGCGTTTATCCGGCTGGCGGAGGAGGCCGGCCTGCCCGTCCCGCCGACCGCGACCTTCGAAGCGCCCGACGGCTGGCTGCCGTTACTGACGGACGGCGCGTTCGCTGACGGGCTTGTGCTGAAGCCCGCGTATTCGCGCTTCGCCTCGCGCGTCATCGCGGTCGAGCCGCGCGAGGAGCGCTTATCCCCTTCGGTCAGGGAGGCTATCATCCGCAAGCTGGCCGAAGCCGTCGGCGGCGTATCGCCGCGCCGTCCCTGGATCGCGCAGAAGCTGCTGCGCGGCGAGGAATGGTGCACGTACGGCGTCGCGCACGACGGCGTGCTCACCGCGTTCGCCGCGTATCGCAGCCGCTTCCGGGCCGGGCGGGGCGCCAGCATTCACTTCGTCGCCGAAGCGCATCCTGCGCTGGCGGATTGGGTCGCGCGGTTCGTCCGCCACGCGCGCTTCACGGGACAGATCGCGTTCGACTTCATGGAGGAGCCGGGCGGCGCGGTCTACCCGCTCGAATGCAATCCGCGCGCCACGAGCGGCATCCATCTGTTCAGCCCGGCGGACGGGCTGGCAGAGGCGATCCTCGCGCCCGGGCGGCTCGTCGCGAGCGGGTCCGTCGCGACGCCCGCGCCCGGCGCGGGTGCCATGCTGTCTCCCGCGATGCTGACCTACGGGCTCGCGCAGGCCGTCCGCGAACGCAGAATGCGCGAGTGGCTGCGCGCGTTCGCCGGCAGCCGGGACGCGGTGTACCGGCGCGGGGACGCCGGCCCCGCCGCCGAGCAGCTGAAGCTGTTCGCCTGGCTCAGGCGGACTGCGGCCCGGCAGGGCCTGACGCTCCAGGAAGCGTCGACAATCGATATCGAATGGAATGGTGAACGATGACCAGAGCGTTAATAACCGGCGCGACCGGCTCCCTCGGACGGGCGACCGCGCTGCGTCTCGCTGCTGCGGGTTGGACCGTGACCGGCGTCGGACGCAATGCCGAAGCCGGCCGGCGGCTTGCGGCTTCCGGCATCGCCTTCCGCCGGATCGATCTCGGCATGCAGCCGGAGGAGACCGCCGAGGCATGCGCGGGCCAGGATTATGTCATTCACTGCGCAGCGTTGTCTTCCCCGTGGGGCCGCTATCGGGACTTCGAGGCGGCCAACGTCGCCGGAACCTCGCATATCGCGGCCGGCTGCCTTCGCCATGGCGTCCGCAGGCTCATACACATATCGACGCCTAGCGTTTACTTCGATTATAGCGACCGGCTGAACTTGAAGGAGAATGCAACATTGCCTCGCCGGCCCGTCAACGCCTACGCGGCGACCAAGCTAATTGCGGAGCAAGTCGTGCAAGAAGCGGCAGGCCGGGGACTGGACGCCGTCATCCTGCGCCCGCGAGCCATCTTCGGGCCCGAGGACGGCTCGCTGTTCCCCCGGCTGATGCGGGTCAACGAACGACGCGGCATCCCGCTGATCGGCGGCGGGCAGGCGCTGCTCGATCTGACATACGCGGACAACGTAGTTGACGCGCTGGAGGCGGCCTGCCTCGCGCCATCGTCGGCAGCCGGGCAGGTCTTCAACATCTCGAACGGCGAGCCGATACGCTTGATCGACCTGCTGCGACGCCTGTTCGCGCTGCTGGAGCTGCCGCTTCGCACGCGGGAGATCCCGCTGCGCACGGCGCTGGCGGCGGGCGCCTTGATGGAGCGCGCCTACCGGATCATGCCGTTTCTCGGCGCGGAGCCGCCCTTCACGCGCTACACCGTAGGCCTGCTCGCGTACAGCCAGACGCTCGACATCTCCGCGGCGCGTCAGGCGCTAGGATATGCGCCGCGCGTGAGCGTCGACGAGGGGCTGCAGCGATTCGCAGTCTGGTGGAGGACGCACCGATGAGCGCCGCGACGCCTATCGTGCCGGTCGAACTGAAGCTGATGGCGGCGGGCTACTGCGTGCACCCCGAGTTCGTGACGATACGGGGCGGATCGCTGCGCACGGCGGCGTATCCGGCCGGCTTCGCGCTGATTCGCCACCCCGCCCAAGGCTGGATCTTGTTCGATACCGGCTACTCCGCCCGCTTCGAGGCGCTGACGCAGCGGCTCCCTTACGCGCTGTATCGCCGGCTCACGCCCGTTCGCTACCGGGAGGAAGACGCCGCAGTGCGTCAACTGGAGAGACTCGGCATCCGCCCGGACGAGATCGGCACCGTGATCCTCTCGCACTTCCACGCGGATCACATCGGCGGCGCGCGAGACTTTCCGGGCGCCCGCTTTATGTATCCCGAGGCCGCCTACGCGCCGCTGCGCCGGCTCGGGCCGGTGCGGTCTACGCGCGCGGGCTTCCTCCCGGGCTTGCTGCCGGACGGCTTCGCGGAAATGGCGATGCCCATCGAGCGGGCTGCCGCGTGGACGCCGCTGCCCGGCCCTTCGCCGCTAAGCGGCGGCTGGGACCTGCTGGGCGACGGCAGCCTGATCGCCGTCAGCCTCCCGGGGCATGCCGCGGGCCAGATCGGCCTGCTGCTCCATGCATCTGACTGGCAGCGGTCCAAGGCCGATGGCGCAAATGCCGCCACAGCAACCCTGGGATGCATGGTCGCGGCGGGTTCACCCGCACATCCGTCATATCCGCTACATCCGCCGCATCCCGCAGCCCCGCCCCACGCGTCCGGCCCGACGCGCTTCCTGCTCTGCGCCGACGCCGCCTGGTCCAGCCGCGCGCTGCGCGAGAACCGCCCGCCGCATCCCGCCGCCGGCATCGTCATGGACGACCGGCGGGCTTACCGCGACAGCTTCGCGCTGCTGCGAAGCTGGCAAGCCGCGGATCCGGCGCTCGTCATCGTGCCGAGCCACTGCCGCGAATTTTTCCCCATCGACGACCGGGAGGTGTCCAAGCGATGAAAAGAGCCGCCAGCTTCATCCGCCACTACCTGCTTGCCCGGCGCGGCGCCCGCCGCTGGCAGGACCGAATCGCGTTCGACAGCTGGCGCGAGGAGCGGGTGCAGAGCCACGTCGCCCGCGTGCGACGCGCGTCGCCGTTCTACCGCGAGCTGTGGGAAGGCGTCGCCGATGCGGATTGGCGCGCTTTTCCCGAGATCGACAAGACCGCCATGATGGCCGGATTTGACCGCCTTAACACCGTAGGCATCACCAAACAAGAGGCGTTCGCCGTCGCGGAGGCGGCGGAGCGGTCGCGCGACTTCACGCCCGCGCTTGGCGGCATCACCGTCGGCCTGTCGTCAGGCACCTCCGGCAACCGCGGGCTGTTTCTCGTGAGTCCCGAGGAGCAGGCGGCCTGGGCAGGAACGGTGCTCGGCAAGCTGCTGCCGGTCTCGCTGCTTAGCCGCTTTAAGATCGCTTTTTTCCTGCGTGCCAACAGCAATTTGTATGCGTCCGTCGGAGGCCGGAGGCTGAAGTTCGGATTCTACGACCTGCTGGACCCGATCGACGCGAATCTGCAGCGGTTGCGTGCCGAACGGCCGGATCTGATCGCGGCTCCGCCCTCCATGCTGCGCATGCTGGCGGACGCGGCCCTCTCGGGCAGTCTCGAGGGCGTACGGCCCCGCCGGATTATCGCCGCCGCCGAGGTGCTCGACCCGCTGGACCGCGCGGTCATCGAACGGGCCTTCGGCCAGACCTTGCACCAGGTGTATCAATGCACCGAAGGCTTTCTCGGCTGCACCTGCGCGCACGGCACGCTGCATCTGAACGAAGATCTCGTCTATATCGAAAAGGCATACGTTCCGGGCAAACCAGGCACGTTTGTGCCCGTCGTCACCGACTTTTCGCGCCGGACGCAGCCGATCGTCCGCTACCGGCTGAACGACTTGCTCGTCGAGCGTACGGTGCCCTGTCCCTGCGGCTCGCCCTTTACCGCGATCGAGCGGATCGAGGGGCGGTGCGACGACATTTTCTACGCCTCGGCCTTCCAGCCGGGCGCGGCGCCCATTCCCGTTTATCCGGACTTCGTGACGCGGGCGATCATCGGGGCGTCTAGCGAGATCGAGCAGTACCGGGCCGTACAGACGGCGCCGGATCGGTGGACGGTCGAGCTCGATCTGCGTGACGACGACATGCGCCAAGCGGCCGAGTCGCGGATCCGACAGGCGGTCGAGGCACTGTGCGAACGCCTATGCTGCATCGCCCCCGCGCTCTCTTTTACGTCCTATGCACGCATGCCCGGCGACCGCAAACTCCGCCGCGTCGAACGGAGGTACGCACCGTGAGCCTATCGGTCGTTTTTTACGACAGCACGAATATCGAAGATTGTCCCTGGCCCGACACGGTATACGGGCGATACGCAAGGCGTTATCTGCTCCCGATCATAAAGAGCGGCAGCGAGGCATATGTTGGCAACGTCCGTACGCGCCTCCTCGTCATGAGCGTAGACGGCATCCCCGTGCCCGTCACCGTCAATGATGCGGAGTACGCCAACTCCTACGTGTGCTCGCCCTACACGCACTATGTGAGCTATGCCCGGCAGGAGCTCTCGCTGCTCCGCAATCGCGCGCTCATCGTCGCCTTGTCCGCGGTGCTGACCGGAATCGGCGGCCTGCTGAAGGCGACGCGGTTCAACCGCATCGTACACGTCAACAACTGGCTGCTGTCCACCAACCTGTATCCCGCGCTGTCGGACGAACAATGGTCGGCGGCGTTGGACCGCCTGATCCGCGCGTTTCCGGGCCACGCTATCGCCTTCCGGTCCCTTAACGTCTCGCTGAACGCGCGAGAAATGCACCTGCTTCGCGGACGCCGATGCCGCCTCGTGCCCAGCCGGCAGATCTATTTGCTGCGCACCGGCGACCCGGAATTCGCGAATGCCAAAGCCCGCTGGCTGCTGAAGCGCGACCGGGCGCTGGCGGAGAAGCACGGCTATCATGCTGTCGGCCCCGCGGATATCGTGCCGGCGGATATCCCGCGCATCGCGGAGCTGTACAAGATGCTGTATTTAGACAAATATTCGCTGTACAATCCGCAGTTCACGGCGCGTTTCTACGAGCAGGCGCTTGCCGAGGGCACGCTTGAGCTGCACGGCTACCGCGACGTCACCACCGGCAGACTGGAAGCGATCCTCGGGTTTTACGCGCGGGAAGGCGCCATGACGACGCCTCTGTTCGGGTATGACACCTCGCGCCCCCAGGCGCACGGCCTCTATCGGATGCTGTCGGCCCTTCTGATCGGCATCGCCCGCGAACGGGGACTGCTGCTGCACGAGAGCTCGGGGGCGGCGCAGTTCAAGCGCAATCGCGGCGCGGTCGCCGACATCGAGTACACGGCGCTGTACGACCGGCATTTACCCGCATGGCGAAGAGGCAGCTGGTCCGCGCTCGAAGGGCTGCTGGGCAAGATCGGCGTACCGCTGATGCAAAAATACAAACTATAGTCGGGGTCCGGAGGAAAGAGGAATGGCGATGTATGGGAAGGTTGAGAAAACGGCGTTGGTGACGGGCGCGTCCAGCGGCTTCGGCCTGCTCATCGCGATCGAGCTGGCCCAGCGCGGTTACCGGGTCGTAGCCGCGATGCGGGACCCGGGGAAGCAGGCGGCGCTCATGCAGGAGGCGGAGCGAGCTGGGGCGGCCGGAAGCATCGAGGTCGTCAGGCTTGACGTGACCGATGCGGAAACGATTGATGCCGCCGTGTCCGGCATGCTGCGGAGATACGGGCGGATCGGCGTGCTGGTGAACAATGCGGGCATGGCGGTCGGCGGCTTCGCCGAAGAGGTGCCGATGGCGGCTTGGCGGGCGCAGATGGAGACGAACTGCCTCGGCCTCGTGGCGATGACGCGCGCCGTCCTGCCGGCGATGCGGGCGCAGGGCGGAGGTACCATCATTCAGATGAGCAGCGTGAGCGGCCTGTGGGGAATCCCCGGGTTCGGCGCTTATGCCGCGTCCAAGTTCGCGGTCGAAGGCTTCAGCGAGAGCCTTCGCCACGAGGTCGCGCCATTCGGCATCCGCGTCGCCCTCGTCGAGCCCGGCGCGTACCGCACGGCGATCTGGGCCAAGGGCTTCGCGGAGATGCATGGGCAGCCGGACTCGCCCTATGCCGACGCGCTGAAGGCCGTGCTCGGCATCGCCCGCCGCACGGCCGAGACGGCGCCTGACCCGCGCGAGGTCGCCGAGCTTGTGGGGCGCCTGGCCGACAAGCGCCGCATCTCGCGGCTGCGCTACCCGATCGGCCGTGGCGCGCGCCTGCTGCCGCTGGCCGTCAGGCTGCTGCCTTGGCGGGTGATCGAGGCGGCGACGAGGCGCGCCATCGTCAAGGGCGGAAAGACATCGTCCTAGATGCGAACCGTCCGGCTGCCGGCCGTCGCCCTGATCGACGCACCGTACCTGCGTTTCTGATATTCAAGGTGCAAAACCGCTGGCCTTCGGGCATTGACCAACAGGAACACTTCGCCGCCGATCCCCCGCTCGCATTCATCCTTTCTCAAAGTTATAGGTATCGCTGAACAAGTTGTCGTCGTGGAAGGCGATGAGCAGCATGTCGTAGTGTTCGCGCTTCAGGATGCTCTGCAGACTGAACGCGGGATAGTAGCGGCTGTCGTATACGGTCAGCTGGTAGAAATGCCTGGCCAGGTACGGCGTGATCGGATTCATGTAGGAATCCTTAATCAGCAGCACGTTCAGCCGGTTGTTAGCTGCCTCGTTGACGTACGTAATCTGCCGCCGGTCACCGCCATAGATCGACCCGTAGGTATAAGTGCTTCTTCCTGGCTTGAAGCCGTAAAAATTATCGAACGACTTGACCGTCTGCCTTCCGTCTTTGTCGACGACCGCGAATCGCGTGAAGGAGAACGGAGGCTCAGGCGAGTACAAGATCGTGCGGTCGGCCTTTGCCATATTGACGGCGCCATTGATCTGCGTATTCAAGCTGCCCTCGAAGCGCCCTTCCGCCAGCTGCGAGACGTCGATGCGGTCGATGGACAGCGGCTTATCCTCGAACTGGGCGGAGCGCGCGGACAGCTGTTCGATCATCTCCTGGTAAGCGTTGAACGCTCCTTTTATATTCCAATGATGGTCCGTCTCCAGATACATCTCCTCCAGCTGCGACTTGGTATAGGAGCCGAACCTGTCTTCGATATCGATGACGTTCACGGACTTGTCGAGCTTGGACAAAAAGTAGCTTTTGGACTGCGCGTAAGCATCCGTCTGCAGGTAGGCCGGATACAGATGCATCAGCGACTTGGTCCGCGACGGGTTGAAGATGAAGAAGGTCTCGGTATGCTGCTCTTCGGCCGCGCGGACCGTTTCGTTGAGCTTGACCGTCGATTCGTCGATCCGCTCGGTATGGACGATCTGGTCGGGCGTAGGCAGGATCCATTTGTTGTTGATGATCATCAGCTTGGAGACGGTGCGCAAACTCTTGGCCCGGGTGCCGTCCTCAGGCCGCCCCGGCTCTGCAGGGTGCAGCAGGTTCTCCAGCAGCAGGGCGTTGATCAGCTTGGCGTTCTGCTGGCGTTGATACAGCTTGACCATGCCGTCCCTGAGTACGATCTGATCGTTAAAATAGTCGTTCAGCTGTACGAAAAAATGCCTTGTCGTCACCGACTCCGCGCGGATCGCGGGCCACTGGCTTAAATTCCTGTTCTCGATGGCGGAGCTGCCTCTGTCCGGCATGCACAGGCTGACGAGCGCGAATCCGCCTACGATCGTTAGAAAGAAGAAGATGTAGATGACCGATGTTTTTTTATCCAAAATAATCTCCTCTGCCGCTTAAAATCGAAAGTATAAGAACGGATTGTAGGTCGAATTAATCAGATATAAGACGGATTCGCCAAAAAGAAAGAAGTGAAACAGAAAGAGGACAGCTGTCCTTAAGCGGGCCAGCGGAGGGTTGAGCCGTGCACGGACGAGCTTGGGATAGATCGGCACGGCCGCCAGCACCGCTGCCGCGAAGTAGAACCAATTCAGGGATAGCAGCGAGAGCGCGTGGGAATCGAGCAGGTGCCCGCCGCGGACATCAAACATCGCGCCCAGATAGCCCGCCGCATAGTCGAAGTCGTCGGCGCGGAAAAACACCCAGCCGATCATGACGAGCAGCATGACTGCGATATGATTCAGCGGATAGATGCGGTGGAGCAGCTTCTCGAGTCCCGCTTTTTCCAGCGCGATCAGTACCCCGTAGTACGCCCCCCACGCCATAAACGTCCAGCTCGCTCCATGCCAGAAACCGGTCAGCGCCCACACGATCAGCAGATTGCGATACAACCTCCATGGCGCCGTGCGGCTCCCCCCTAGCGGTATGTACACGTAGTCCCTGAACCAGCTGCCCAGCGAGATGTGCCAGCGCCGCCAGAACTCGGAGATACTCCCGGCGATGTACGGATAATTGAAGTTCTCCTTGAATTCGAAGCCGAACATCTTGGCTAGGCCAATGGCCATATCGCTGTATCCCGAGAAGTCGAAGTAAATCTGACCCGTATAAGCGACGATCCCGATCCAGGCGCTAGCGGTGGACAGGTCGCCCGGAGCTGCGGCGAACAGGTCGTCCGCCACGGCGCCCAGCGGATTCGCCAACAGGATCTTTTTAGCCAAGCCCATCATAAAGCGCTGGATGCCCTCAGCGAACTGGACCGAGGCGAAGACGCGATTGCGAAGCTGGGCCGCGATATCGTGGTAGCGGATGATCGGACCCGCCACCAGCTGCGGAAAAAAAGTAATGTACAGCGACAACCGGAATAGATTGCGCTGCGCTTCTTCCTTCCTCCGGTACACGTCGATCAAATAGCTGAGCGCATGGAACGTATAAAAGGAAATTCCGACAGGCAGCGGCACCGGCTCTAGTTGTAGGTTCGTATGGAGCGTGGTATTCACGACATCGACGACGAAGTTCGCGTATTTGTAGAAGCCCAGCAGACTGAGATTCACGACAATCGCGGAGGCGAGCACGAGCTTGCGCCCGCCGTACCGGCTACCCGCAGTCTCAATCCAGATGCCATAACCGTAGTTTAACAGGATGGACACGATCATAAGCAGGATGTATTGAGGCTCCCCCCATGCGTAGAAGATCAAGCTGAACAGGAGCAGCACTGCGTTCTTATATTTAAAAGGAACAATGAAGTACGACGCGAGCACGAGCGGCAAAAAGAAAAACAAAAATCCGACCGAGCTAAAAACCAATACGGCAGCCTCCTCCCGGCGGGACGGCGTCTCGCCAAGGAATCATCATACCAGCTATAACAAAGGTTGTAAAAGGTCGATGAACAGCGAACCCTGACGAAAGCCGGCGGACCTGCTCGGTGCTTAAATGTCAAAAAAGCCGGCGTCGCGGCGGAAACTCCACCACAAACGTCGGCTTCTTCATGAATCTTTTATTACGTTACTCACTTATTACCCTTCTACAGTGGAAACCTCCGCCTTGACCGTCTCGGAAGCGAGCACGGCATGCGGCTTCTTGAGCTTGGCGACGAACAGACTGAGCGGCAGGGCCGCGAGCGCGACGAACGTCGCGATGAGGTACACGTCGTTGACGCTCATCGTGAACGCCATCATCTCGATATGCTCGCGGTTCTGGTCGCCCGCCATCGCCAGGGCCGTACCGTGATCAACCGAACGCGAAGCGAGCAGGGTCGTGAAGATCGCGATCGCGAAGGAGCCGAAGACGTTACGCGTCCAGTTCGAGATGGAGGAAGCGTGGCCGGAGTTTTCCCGCGAGATCTCGTCCATGGCCGCGTTGCTCGACGGCATGACGACGAACGCGATACCCAGGTTCCGCACGATCATCCACCAGATGACGTAAGTGTGCGATACGTCGATGCTGAGCCAGCTGAGCGCGAGCGTGCCGACGGTGAGCAGCACGATGCCGATGGACATGAGCACGCGCGGTCCGACGATATCGTAAAGCTTGCCGACGATCGGCATCATGAGCGCCATCGCGAGCGAAGCCGGGAGCAGGATCAGGCCCGTGTCCATCGCGGACACGTGCTGGATGCGCTGCAGGAAGACCGGCGTCAGCAGCGTACCGGAGTACAGGCTGATCGTGATGATGTTGGCGATAATCGTGTTCAGCGTGAAGCGGCCGTTTTTGAAAACGCGCAGGTTGAGCAGCGGCGATGCGGCCGTCAGTTCCCGCCAGATGAAAAGGCCCAGTATGGCCAGCCCGCCCAGCAGCAGCGAGAGGACTTTCCACGAGCCCCAGCCCCAGCTGTGTCCCTGGCCGAGCGCCAGCAGCAGCGCCGTGCTGCTGGCTACGACGGTGATGAAGCCGAGACCGTCAAACGACTTCGGCACGCTAAGCCGATAATACGGAATGTACAAGTAAACGAGCAAAATCGCAATCAGGCCGATCGGGATGTTCATGATAAACAGCCATTGCCAATCGAAGTTCTGCAGCAAATAACCGCTGATCGTCGGCCCGAACGCCGGCGCCAGCATCGCGGACAAACCCCAGAAAGCGATGGCCATCGGTTGTTTGCCGCGCGGGATGATTTGATAGATAATGGACATGGTAGCCGGGATGATCAGCCCGCTGAAGGAGCCTTGGAGCACCCGGAACAGGATCAGCGAAGCCTCGCTCCATGCGGCCGCGCACAGCGCGGAAGCTGCGGTGAAGCCGATGAGGGAGAACAGGTACAGCCTTTTGTAGCTGAATCGCTCGCCCAGGTAGCCGACGATCGGGGCGGTCGTGCCCATCGCGAGCATGAAGCCCGTGAGCGTCCACTGGACCGAGCTCAGCGTAGTGTGAAAGTGGTCCTTGAGCGGCTCGAGCGCGAGATTGATCGTCGCCGAGGCCAGGACGCACAAGAAGGAACCGATAAAAATGGACAACATAACCGGCCAAAAACGAACCTCCGGCGTCTTCTTTTCCGTATTCATAATAGCTCTCTCCATCTCCCAGCTTTATATGTCTATATTTACATATAGGAAAACGCCATAATATTACTACTCTTCCTCGTCTGTGTCAAAGCAATTTTGCTGATAAAGGAGCAACGATTTGAACACCCTCTCCTACGGTCTGCTGAGCCTGCTCGCGCAATCTTCTTTTTCCGGCTACGATCTGATGCTGCGGATCCAACCGTTCTGGCCCGCCAAGCACAGCCAGATCTATCCGCTGCTCGCCAAGCTCGAGCAGGACGACTACATTAGCTTCGAGCTGGTCTCGCAGCGCGACAAACCCGACAAGAAAGTGTATTCCCTGACCGGCAAAGGCCAGGAAGCGCTCAAGGACTGGTTCGACCAGCCGACGGCCGAGCCCGCGCTCCGTGACGAGATGATGCTGAAGGTGTTCTGCATGTCCTATGCCAAGCGCGAATCCGCCCGGAAAATGCTCGCCGACCGTCTGACCTTCCACGAGGAGCAGCGGCTGAAGTACGAGAGCAAGCTGGGTGAGCTGATGGAAAAAGCCGAATGGCCCGAAGCAGGTTTGCCCGAGCCTTCCCATCCGCTATTTGGCGCTTATCTGCTCACGCGCAAGGCGATCATGTCGAATCAAACGAACACCGAGTGGTGCAGGTGGGTGCTGAGCCTGCTGCCGGAAGGCGATTGAGGACGTCCTGACGTCCTCGCACCCGCCCCATCCGGCCCATCGCCTCCACTACGAGAGGCGTTTGCCGTAGCAACCGCCGCATCCGGCCCATCGCCTCCACTACGAGAGGCGTTTGCCATCGCACCGGCCCAATCCGGCCCATCGCCTCCACTACGAGAGGCGTTTGCCATCGCACCCGCCCCATCCGGCCCATCGCCTCTACTACGGGAGGCGTTTGCCATAGCAACCGCCTCATCCGGCCCATCGCCTCCACTACGAGAGGCGTTTGCCATCGCACCGGCCCAATCCGGCCCATCGCCTCCACTACGGGAGGCGTTTGCCATAGCACCGGCCCAATCCGGCCCATCGCCTCCACTACGAGAGGCGTTTGCCATCGCACCGGCCCAATCCGGCCCATCGCCTCCACTACGAGAGGCGTTTGCCATCGCACCGGCCCAATCCGGCCCATCGCCTCTACTACAGGAGGCGTTTGCCATAGCAACCGCCGCATCCGGCCCATCGCCTCCACTACGAGAGGCGTTTGCCATAGCAACCGCCGCATCCGGCCCATCGCCTCCACTACGAGAGGCGTTTGCCATCGCACCGGCCCAATCCGGCCCATCGCCTCCACTACGGGAGGCGTTTGCCATCGCACCGGCCCAATCCGGCCCATCGCCTCCACTCCGGGAGGCGTTTGCCATAGCAACCGCCGCATCCGGCCCATCGCCTCCACTACGAGAGGCGTTTGCCATAGCAACCGCCGCATCCGGCCCATCGCCTCCACTACGAGAGGCGTTTGCCATCGCACCGGCCCAATCCGGCCCATCGCCTCCACTACGGGAGGCGTTTGCCATCGCACCGGCCCAATCCGGCCCATCGCCTCCACTACGAGAGGCGTTTGCCATCGCACCGGCCCAATCCGGCCCATCGCCTCCACTACGAGAGGCGTTTGCCATCGCACCCGCCCCATCGCTTTTGAACCTGTTCCCCTGCTCTTCTGCTCTATTCATCCAGCCCCATGAATTGCCGCTTCTCTATAGATCCACCTCGACCATCGATTGCGCCATCGTCGGATTGTCGGTGATGATGCCGTCGATCTGGAACTTCAGCACTTCCTTCAGCGCCCGCCTGTCGTTGACCGTCCACACCCATACCTCGCGGCCGCCGGCATGCGCCTGATTCACGAGCTGCTTGGTCAGCATGATCTGCTCGACCGTGTAGAAGTCGACGTCCAGCGCGGACAGATTGCCGAGCGCGAAGTACAGGATCCGTCCGATCTTGATGTCGGGATCGATGGTCCGGATATGCCGCAGCGCGTCGCCGTCGAACGACTGGACGTAGGCGTCCTGCTCCATCCCGGTCTCCCGGATCAGCCGGACGACTTCCTCGGCCAGCGGCTCTCCCGCGCCGTACGGCTTGAGATCGACGATCAGCTTGATGCGCCCCTGCGCCTCGGACAACACCTCGCCAAGCGTCGGGATCCGCACCGTTTCCCCATTCTCGTCCTCCCCGAGGTCCAGGCTGCCAAGCTGCGCGTAGGTAAGGTCGGATATGCGCGCGTTCTTGCCGGTCATCCGGAGCAGATTCGCATCGTGGAACAGCACCGCGACCCCATCCTTGGTCAACTGCACGTCCAGCTCCGCCGCCGTCATGCCCTTGTCGATCGCAGAGAGAATCGATTGCAGCGAGTTCTCCGGACTGCCGGTCGTGTCGCCGCGGTGCGCCGCGATCAATACGCTCCACTTGGCGTAGACGAGACTGCCGTTCGCCCGCAATCCGATAAATAACGACAGGCTCACATAGATGACCGCCACGGACACGAACAGCAGGCGTCTTTTACGCAGCCCCTTCAAATAACGTCCGACGCGGCCTTCCAGCCGCCCGAGCCTGCTGCGATATATAGCCAAGTGATCCTGCGGCTTCACGCCATGGGAACGGCCGAAGTTGTAAAACAGCCGCGTCAGCAGGATGATATTGACCGGCAGGAGCAGCAAGGCGAACATGTATGTCAAAATAGTCGACAACGTCAGCGAGTAATGACGGGAAAAGATTGTCAGCACGTTGATGTTCAGCCAAGAGGGCAGGTAGGAAAGCGACGAGATGGCCGCCGAGCCCGCTGCGAATACGGTCGCGTTGAACAGGAACAGCGACAGGAAGAGCTGTGTCCGCCTGCCCCGCGTCAGCGCCTGGCTGCTGCGAATCGCCTGGGTCGTCGTCTTCCCCTCCAGCACGATGAAGTGCAGGGCGAATACCCACCGCAGCAGCGCGTACAACGCGGCGACGATAAGTACGGCATACACGAACGTCATCGTGAACGATGCGTCGGCCACCTCGCGGTTCAGGAAGACCGGAACGTTGAACAGCGCGTAAAACGAGGCCGACAGCGGCGAGTCGATGAACGGAATCAGCACGAGCAGCATGAACATCAGCTGAAAAATACCGAAGCCGAGCAGCCGCGGCGTCTGTCGGATCGTCGTTTTTACCGCATCCGCGATGGCAATGTTTTTGCCGAAATAATGCTGCTGCACGAGGACGATCAGCACGATCAACTCGATCAGTACGGCGAGGGACGCGACCATGCCGATCAGCGCGAGACCCAGCACGCCATCGTAACTCTGTCCAAGCCGGTAGACATCGCCGTTGAGCAGGGAGCCGGAGCCGACGACCGTCAGAATCCGGTTGAACATGTACGTAATGACGGGTACGACGATGAAGCTCGTGGCCAGCATATACAAGTATTCGAAAAGCAGGAGCTTCGGATAAGTGGCGCGAAAATCGCGGAAGGCTCTGCCCAGCAGTCTAAACATATCGATTCATCCCAGTTCTAAAGTTAAGTATGAAGGCTTGCGAAGCCCGGGTCTTCTAATCATACCATCCTCGTAAAGTACCCTCCCCGCACGATTCCCACGCTTCCGGAACGCCGGACTAGGCATGCGCATACGTTATCCTATGTTCAAACAGACGGAGGTATCGCCATGAGCTCAACGTACGCCACCGGCGGCGCTTCGACGCCGCTCTACCAATGCGCATCCCATGTCCATGAAGCGCTGAAATCCGTGAAGGACCACATGCACGGGCTTTGCGCCCAGCACGCCGGCAAGCTGGCCAGAGTCGAGACGCTTGAAGGCGATGTGTTCGAAGGACACCTCATGCACAGCGACAGAGGCATCCTGTACATGAGCATCCCGGACAGCCGCGCCTTCTTCCCCGGCCCGCAGGTTCCGTTCGGAAACCCCGGCTTCGTGCTGCCGCTCGTGCTTTTCAACCTGCTGACCATCTCGCTGCTCTAATCGCAGCAGCCAGCCTCATTAATGACGAGGAGTGAGAAATAATGGCCTTTATGCCACCGATCGGACCGCAAGGCACGCAGCAGGCGCCTACCGCGCCGCCGCCGCAGTCTCCGCCGCCGAGACCGCTCACCGCATCGGCCCTTGCCGTCGATCCGGGCGCCATCCGCGGCTGCCTGTTCCGCAACACGTACATCTGGCCCCGCAACGGCCAAGGCTTCTGGTTCTATCCGACTTTCGTAGGCAGAACCTCGGTGTCCGGCTTTAGGTGGAACGGCTTTTTCTGGATGTATTCCGGGATCAGCCTGGACCGGATCGAATCGTTTACTTGCTTCTGAGCAGAATTCGCAAAAAAAAGAAGCGGGCGCCGGATCGACCGGTGCCCGCTTCGCGTTTAAGGCTGAATCTCGTCCGCTGTCCACTCGAATATCCAAGGGCCGCGCAGGACCGCGGTCGGCCTCGTGAACGTCACGGTGACCGACTTGGCGTTGGGCTCCACCTCGAACTCCATGTACTCGACTGCCCCGGTGCGGTCATCCAGCTTGGCCATCGAGCTCCTGTCGACATCAAGGTTATATAGCATGCGGTCCGGCTGCTCCTCTGTGTGAAGGTCCGTATAAATCCGCAGACTGCCCGGCTTCACGCGTTCGGTCTTGGTGATCGTAACTGGGTATCCCGCGATCTCGAATGTCTTGTTTAGCCCCTCGGTCGTAACGGCCGGCAGCTTCACGGTCACCTCTTCGGGATAAGCGACGCTGATCTCCGGAATGCTCATCGTATACGAAGCCCCTAGCCGGTCGCTTAGCGGAAAATAAAATTCGCTCTGCGGAGCGCCCATGCCCCGCACGAACGATAGCTCGAGCGGTGTCCCCGTTTCATCCATCACGGTCAGAGGATTGTTCGAGCCATATCGCGCCGCTGTGATGATCCCATAGCTGTCGATCCGAAAAGAGGTCTGAGGCGGCGATACCAGCGAAATCCTCGCCCGGTCGCCCACGCGGTCCGCAATCGCAGTCACGGAGAGTCCGTTTACCGATGAAGTCTTGCCTAACTCCGCGTAGCTGGCAGCAGCAGTCGCCTGCTCGAGGCGCGCTTCGACCTCCCTCGCCGGTTGCAGCGGCAGCCGGATCTTGATCGCCCCCTTCAGGCTCAGCCTGCCCTTTTGCCAGAAGGACGTGGTCCACTCGTCTGTCGTCCACGAGGCCATCGTACGCTTCAGGGTTAGCGCCTCGCCTTGCTCATTCACCAGTTCCAGACTGTCTATGCGCGGCGCCTGCTCCCCCGTCATCGTAATATACGTCATCTCTTCATCGGACAGGATGCCGGTGATCGTGATTTTACCTTTGCCAATGTCAAGCACGATCGGCTTCTTTAGCACGTACCGCTCGGACGGCGATTCTTCCTCCGTCACGATCCCCGTGCCCGGCGAGAATTGAAACGTCTTGCGCAGCGCGGCCCACACCCGGTCATGGTTCGCGATGCCCGCCGACAAGACGAGCAAAGCAAGCAAGGCGGCGGCGATCGCCAGCGCGCGCTTGCCCCGGCGTCTCTCCAGGTACCGTCTCTTCGGACGCTGTCGTTCCAGCGCCGCCGCCGCGATCCCCGCACGGCTCCGCTCGCGCAGCTCGTCCGGGAGGGGGATCGACTCCATCAACCTTTTCAACTCATCGGTAGGCATCCTGCCCCTCCTCTCCTGCTCGCTGCTTGAGCCTCGCCAGCGCACGATACAGTATCGTCTTCGCAGTCCCCAACGGCAGCTCCAGCACCTCGGACACTTCGCGTATCGTCAGATCATAGTAATATCTGAGCACGACGACCTGCTTCTCCGTCGCATCCAACGCTTCGAGCAACGCTTGAAGCGAGAGCGCCAGCGGAATGTCGTTCTCATCCGCTCCAACCAGCTTCTCCTCGTACGCCGGGTCCCATGGCGAGACCTTATTGCGCCTTCGATAGATGTCCGTGGCGCAGCGAATCGCGATTTTCATCAGCCAGGTTTTAAAAAACTGCGGCTCCTTTAATCGGCCGAGTGCCTTATAAGAACGGCAGGCCGTCTCCTGCACGGCGTCCAGCGCATCCTCGGGATTGCCCAGATACACGAATGCCGCGCGGTACAGATCGCCTTCGTACTGTCCGAACAGCTCCGCATACGCCTCGCTGTCGCCTTTTTGCGCTCGTTTGAGTAACTCCAGAATCTCCATCACCCGCTTCGCCATTGCTACAGCTTCTATACATTAGACGCGCGGCCGGTCGATTTGGCTTTGAGTACGGCCAAGCCCCCTATCCTCGCCGACAAATAGCTGTTAAAAGACATCTATCCGGATACGAATCTCCCCATTCAAAGAAATAATGGCTCAAAAGCATCTAATCCGCCTGCGCCGGCCAATTTTCATTCTTTTGCCGTAGATTAAATGCCTTCTAGCAACTATTCAATGCAGAATATCGAGCCGCGAGTAAATAACTGCCTTTTAACACTTATCGCATCTCCCACCACGCCTGACAACGCAAAAATAGCCGGACGCTCCCGCGCCCGACTCTTCATGTAATCGTCCGTTCTGCCTCGCTCCCTGCCCCGGCCGGTTCAGCTAGACAAAACTTCCCGACTCTACTCCGGCTTGGCCGCCGACAGCGCCCGGCGCGCTTCACCGCCCTCGTCCATCCCTTTGCCCTCGCCCGTCCCCTTGCCCTTGCCGCCTGACAGCAGCCAGCCGCCCACGGCAATCAAGATCAGCACGACGTAGAACGTCAGTTTCCAGCCCGTAGACTCCGCAAAGTCGTGCGGGATGACGTGCAGCGACGGATGCGCCAGCGTGTGCACCGCGAGCTTGACGCCAACCCAGCCGACGATGACGAAGGCGGCGATCTCGAGCGACGGACGACTCTCTAGCAGCTTTACGAACAGGTTAGCCGCGAAGCGCATAATCAGCAGTCCGAGGAATCCGCCCAGGAAGATGACGGCGAAGTGTCCGCCGTCCATGCCGCCGATGCGCGGCAAGGTCGTCTCCGGCAGCGCGACTGCGAGCGCTACGGCCGCGAGGATCGAGTCGATCGCGAAGGCGATGTCGGCGACCTCCACCTTGATGACGGTCGCCCAGAAGCCCGACTTGGGCTTCGCGCCCGTGTGCGGCTCCGCGTCCCGCTCGCCCTTTTTCACGATCGCTTTTCTGAAAATATGATTGAGTGCGATAAACAGCAAATACAGCGCGCCAACCGCCTGCACCTGCCAGACGTCCACCAGAAACGAAATCGCGAACAGCGAGGCGAAACGGAACACGAATGCCCCCGCGAGACCGTAAAACAAAGCTTTCTTCCGTTCCTTCTCCGGCAGATGCTTGACCATGATCGCCAGCACGAGCGCGTTGTCGGCGGCGAGCAGCCCCTCGAGCGCGATCAGCACGAGCAGCACCCAGCCGTATTCCATCAGCAATGCAAAGTCCATGATTAATCCTCCTCTTTTCGAAGTTTGTGCCGAATCGTCGGCCTGCCGCCCGTTCATCCCTCGAACAAAACAAAAGAGACCTCTGCCTTGTTCAAGGGCAAAGGTCTCGCTAACAATGCCATAGTCGGCAATGCCAATAAAGCCGGAGAGCAAGCTCTCGTATTGACGACTTTATTGTGGCAGCTACTCCCCTTCGGAGTCGATATGCGGATATGCGGCACAAGATTGCGGCGAAGCGCGATCCTGAGTTTGTACGGCGCAGCGGGCGGTATGGTTTCATATTCCGCGGAAAAAGCTTGCCCCGCCCTTGTCATAGGACTTCCAGGCGAGCGAATAGGTTATTCCGATGCAATCGATTGGAGGAGGGATGATCGATGGACAACGTGCGGCCGACGGACGATCCCGCGGCGCCGGGTTACTGGATCGGCTCGGGAAGCTCCGTGTTATTCGACGCCGCGTTAAATCAGGGAGCGGGAGGCACGGTTGCATATACGGACCTGCTGCGAATCTCCAAGGGAGCGACGCTTGAATCGTCCGAGGAATGCGACTGCGTAGCGACGGTAACGCTTGAAGTGGATTCGGGGGCCGCCACCTTCGAATACTATCCTTCCCACCCGCTCGACGTCGTCTTCGTGCTGGACGTTACGTCGAGCATGATGACGGGCGGCAGCACGAAGTTCGTGCAGGCCAAGCGGGCCATCGTCTCGACGATCAATCAGATGTGGGCCGTCAACCGGGACACGACCGTCACGATCGTCCCCTACGCCAGAACCGCATTTCAGCCGAACGCGAGCGGTACCGGCTTGTCCTACGATTACCCGGGCACGCTGTTCGCCTGGAAGCGAAGCTCGGGCCTGCCCGGCTATTATATCGGACAGATCCTCGGCTACCGCAACCAATCCAACGTCAGCGCCTCCGCGCTCGACGCGTTCGAAGCCCAGACCGTGCCCCGCGCCGCCAGCGCGCAGTTGAGCTTGTACAGCTACTATAATTACTACAAGATTCGATATAGCGATATCTACGATGCGGCGGGCAATCCGCTGCCGGACACCGTCCTCGCCGACTATATCGTCACCGTATACAGCCCTGCGGAACCGACCTACGCCAACAACCAGATTAAAGCGGTCGCGGCGGGCATCCCGCTGACGCCGACGGAGCTGACCTATAGCATCAATCCGACAGGATACGCGGGCAACACCATCCTGCAAAATCTCGTCTGGGCGATCCCGTACGGGGAAGACACGAATACGGAGGCGGGCATCCAGGCCGCGTACCAGCTCTTTCGGACGCCGGGATTCGCCCAGTCCGGCGACATCCGCCGCCGCGCGGCGATCCTGATCACGGACGGCCAGGCGAATCGGTCGATCAATCCGCAATATCCCGACGCCGTAGCGGCTCCCGGCGATACCGACGCGGCGTTTTTTCCCGACGCGCCCGGCCAGGCCTGGAAATACTTCGTACAGCTGCAGCAAACGCTCCCGACGCTCGTCAGCGAGATCTCGAACCGCTCGTCGACGTTCGCGGAGATCGCTCTGGCGGCCGACCGGCAACTGGGCATCGCTGCGAGACTCAAGGATCCCGCCGACGGCAACGTCTCGCTCTTCGGCCTGGGCATCAACATCGAGGCGCAGACCCCCGGACCGTACGACAGGCAGGACGTTCTCGAGCTGCTAGAGAGCACCGTATCCGCGCCCTCCTTCTTCAGGGAAGCGAATACGAGCGACCCGGCCGCCCAGATCGAAGCGCTGCTGGAGACGTTGGTACAGGATTTGTTCGTGCTCGCCGCAGGCTGCCGCGTCGTCCTGCGCGACCGGATCAATACGGCGCTCTTCTCCTATATCCCGGGCTCGATCCATATAAGCGGCGTGCGCAACGGGCTGCTGCTGAAGTCGCCGAACCAGCCCGACGTCGTCGATCCCTCGGACCCCGACTTCACCGTATATCTCAAGGCGCCGCTGCTGCCCGACGTGAGCGACGCAGCCGTCCTGCCGGACGGCTCGATCGCCCTCGATCTCGGCGTCATGCCGCTCGGCCTGCTCTCGCCAAGGAGCCGGACGCTCGTCGCCTTGACCTATCGTCTGCAATCCAACGCCTTCGCGACAGGCGACCGCATTCATACGAACATCGACGACCTGACCTACATCGAATACGCCGAGCCGGCCCACTTGCAGAGCGCGGAGCCGGTCATCGACTATTCGGCGCCGGCAAAAACCTTGCATTTTCATACGCCGATCGTCGCTTGTCACTGTACGCCGGTTCCCGGCCTGTCGCTCGTCAAGTTTTCGGATCGCTCCACTGCCGCTCCGGGCGAGACCGTCACGTTCACGATCGAAGTCGTCAACACCGGCACGCTCGGCCTCGTCGACATCCTCGTGGACGACCCGCTGCTCGGACTTCGCTTCACGATACCATCGCTCGAACCGCTGGCTTCGTTCGTCCGGGCATACCCTTATAAAATCCCGCCCGGAACGCCGCCCGGCATCGTCACCAACGTCGTGACGGTCTCCAACGCTGCCGTTCCGGAGTCGCTTAAGGCCGTGGCCGACGTCATCGTCGCGACCTCGCCGTCGCTGCAGGTCGTCAAAACGGTCGACAAAAAGCTTGCGCTGCCCGGCGAAGCCGTCGTCTTCACGCTGACGACCGCCAACGACGGCAATGTCGATCTCGTCAACGTGCATGTCACCGACCCGCTGCTCGGCATCGACACAGTCATCGACCGTATCCCTGCGGGGGCGACGGTGACCGCCGATTTTCCTTATCTCATTCCCGGGTCGACGCCTGCCGGCACTTTGATCGTCAATACGGCCACGACCGTCGTCGACGGCCTGCCGCCCCTGACCGTCGGCGTCACCGTCGAGGTGCTCCCGCTGCCGCTGCTGGCGCTGGAAAAGCTGGCGGACCGGGCCGAGACCGCGCCCGGCACGACCGTGAGCTTCACGCTGATAGCTGTCAACCGCGGCACAGCGACGCTCACCGGCGTCCGCGTCACGGATCCGACGCTCGGCCTCGACACGACCATCGGCACGATCGCGCCCGGACAGCGCGTGCCGATCGAAGTCCCGTTTCTCATCCCGCTCGAGACGCCGCCCAAGACCTACTTCAATACCGCGACGGCCGTCTCCGATCAGACGGGGCCATCCGAGGCCAGCGCAGCGTTGAAGGTGCTGCCCGTCCCCCTGCTGGGTATCGCCAAGATTCCGAGCCGGCAGACCGCCTCCCCCGGCGACACGATCCAATACGAGCTGATCGTCGCCAACCCGGGCAACGTGCCGCTCGGACCGATCCGTCTCGCGGACGCGCTGCTCGGGTTCGACCTGTTCGTGCCCGGACTCGGGGTCGGCGAGAGTCACGCGGAGATCGTGTCCTACGTCCTGCCGGCAGACGCGGCGATCGGCTCGCGCATCGAGAACGTGTTCGTCGCCGAATCGGCCGAGGCCGGGACGGCGCAGGCCGAGGCCGTCGTCACCGTCGTCGGCGCGCGCCTCGCGCTGGCCAAGCGCGTCGAGCCCGGGGTCGCGTTGGCGGGCGAGACCGTGCTGTACACGCTCAGCGTCACCAACACGACGGATGCGCCGCAGACGCAAGTGGCGCTCGCCGATCCAACGCTCGGGTTCGCTGAGACGATTCCCGTGCTGCAGCCCGGCGAGACCGCCGTCCGGACCGTGCCGTATACGGTGCCCGGCGTACCGGAAGGCACAATCATCCGCAACGTCTTCACCGCGGGCTCGGCGCAGACGCCGTCGCAGAGCGTCTCGGCGGAGCTCATCGTCTATGCGATGCTGACGGGCACCGAGCTGCGCGCGACCAAGCTCGCGACGAGCACGGTCGCCGCGCCCGGCGGCACGATCGTCTACGCCGTCCGCGTCGAGAATATCGGCGGCGCGACGGCGAGCGATATCGTCGTGCGGGACTCGCTGACCGGCACGCAGCGGCGCATCCCGGCGCTGGCGGCCGGCGAGCAAGCGATCGTTGAATTCATCTATGCGGTTCCGCCGAACACGTTGCAAGGCACGATCGTCGACAATCGGGTGCTCGTCACGTCGCCGCAGGCCAACCCGGTCGAGAGCGAGGCGCAGGTCATCATCGCGCTGCCCCATTTTGCGCTCGCCCTGACCAATGTCGTCAATCGTCCGATCGCGCCGCCCGGTACCACAGTCTACTTCACCGTAACCGTCACGAATACGTCCGCGTTCACGCTGACGCATGTGAGAGTGTTCGAGAGCCTGACGGGCTTCAGCACGACGATTCCCTCGCTCGCGCCGGGGGAGAGTCGGGCGTTCGTCCGACCTTTCGTCATCCCGCCCGAGTCGACGGGCGGCGAAGTGTTCGCAAGCATCGCGACCGCGTTCTCCAACGAAACGCCGTTCGAGCAGGCGCCTGCCTCCGTTACGACGTTCACGATCGCCGACTTCACGATCTTGGAGACGGTCGACAAGCCCGTCGTTCGCGGCGGCGAGACCGTGTTTTTCACCATCACGGTCCATAATACAGGCAACGTCGACCTCCTCAACTTCAGATTCGCGGCATCCTTGCTGAACGTCGTATTCCGTACCGAGCGGCTGCCGGTCGGCGCGGTCATCCGCGCGACCTTCCCGTTCGTCGCGCCGGAGACCGACGAAGACATCGTCATCCAGAGCCCTGTCGTCGGACGCGCGGACAACGCCGGTCCGAAACATGCATCCGCATCCATCCTGGTGATCGCCGAGGACGAGGAATAGCCCATAAATACAGCCGCCGGGAAGCTCCCCGGCGGCTCTCGTATGATCCAGGCAGCTACAACAAGTGCATCTTCGCCTCCGCCTCCTGCCACGGCACCGTATAACCGCTCCCCTTCGCGCAAAATATCGAGGAGGACGTGTACAGCGGATCCGCGTCCTTCCTGTAGCCTTTCCGATCGATGACCTCCTGCGCATTGTGACACTCGCCGTAGCCGCCGAAGACGCAGCGGATGCTGCCCCGGCCGTGCGTGAAGGACGCCAGCTCCGTCGCGTAGTCCATAAAAGTCGCCACCGGCGCCCGGCCGACGACGATCGCATGCCCAGCTGACGTATCCGGCGGCTCGAACTGCCCGCTGGCGCGCTGAATGTCGGACAGCACTCGGCCCATTTCGTCGATGCCCACTTTGATTTTAAAATCGTAATAGGGCTCGAGCAGCACGTTCTCCGCCTTCTCCAACCCCTGCCGCAGCGCCCGGAAGGCCGCCTCCCGGAAGTCGCCGCCGTGCGTATGCTCGTTGTGCGCAGCGCCCCGCAGCAGCGTTATCTTGAGGTCGGTGACCGGCATGCCCGTCAAAAGGCCGTGGTGCTCCCGCTCATAGAGATGCGTCCTCACGAGATTCTGGTTGCCCGTGCTGAAGTCGTTGGGATAACAGACGCTCGCGAACGCAAGCCCGCTGTCCCGCTCCCCTGGCTCGAGCAGCAGATGCACCTCGGCGTAGTGCCGCAGCGGCTCGAAGTGTCCGTATCCGTTGACGGCCGCACGGATCGTCTCTTTATAGAGGATCTCCGGAGGCCCGAAGGAGATGTCCATCCCGAAGCGCTCCTTCGCCACCTGCTCCAGCACTTCAAGCTGGATCAGGCCCATGACGTGCAGATGAATCTCCTGAAGGCTCTCCTCCCAGACGACGTTCAGGGACGGATCTTCGGCGTTGAGCATCTGAAAAGCGCGCAGCACGTCCTTGACGTTCAGCGACGCGGGGAAGATCACGCTGGACTGCAGCGTCGGCACCATTTCGTAAGTGTGCTTGTCCGTATAGACGCCGACCCCCTGGCCAGCCTCGGCAGCGGACAGTCCGGTGACCGCGATCAGATCGCCCGCAGCCGCCCGGTCCACGGTATGCGATCGGCTCCCGTTGAACGTCAGCATACGCGTAACCTTTTCCGCGTACCGGACGCCGCCGCTCTCATAAGCCAGCTCGTCGCGCACTTGAAGCGTGCCGCTCAGCACCTTGATGAAGGTCAGCCGCACGCCGTTCGCATCGTGGCGAATCTTGTAGACCCGCCCGCCAAACGGCGCCGCCTCATCATAATCGGCTGTCGTCAACAGGTGCAGCTGCGCCAGAAATTCCGCCACGCCCGCATCCTGCAGCGCGGAGCCGCTCGCGCAAGGGAAGAGCCGGCCTTCGCGAATCAGCGTCCGCAGCGCCTCCAGCCAAAACGCCGGATCCTCGCGCCCCTCCAGGTACGCCTCCAGCAAGGCTTCGTCCCGCTCCGCGAGGCGCTCCCGCAGCGATTCGCCGACGACGCCGTCCGCCGTCACGCACGCTCCAATCGACACCGCGTCCGGCGTGAGGTGCATGCGGATCTCCGCAAGAACGCCTTCCGCGTCGGCGCCGACCCGGTCCGTCTTATTAATGAAAAAAAACGTCGGCACGCCATGCTTGCGCAGCAGCTGCCAGACGGTCTCGGTATGCCCCTGGACGCCCTCCGCCGCGCTGACGATGACGATCGCGTAGTCCATAACGAGCACGGCCCGCTCCATCTCCGGCGAGAAGTCGACGTGCCCCGGCGTATCGATCAAATAATAAGTCGCGCCTTCATAAGACAAGACCGCCTGATCCGCAAAAACCGTAATCCCACGCGCCCGCTCGATCTCGTGGCTGTCCAGGTAAGCATCCTTGTGATCGACCCTGCCCCGCGCCCGGATGCTGTTCGTATGGTAAAGCATCTGTTCCGCAAAGGTCGTCTTCCCCGCATCTACGTGGGCGAACAGACCGATCGTCTTCCGCATGATGTGCTCCCTCTTCCGTCGCTCATTCCAGCCAAACCGCTACTCCCATTAAAACATAATCGCCCTGAACGAGAACAGTTTCGCCTGGCGCGTCTACTGTTTTTCGGCCCTTAAGATGGGGTGGCTTCATCAAGCAGGCAGTATGGGTTGGTGAGGGTTCAGAGGTTGCAGGTGCAGGTGCGGGTGCGGGTGCGGGTGCGGGTGCGGATGCGGGTGCGGGTGCGGGTGCGGGTGCAGGTGCAGGTGCGGGTGCGGGTGCGGGTGCGGGTGCGGGTGCGGGTGCGGATGCGGGTGCGGGTGCGGGTGCGGGTGCGGGTGCAGGTGCAGGTGCAGGTGCGGGTGCGGGTGCGGGTGCGGGTGCGGATGCGGGTGCGGGTGCGGGTGCGGGTGCGGGTGCGGGTGCGGGTGCGGGTGCGGGTGCGGGTGCGGGTGCGGGTGCGGATGCGGGTGCGGGTGCGGGTGCGGGTGCGGGTGCAGGTGCAGGTGCGGGTGCGGGTGC